>NZ_JARWBG010000004.1:0-297186 GCF_029846775.1 Streptomyces chengmaiensis
CCGCGGCGGCTACGGCTACCCGGCCGCGAGCCCCGCCCCGCCCATGCCCGCGGCCCCGCCGCCCGGCGGACATGCCGCCGGCCGCGGCCCCGGCCCGCTGCCGGGCGCACACGCGGGTGCACCTGTACGACGCTGGATCGAGATCAACGGCACCCGCCATCAGATCTCCCGCCCGACGCTGGTGCTGGGCCGCAGCACCGACGCCGATGTGCGGATCGACGACCCCGGCGTATCGCGCCGGCACTGCGAGATCCGGACCGGAACGCCCTCGACGATCCAGGATCTCGGGTCTACCAACGGCATCGTGGTAGACGGGCAGCACACCACCCGCGCTACGCTCCGCGACGGCTCGCGGATCGTCGTGGGCAGCACCACCATCGTTTACCGGCAAGCCGAAGGGTGAAGCGGGGGCAATGTCAGAGCTGACCCTGACGGTCATGCGGCTGGGTTTCCTGGCCGTTCTGTGGCTGTTCGTCATCGTGGCCGTCCAGGTCATCCGCAGTGATCTGTTCGGCACACGCGTCACACAGCGCGGCTCGCGCCGGGGCGCGGAGAACCGCCCGCAGCAGCGCCAGTCCGCCACCCCGCCGCCGCAGCGACAGCAGTCGGGCGGCGGCCGGCAGCGCCGTGGCGCCCCGACCAAGCTGGTCGTCTCCGAGGGCACCCTCACCGGCACCACGGTGGCGCTGCAGGGCCAGACCATCACGCTTGGCCGGGCGCACGACTCGACGATCGTGCTGGACGACGACTACGCCTCCAGCAGGCATGCCAGGATCTACCCGGACCGTGACGGCCAGTGGATCGTCGAGGACCTCGGGTCCACCAACGGCACCTATCTCGACCGGGCCCGGCTTACCACCCCGACCCCGATTCCGCTGGGCGCGCCGATCCGCATCGGCAAGACCGTCATCGAGCTGCGGAAGTAGTGCTGCATCATGAATGAGCGCGAGCGGAGCGAGCGAGCCGCGGCGGCCCGTACGGCGAGCTGCGCGACGGCCCCGGCGGACGGCCGGGGCCGGCTCCCGACCGGAGGGTGGGCAGTGTGGCTCGAGACCGGCTGTACCCCGAGGCGGCGTCGACAGGGCAGGTGCGCATGAGTCTGTCCCTGCGCTTCGCCGCCGGATCGCACAAGGGCATGATCCGGGAGGGCAACGAGGACTCCGGCTATGCCGGCCCCCGCCTGCTGGCCATCGCCGACGGCATGGGCGGCCAGGCCGCCGGCGAGGTCGCCTCCTCCGAGGTGATCTCCACCCTGGTCCAGCTCGACGACGACGTCCCCGGCTCCGACCTCCTCACCTCCCTCGGCACGGCCGTGCAGCGGGCCAACGATCAGCTCCGCGAGATGGTCGAGGAGGATCCGCAGCTCGAAGGCATGGGCACCACGCTGACCGCGCTGCTGTGGACCGGCCAGCGGCTCGGCCTGGTCCACGTCGGCGACTCCCGCGCCTATCTGCTGCGCGACGGCCTGCTCACCCAGATCACCCAGGACCACACCTGGGTGCAGCGGCTCGTCGACGAGGGACGGATCACCGAGGAAGAGGCCACCACCCATCCGCAGCGCTCCCTGCTGATGCGCGCGCTGGGCAGCGGCGACCATGTCGAACCCGATCTCTCGATCCGCGAGGTCCGCGCCGGCGACCGCTATCTGATCTGCTCGGACGGGCTGTCCGGAGTTGTCTCCCACGGGACGATGGAGGAGGCCCTGGCCAGCTACCAGGGCCCGCAGGAGACCGTGCAGGCCCTGATCCAGCTCGCGCTGCGCGGCGGCGGCCCGGACAACATCACCGTGATCGTCGCCGATGTCCTCGACGTCGACGGCGGCGACACCCTGGCCGGGCAGCTGAGCGACGCCCCCGTCGTGGTCGGCGCGGTGGCGGAGAACCCTCCGCCGCTCGGCGACGGCGCGGCGATGCAGACGCCCGCGGGACGCGCCGCGGGCCTGGGCCGCCCCATGCCCCAGCAGTCCTCCGGCGGCTTCGGACCGCCCGGCAGCGGCGAGGGGTATGCGGGCATGCCGCCCGAGGACGGCGCCTTCCCCTCGTACACGGACGACGGCCCGGGCAAGCCCCGCCGCCGCCGCGGCGGCGGCAGGTGGCTCAGGAGATCCTTCTACCTTGTGCTCGCCCTGGCGGTGCTCGGCGGCGGACTGTACGGCGGCTACCGCTGGACCCAGACCCAGTACTACGTCGGCGCCAAGGACGAACACATCGCGCTGTACCGGGGCATCAGCCAGGATCTCGCCTGGATCTCGCTGTCGAAGGTCCACAAGGACCATCCCGACATCGAACTCAAGTACCTCCCGCCCTACCAGCGCAAGCAGGTCCAGGCGACGATCGCCGAGGACAGCCTCGGCAAGGCGCAGGCCAAGGTCCAGGAGCTGCAGGAGCAGGCGGCCGTCTGCAAGCAGGTCGAGGAGCGGCGCGAGGCCACGGAGAACGCGAGCACCCCGCCGCCCGGCGCCTCCCCGTCCCCGACCGGCTCGCCGACCCAGGGCGCGGATGAAACCGGCGGAGCGGCCGGCGCGTCCAATGCCTCGAACGCCCAGAACGCCACATCCAAGCCGACCGCCACCGCAGCCTCTCCCTCTCCCGGCCCCGGCCTGACGGAGAAGGAACGGGACCTGGCCTCGAACTGCGGTAAGCAGTAACCAGCCGTAGGGGGCCCTTCTCCACCATGAGCGTTGTCACCAACACGACCACCATCGGCGCGATCGACGCGCCGAGCCGTCGCAACACCGAACTGGCGCTGCTGGTCTTCGCCGTCGTCATCCCGGTGTTCGCCTACGCCAACGTCGGACTCGCCCTCGACGGCGAACTGCCCCCGGGCATGCTGGGCTACGGCCTCGGGCTCGGGCTGCTCGCCGGCGTGGCCCATCTGGCGGTGCGCAGGTTCGCCAGGTACGCCGATCCGCTGCTGCTGCCGCTGGCGGCGCTGCTCAACGGCCTCGGACTGGTGGTCATCTGGCGGCTCGACCAGTCGCCCAGGCTCATCCGGCGCTCGGAGATCCTCTTCGACAGCTTCAGCCCAGACGCCCCCAAGCAGCTGATGTACTCCGCGATCGGCATCGCGCTGTTCGTCGCGGTGCTGATGCTGCTCAAGGACCACCGGATCCTGCAGCGCTACACGTATATCTCGATGGCCGCGGCGCTGGTGCTGCTGATCCTGCCGATGTTCTTCCCCGCCGTGAACGGCGCGAAGATCTGGATCAGCCTCGGCCCGTTCTCCATCCAGCCCGGCGAGTTCGCCAAGATCATCATCGCGGTCTTCTTCTCCGGCTACCTGATGGTGAAACGGGATGCGCTGGCCCTGGCCAGCCGCCGTTTCATGGGTCTCTATCTGCCGCGCGGACGCGATCTCGGGCCGATCCTCGCGGTGTGGGCGATGTCCATCCTGGTCCTGGTCTTCGAGACCGACCTCGGCACCTCGCTGCTGTTCTTCGGCCTCTTCGTGATCATGCTGTACGTCGCCACCGAGCGGACCAGCTGGATCGTTTTCGGTCTGCTGATGTCCGCTGCCGGCGCGGTCGGCGTCGCCAGCTTTGAGCCGCACGTCCAGCAGCGTGTGGAGTTCTGGCTGAACCCCTTCGCGGACGAGACCTGGCGGCAGAGCGAGCAGATCGGACAGGCCCTGATGTCCTTCGGCTCCGGCGGCACCCTGGGCACCGGCCTCGGCCAGGGAAACTCGGACCTGATCGGCTTCGCGGCCAACTCCGACTTCATCCTCTCCACCTTCGGCGAAGAGCTGGGCCTCGCCGGAATGATGGCGGTCCTGTTGATCTACGGACTGATCGTCGAGCGGGGTGTGCGCACCGCCCTGGCCGCCCGTGACCCGTTCGGCAAGCTGCTGGCCGTCGGCCTCTCCGGCGCCTTCGCGATCCAGGTGTTCGTGGTGGCCGGCGGTGTGATGGGCCTCATCCCGCTGACGGGCATGACGATGCCGTTCGTCGCCTACGGTGGCTCCTCGGTGCTCGCGAACTGGGCGCTGATCGCGATTCTGATCCGCATCAGCGACACCGCCCGCCGCCCCGCACCCGCACCCGCCTCCCCCGACGTCGAGATGACCCAGGTGGTCCGACCGTGAACAAGCCCCTGCGCCGGATCGCGATCTTCTGCGGACTCCTGGTCCTCGCCCTGCTCGTGCGCACCAACTGGCTGCAGTACGTGGAGGCGGACTCCCTCAACACCCACGACCGAAACCGTCGCGTCCAGATCGAGCGGTACGCGCACGAGCGCGGCAACATCATCGTCGACGGCAAGCCCATCACCGGGTCCGTCGAGACCGACGACACGGACTTCACATACAAGCGCACCTATGTCAACGGCCCCATGTGGGCGCCGGTGACCGGGTACGCCTCGCAGGCCTTCGACGCCAACCAGATCGAGAAGCTCGAGGACGGCATCCTCAGCGGCAACTCGGACCAGCTGTTCTTCGACCGCACGATGGCGATGTTCACCGGCGACGAGAAGCGCGGCGGCAATGTCGTCACCACCCTCAGCGGGGCCGCGCAGAAGGCCGCGTACGAGGGGCTGGGCGACAAGAAGGGCGCGGTCGCCGCGATCGACCCGCAGACGGGGAAGATCCTGGCGCTGGCGTCCACGCCGTCGTACGACCCGTCGTCCTTCGCCGGGTACGGCAACGAGGACGCCAAGGCCTGGCAGGCGCTGGAGGAGGACCCGGACAAGCCGAAGCTGAACCGCGCGCTGCGTGAGATCTACCCGCCCGGCTCCACCTTCAAGGTGGTCACCGCGGCCGCGGCGATCGAGGAAGGCCTCGTCGACGACATCAACGCGCCGACGGACACCCCCGACCCGTACATCCTGCCCAACACCCGCACCGAGATGGTCAACCATGCGCGGGGCTGTGAGAACGCCACCCTGAACCGCGCCATGGAGGTCTCCTGCAACTCGGTCTTCGCCAAGCTGGGCGACGAGGTGACGCGGGACAAGATGGTGCAGTACGCGGAGAAGTTCGGCTTCAACAACCCCAAGGTCGACACCCCGGTGCGCGCCGCCGCCTCCGTCTACGACAAGAAGATGGACCGGCCGGGCAACGCGCAGTCGGCGATCGGCCAGTTCAACACCGCCACCACGCCCTTGCAGATGGCCATGGTCACCGCGGCGATCGCCAACGACGGCAAGCTGATGCAGCCGTACATGATCGACAAGCTGGAGGCGCCCAACCTGGACGTCATCAAGAAGAACGAGCCGCAGGAGATGAGCCGGCCCATCTCCGCGAAGACGGCTCAGCTCGTCCAGGAGATGATGGAGAACGTCGTCACCAAGGGCACCGGCGGCAACGCGGCGATCGACGGCGTCACCGTCGGCGGAAAGACCGGCACCGCGCAGCACGGCGTGGGCAACAAGAAGCGCCCGTACGCCTGGTTCATCTCGTACGCCAAGACCGACAGCGGTTCGCCGGTCGCGGTCGCGGTGGTCGTGGAGGACTCGCAGGGGACCGCACGCGACGACATCAGCGGCGGCGGTCTCGCCGCGCCGATCGCCAAGGCCGTGATGCAGGCGGTCCTCGACGGCAAGAAGTGACACGGACGCAACGCCATGGCATGGCAGAGTGATGCAGATCACGCGCGGCGGCTATACCTGCGCTTTGCGATACCGGTCGGGTATCAGCTGACGGCCGACGGCCGATCAGAAGCGACACGCCCGGTACCGTATGCGCGAACAGCACACCGCCGGACCACACGCGGGTGCGGTCGGGACTGACGGAGAGGGCTGGAACAGTATGGAAGAGCCGCGTCGCCTCGGCGGCCGGTATGAACTGGGCTCGGTGCTCGGCCGTGGTGGCATGGCGGAGGTCTATCTCGCCCACGACACCCGGCTCGGCCGCACCGTCGCCGTGAAGACGCTGCGGGCCGACCTGGCCCGGGACCCGTCCTTCCAGGCCCGGTTCCGCCGTGAGGCCCAGTCCGCCGCCTCGCTCAACCATCCGGCGATCGTCGCTGTCTACGACACCGGCGAGGACATGGTGTACGACAGCTCCTCCGGCGGGGGCTCCGGGGTCTCGATCCCGTACATCGTCATGGAGTACGTGGACGGCTCCACCTTGCGTGAGCTGCTGCACTCCGGGCGCAAGCTGCTGCCGGAGCGCACCCTGGAGATGACCACCGGCATCCTCCAGGCACTGGAGTACTCGCACCGCAACGGCATCGTGCACCGCGACATCAAGCCGGCCAACGTGATGCTGACCCGCACCGGGCAGGTCAAGGTCATGGACTTTGGCATCGCCCGCGCCATGGGCGACTCCGGCATGACCATGACGCAGACCGCGGCCGTGATCGGCACCGCCCAGTACCTCTCCCCGGAGCAGGCCAAGGGTGAGACGGTCGACGCCCGCTCGGATCTGTACTCCACCGGCTGCCTGCTGTACGAGCTGCTCACCGTGCGTCCGCCCTTCGTCGGGGACTCCCCGGTCGCGGTGGCCTACCAGCACGTCCGGGAGGAGCCGCAGCCGCCCAGCGCCTTCGACCCCGAGATCACGCCCGCCATGGACGCGATCGTGCTGAAAGCCCTGGTCAAGGACCCGGACTACCGCTATCAGTCCGCCGACGAGATGCGCGCGGACATCGAGGCGTGTCTGGACGGCCAGCCGGTCGCGGCGACGGCCGCTCTGGGTTCGGTCGGCTACGGCGGCGGGTACGCCCCCGAGGACCAGCCGACCGCGGCGCTGCGCCAGGCCGACCCGGCGGCCGGCCAGACCTCCATGCTTCCGCCGATGAACCCGGACGACGGCGGCTTCGGCGGGTACGACGACCGTCAGGACCGCCGCGGCGCGGGCGGCGGGCGGCGCAAGTCCCACACCTCCACGGTGCTGCTGGTCCTCGCGGGCATTCTGGTGCTCGTCGGCGCGATACTGATCGGCCGGGAGGTCTTCGGCCAGGAGAAGGGCGGCGGCGAGGTCAATGTGCCGTCGCTGGTCGGCCTCACCCTCCAGGAGGCCCAGGACCGTGCGGAGAACGCCCGCGTCAACGTGGCCCAGTCCGGCACGGACCGCTGCGATCAGCCCAAGGAGACCATCTGCAGCCAGGACCCGGAGAGCGGGTCCATGCAGGAGGGCGAGACCGTCCAGGTCGTCGTCTCCGAGGGCGCGCCGCTGGTCGAGGTCCCGGACGTCGTCGACAAGGACGTGGAACGCGCGAAGGAGCTCCTGGAGGGCAAGAACTTCAAGGTCGACGTCGTCCAGGTGGAGAACGGCGAAGAGGACCCGGGCACGGTCCTCAAGCAGGACCCGAAGGGCACGACGAAGGCCGAGAAGGGCACCAAGATCACACTGACGGTGGCCAAGCAGGCCAACCGCAATGTGCCCGACGTCGTGGGCAGGCAGTTCGCGGCCGCCAACGACCAGCTCACCAAGCTGCAGTTCGAGGTGGAGCGGGTCGACGTCGACTCGGACGAGCCGGCCGGCCAGGTCATCTCGCAGAACCCGACCGGCAACTCCAGCGCTCCCAAGGGCAGCAAGGTGACCCTCCAGGTCTCCAAGGGCCCGCAGACCCAGCAGGTCCCGGTCCCGCAGATCGTGGGCAAGACCGTCGACCAGGCCAAGCAGATGCTGGGCCAGGCCGGCTTCACGACCATCCAGTTCGAGCAGGGCAGCTCGCAGGACGGCAACGCCCTGGTGGTCCGCTCGGACCCGCAGCCCGGCACTCCGGTGGACCCGGCCACCACCACGGTGAAGGTCCGGACGATCGGCGGCGCCGACGGCGGCAACGGCGGCAACGGAAACGGCGGAGGCGACGGCGGAGGCTTCATCGGAGGCTTCCGCGGCGACGACGGCTGACGAGAGTCCCGGGCGGGCCGTTCCCGGCCCGCCCGAGGCGCCTCCGCAGGGGACACCCCCGAGGCGCCTCCGGGGGCTGCGGACGGAGTCCGGTCAGGCGGCGGGGGAGTCCAGGACGGGGGTCCGGGGGCCTTCGGCCCCCGGACAATCAGCGCAGCTCCGCCGGCGGGGTGCGCTTCGCGTCGACCTTCTCCGTGCGGTCCAGCTCGCCCCACACGATGTAGCGGTAGTCCGAGGTGTACATCGGAGTGCAGGTCGTCAGCGTGATGTAGCGGCCCGGCCCGGTCTTGCCCGACTCCTTGGGGACCGGCTGGAGCACGTCCACATTGAACTTGGAGGTCTCCGGGAGAGTCTCGTAGACCTTGTAGACGTACCAGGTGTCCTTGGTCTCGAAGACGATCGGGTCGCCGTCCTTCAGCTTGTGGATGTTGTGGAACTTCGCCCCGTGGCCGTCACGGTGTGCGGCGAGGGTGAAGTTGCCCTGCTTGTCCCAGGGGAGGGCGGACTCGACCGGGTCCGTGTAGTAGCCCGCGATGCCGTTGTTGAGCTCCTCGGGCTCCGTGCCCTCCTTCACCAGCACCTCGCCTTTGCCCATCGCCGGGACATGGAGGAAGCCGATGCCGCCCTTGGTGTCCAGCCCGATGGGCTCGCCCGGCTGACTGCTCGCCCAGTCCTCGCGTACCTGGTCGCCCTGTTTGGCCGCCTCCCGGTCGGCGAGCACGTTCGTCCACCACAGCGAGTAGACGACGAAGAGCCCCAGCACCGCGCCGGCCGTGATCAGCAACTCTCCGAAGACGCTGATGACGCCGGCGATCCGGCTTCGTGCACGTGCCACTGCACCCGTTTCCCGTCTCCGTGTTGACGTTCGTTTGACGCTTGAGCTTGACGCTTGCGAGATCTCAGCCGACGAGCGCGTCCGGTTTGCCCTTGCTGCGCGGCCGTTCCTCGACCATCTTGCCCCACACGATCATTCGATAGGTACTCGTGAACTCGGGCGTGCAGGTGGTCAGCGTGATGTAGCGGCCCGGCCCGGTGAAGCCCGAGCCCGGCGGCACCGGGCTGATCACGGCCACGTTCGCCGGGGAGGTCTGCGGAAGGATGCTGGCCATCTCATAGGTGTAGTACGCGTCCCGCGTCTCGACGACGATCGGATCTCCCGGCTTGAGACGGTTGACATAGCGGAACGGCTCCCCATGGGTGTTGCGGTGGCCCGCGACCGCGAAGTTGCCCGTCTTGTCCGCGGGCATGGCCGTCTTCAGGGCGCCCTCGGCATAGTGGCCGACCAGCCCGCGGTCGAGCACCTTGTGCTTGTCGATTCCTTCGGCGATCGGGACGACCACGTCCAGCTTCGGGATGTACATGATCGCGAAGCCCTGGCCCGGCTCGAACTGCCCCGGGTCGCGTCCGTCGGCCCAGCTCTCCTGGATCTTGCTGGCCTCCTTGTCGGCCTGCTGGTTGGCGAGCACGTTCGTCCACCAGAGCTGATAGGTGACGAACAGCAGCATCAGCACGCCGCAGGTGATGAACAGCTCCCCGAGGGCACGGCTCGCGATGACGGCCGGGCTGTCCTTCTGCGCCCGCACCAGCCGCCGGGCCTCCACACGGGACAGCGGCCGCCCGCCCGGGCCCGTCCCGGACACCGGGGGCGGCGCTCCCGCCGCCGGGCCGGCCCGCCGACGGCCCCTGCCCTTGGCCGCCCTGCGCCGCTCGGCCCTCCCCGGGCCGGAGGGCCCCGGATACGCCTCCCCGGCGGCAGGGTGCGCCTCGGCGGTGCGCAGCGCCATCGTCTCGTCGTCGGACCCGCCCGCTCCACCGGGCACGGCGGCGTCCGGTACGGCGTCGAGCACGGCCGTGTCGTCGGGCGCGGAGCCGGCGGCGCGCGGGCCGGGCACGCCCCGGTGCCGGCCCGGGGGCGTGGGCCGTTCCGTGTACGGCGGCGTGCTTCCGGCCGCGGGTTCAGCCGCCGCACCGGCGGTGACGCCGAAGGCCGCGTGCGTCCCGGCCCCCCGGGAGCCGTCGTATCCGCCCTGCCCCTGGTCGCCGGACGCAGGTCCCTGAGGCGCCTGCCGCGGCTGCCCGTACCAGTCGCGCTGGAAGCCCTCGGGGTCGTACCACTCCTGCGGGGGCGGCTCCTGCTGTGCCGGGATGCTCGCCGCACGGAACCACGGCGAGCCCTGGGCGCCCTCGGCGGCGCCGTGGCCGCCCCGTCCGCTGCCCGCCGCCTCCGTCGCCGAGGGTCCCGGCACGGGGTCCGCCGGCGGGCCCGGCAGAGGGTCCGTCAACGGGTCCGCCAACGGGTCGAATTCACGCTCGCGCCCATGCTCCTGTCCGTGCCCGGGGCGCATCGCGTTCACGCCACAGCCTTGCCCACCACCGGTGCCAGACCCGCCGAACGGCCGACCGCCCCGGTGTCGCCGCACTGCTCGAGCCAGTTGGCGAGCATCAGATGGCCGTGCTCGGTCAGCACCGACTCGGGGTGGAACTGCACACCCTCCACGGCCTTTTCACGGTGGCGCAGGCCCATGATTATGCCGTCCGCGGTCCAGGCCGTGACCTCCAGCTCGGCCGGCAGGTCGCCCGGCTCCGCGGCCAGCGAGTGGTAGCGGGTCGCGGTGAAGGGCGAGGGCAGCCCGGCGAACACGCCCTTGCCCTCGTGGGTGACGGACGACGTCTTGCCGTGCAGCAGTTCGGGGGCGCGGTCCACCACCCCTCCGTACGCCACGGCCATCGACTGCATTCCCAGGCAGACCCCGAAGACGGGGACACCCGTCCCGGCGCAGTGCCGCACCATGTCGATGCAGACGCCCGCCTGCTCGGGCGCGCCCGGGCCGGGGGAGAGCAGCACACCGTCGAAGCCGTCCTGCGCATGGGCGAGGGCCACCTCGTCGTTGCGCACGACCTCGCACTCGGCGCCCAGCTGGTACAGATACTGGACGAGGTTGAAGACGAAGCTGTCGTAGTTGTCCACGACGAGAATGCGCGCGCTCACTTGTCCGCTCCTGCCGTTCCCGCTCCGGCGCCGTCGCCGTCCACCGTCACATCGCCGAACGGCAGCAGCGGCTCCGCCCACGGGAAGACGTACTGGAACAGCACGTAGACGACCGCGAGGAGCAGCACGAGTGAGATGAAGGCCCTCACCCATGCGTTGCCCGGCAGATGCCGCCAGATCCAGCCGTACATGCCGTCCCTTTCCGTTCGGTACGGGCACCAGACTAAAGGGCCGCACGGGCCCGTGGGTCAGCTGTGGACGGCTCGCGTCCCGCCGTCCGTCACAGAGGCCTTCGCTTCCAGCCGGGCCCAGGCGACCAGCCGGTGGCTGCTGCCCCACTCCGGGTCGCAGGTGGTGAGCGTGAGATAGCGACCGGGGCCGTCGAAGGGGGCCGCGCCGGCCCGCAGCGGGCGCGGCACCGGTTCCACGACGCCGACGTCGGACGGGACGGTCTGGTAGGGCCGGGCGACGATGCGGTAGGTGTACCGGGTGGCCCCGTCGTTCAGCAGCACGGCGTCCCCGGCCCTCAGCTCTGGGAAGTCCCTGA
The DNA here is from genome assembly GCF_029846775.1 of Streptomyces chengmaiensis. Taxonomy (NCBI): domain Bacteria; kingdom Bacillati; phylum Actinomycetota; class Actinomycetes; order Kitasatosporales; family Streptomycetaceae; genus Streptomyces; species Streptomyces chengmaiensis. The sequence continues at coordinate 11,328 of NZ_JARWBG010000004.1, forward strand.
ACGGGTCCCCATAGGTGCGGCGGTGTCCGGCGACGGCGACATTGCCTTCCTCGCCGAGGCGGGCGGTCGAGGGGTAGTGCCCGAGGCCCCTCTTGAGCACGGCCGCCCCGACGCCCTGGAGGACCGGCCACTCCCAGCCGTCCCCGAAGCGGGGGACGCGCATCACCGCGAAGGGCTTGCCGTCCTCGTACGCGTCCGCGGTCGGGGTCCGGGCAGGGGCGGGGGCGGGCGGCGTCGCCGAGGCCTCGGGCCGGGCGGGCGGCGGCGTCGACTGCGACCAGCGCTTCTCCAGCCGGTCGAGCTCGCCTTCGACGGCGCTGTCGGCCTTGACGCCCGTCCACATCAGGACGTAAGCGACGAACAGCAGCAGCGCCGCGCCGACCGTGATGCAGATCTCACTGACGATCCTGACGAGCAGCCGGGTGAAGCGCATTCCAAGCGGCACCCCTGCTCCCCTGCTCCCCTGCCCGGGGCTACTCCGCGGGCTCCACGGGCTTCGCGTGGTGGAGGTCCACTGTGCCCGAGTAGCCGGGAAGAGTCACCGCCTTGTGCTCGTCGACTTTCCACCCGAGGCCGTACGCCTTCACATACAGCTGGTAGTTCTGCACCGCGGGCGACTCGGCGAGCGCCTGCTCCAGCTTCCCTCGGTCGCCGACCGCTGTGATCCTGTACGGCGGCGAGTAGACCCGGCCCTGCAGGATGAGCGTGTTGCCCACGCAGCGCACGGCGCTGGTGGAGATCAGCCGCTGGTCCATGACGCGGATGCCCTCGGCGCCGCCCTGCCACAGGGCATTGACCACGGCCTGCAGATCCTGCTGGTGGATGACCAGGTCGTTGGGCTGGGGCTCGGGGTAGCCGGGGGCGGCCTGAGCGTTCGGCGGAGCGTCCTTCAGGGTGACGGTGAGGCCCTCGCCCCTCACCTCCTGCGTGCCGGCCGCCCGCTCCAGGGCGACGAGCCTTTCGTCCTCCGCCTTCGTGGAGCCGTCGTCACGCTCGGCGAGCGTCTCCACGTCCCGGCGCACGGCCGATGTGGACTCCTCGAGCTCGCCGTTGCGGTCGCTGCGCTGCTGGATCAGGTCGGAGAGCTTCAGCAGCGAGTCGTCGGTGCGGATGTCGGTACCCTTGGCCGTGTTGAAGCTGGTCACGAAGATCAGCCCGGCCAGGGCGAAGACGCCGACGGTGAGCAGCCGAACGGGACGCCACACCGGGCGTCTGACCGGCCCTTGCGGGGAGTCGGCAGAATTGCTCAACGTACCCTTACTCCTTACGGCGCCATGGAAGCACTACGCTAACGGACGCCCGGGAAGCCGGGGGTCCGCCCCCGTGGCCCGAGGGCGCAGGGGGAAGTCCCCCCTCGTCCCGGTCCCGGCGCCAGCCACAGTCCCCCCGCGCGGTCACGCAGCGCATCGACAGGAGAGTCCCTCGTGCCGAAGTCACGGATCCGCAAGAAGGCCGACTTCACGCCGCCGCCCTCTTCGAAGCAGGCGACCAGCATCAAGCTGACCAGCCGCAGCTGGGTGGCTCCGGTGATGCTCGCGCTGTTCCTGATCGGGCTCGCCTGGATCGTCCTCTTCTACGTGACCGAGGGCAGCCTCCCGATCGAGAGCTTCGGCAACTGGAACATCGTCGTGGGCTTCGGCTTCATCGCCGGCGGCTTCGGAGTGTCCACCCAGTGGAAGTAGCGTCGGGGCAGCAGCCGCGGCGGTAGCGGTTCCGCAGCCCGCCCGTCAAGCCATCCGCAGAGTTATCCACAGGGCTGTCCACAGGGCAGTGGAAAGTTCAGACGATCTGTGGATAACTTCCGGGACGTTGACGCCGGTATGACCGGCTGAAAGCCGCCGCCCGGCGGCCCGGGTCACCCTCGCCACCACCTGACGGGCACCGGCAGAGCGCAGCAAAATGCGACAAACCATGAAAATCAGCGGGAGTACCCCGGGCCAGTGACCCGGGGTACGGGCGTTCTCCACGGCGTGCACCGGATCCGGCACACGCTGTGGACAACTTTGGGGAAAGATCCCGCTCAGCTGAGCGCCATGGTCCGCGCGACCACCATCACGAGGCTCGCAAGCAGCACTGCTCCACAGGTGACCGCCTGCACCAGACTGCGGTGGGCACGCGGGGCGTGGATCATGCCGTAGGCGATGATCACACCTGCGACCAGGCCTCCGACATGGGCTTCCCAGGCGATGATGTCCTGGTAGCGGAAGGTGATGAAGAGATTCAGCGCCAGCAGGACCAGGATCGGCCGCATGTCGTAGCGGAACCGGCGCATCAGCACGACGGTCGCGCCGAGGAGCCCGAAGATCGCCCCTGATGCGCCGAGCGAGGGCTGGTTCGGCGCGTTCAGCAGATAGGTCAGCGCACCGCCGGCCAGGCCGGACAGCAGATAGAGCGCCAGATAGCGCACCCTGCCGAGGGCCGCCTCCAGGGGCCGGCCGAGCCACCACAGCCCCAGCATGTTGAAGCCGATGTGCCAGAACTGCTCGTGCAGGAACATCGAGGTGATCAGCCGGTACCACTCGCCGTCGACGACGCCGACCACCTCGCCGAGGCGGGGGTCGATGGCGAATCCGATCAGCGTCAGCCGGTAGACGAGATCGTCGACGGCGAGGACGGCGATGAAGACGGCGACATTGACCGCCAGCAGGATCTTGGTGATCAGATGCGGATCGGCCGCCACCGCTCCGCCGGCGACCGTCCGCGGCCGGTCGGCGCCCGGCGCGTGGCCCGTGCCGGAACCGGTCCTGACGCACTCGGGGCACTGGAAGCCGACCGAGGCGCTGACCATGCAGTCCGTGCAGATCGGCCGCTCGCAGCGGGTGCAGGTGATGCCGGTCTCCCGGCCCGGATGCCGGTAGCAGCTCGGCAGGCCATGCGTGCCCTGCGGCTCCTGCGGGCTGCCTGGTGCCTGGTCCATGGTCCCCTCGATCTCCGCCGGTCTTATGGGCTCAACACACCGCCCCGTCCATCCTTACGGATGGACGGGGCGTTTTGGTTCCCCTGTGGATAATCGGGACCCGCAGGTCAGCCCACGCCTCTCGGAGCGCAGCGCCCGGCCGTCAGCTCTTGCGGGTCTCCACGACCACGGACTCGATCACGACGTCCTCGACCGGCCGCTTGGTGTGCAGGTCCGTCTCGACCCCCGCGATGGCGTCGACGACCTTCCTGCCCGCGTCGGTGGAGACCTCGCCGAAGATGGTGTGCTTGCGCGTCAGCCAGGCGGTCGGGGCCACCGTGATGAAGAACTGCGAACCGTTGGTGTTCGGGCCGGCGTTGGCCATCGCGAGCAGATACGGACGGTCGAAGGCGAGGTCCGGATGGAACTCGTCCTGGAACTCATAGCCGGGGCCGCCCGTGCCGTTGCCCAGCGGATCCCCGCCCTGGATCATGAAGCCCTTGATCACCCGGTGGAAGACGGTGCTGTCGTAGAGCCGGTCCGAAGACTTCCTGCCGGTCGCCGGGTGCGTCCATTCGCGGCCGCCCTGGGCCAGTTCCACGAAGTTCTTGACCGTCCTGGGCGCGTGGTTCGGCAGGAGCCTCAGCTCGATGTCGCCCCGGCTGGTCCTGATAGTGGCGTAAAGCTGCTCGGCCACGGTCTGCCTTCCCTCGTCCCCTTGACTCCTGCGACGATCCTCGCACGGAAGGGCCCGAGAAGGGGGCATGCGCCGGCCCGCCGCGGGGACCCGGGGGTTGCGAACGTCCCGGAGCGCGCCCCGCGTGCACAGGCCCCGCCGGCGCGGGTGCGTGACCCGGATGCCCGTACCGCATGCCGAGGGCGGGGGCAGCGGGCATGATTCTCAACGGACGGACAGCCGTATTTCCATGGAAATCGGGACGAACACCAGGCCCAGCACGCCACCGAGGAGGAGGATCCCTGTGACCCGCAAGGACAGCGTGCGCACCGCGACGACTGCGGCGAAGGACAGTGTCCGGCACGCCGCGGAAGCGGTGGCCCCCTACGCCGGCACGGCGAAGGACCAGGCGGCACACTATGCGCAGCTCTATGCGCACGAGGCTCGCGCCAGGTACGGGCCCAAGCTCGCCCTGGCAGCGCACGAGGCCGCCTGCCAGGCCCGTATCCAGTACGGCACGCGCGTCGCCCCCCATGTCCCGCCCCGGATGGACGAGGCGGCGCACCGGGCCGCCGCGCAGGCCAGGAAGGCGGCACGGCAGGCGGCGGACTACACCGTGCCGCGCATCGAGCACGCCAGGGCCGTGGCCCAGCCGGTGCGCCACGAGGCGGCCGCCCGCTCGGCCGCCGCACTGGCGGCGCTGCGCAGCCCGGTGACCGCGCAGGAGATCCACAAGCTGGCGAGGAAGCACGAGCGCCGGTCCCGGGCCGGGCGTCTCGCCAAGGGGTTCGCGGTCTTCGGCGTGCTGTTCGGCGGGGCGGTGGCCGTCTGGAAGTGGTGGGACAAGCAGGCCAACCCCGACTGGCTGGTGGAGCCGCCCGCGGCCACGGAGGTCGACGAGCGGGGCCGGGTGACCTCGGTCGACGGCAGCGAACGGGGTGCGGACGCCGAGCCGGAGTCACCCGACGAGGAGCGCGGCTGAGCTTGTTCCGGGGGCGCCGCCCCCGGACACCCGCGTCCGGGCCGCGATCTCCCCCGGCTGCCGGCTGCGCCGAATTCAGCCCGTCCGGCGATCGAGGACACGGCCGAAGGCCGTACACCGGGTCTGGGGCGGAGCCCCGTCGACCGCACGGCCAGCCGTCAGGCGAGTACCGCGTCGAGCCGGGCCGCGCGAGCCGCGAGGTCGTCCACCGCGATGGGGTCGGCCAGGTCCGGCGCGATCTCGGCGACGGCCCGGCGGGCGGCCGCGGTGAGGCGGACGGTGCCGTCGTCGTCGATGCCGTCGACCCCGTCGCCGGCGGCCATGCGCTCGTTGAAGGCGATCGCGTCGGCTTCGGAGAGTCCGGGCGGGAGATCCAGGGCGACGGAGCCGTCGGCGATGCGGACCGGGTAGCCGCCCGGCAGCCCGGCCGGCGCCGCCGTGGAGTGGCGCAGCGGACCGGCCCCGGGCAGCAGCGCCTCGAGGACCGGCATGACCGCGGCCGCGGTGACGACGTTGTAGCGCGGTCCGGGCGCGAGCGGCGGCGCCTGGTAGGCGAGCGAGTCGTCCCGCTGCCCGTCCTCGCCGAGATGGACCCGGCAGTGCTGCTGCGGGTCGGCGGGCCGCCGGGCCTGCATGACGTCGAACACCTGGGCGTGGTGCCCGAGCACGCGGATCAGCGGCATGGGCCGGTCCGGGTGTGCGGCGCGCAGGGCGGCGCGCACCCGCAACTGCATCATGGCGGCGTTCCCCAGGCCGACCGCGGGCGCCAGGCCGAGTCGGGCGAGGACCGGACCGGTCACGTCCGGAAAGGACAGGTTCGCCACCGGTCCGGTGTGGCCGGCCGCGCGCACGGCCCTCATGACGTTCAGGACGAGCGGAAGCTGATAGGGCAGCCGCAGGGCGAGACCGGCGGCGGTGACGGCGCGGGCGGCGGGATCGGAGCGGCCGGACATCGCCCAGGGGCTGCGCATCGAGGCGCAGTGCACGACCAGGTCGGGGCGGGTGGCGGTGAGCAGCCCGGCCACCTCGTCCAGCCGGGACGCATCGAGCGGCACCGCCTCGACACGGCAGTCCCGGGCGCTGGCCACGGTCGCCGCCACGGCGTCGCGCGCGGATGACCGGCCCGCCACCAGCAGACGCCCGACCCGCCCGCCCGCGGCCAGTCCGTCCGCGACCCGCTCCCCCATGTCGCCTGCGCCGATGATCAGCACTGTGGTCATACGGCGATCGTAGTGGACGTGCTTGTCCGCTACGGGAGTTGGGGCGCCGGCCCGCGGTGTGCCTTTGGGGGTGACCGCATGTGACTCAAGTCGTAGACCCCGCCCTCCGCCGGGTCCTGACTTCTACGTTCGTCACTCGTCCGCAGACCGCGGCAACGCGACAGCAGGGATGGTGAGGACGCGATGATTGAGCTGGCCGAGGACAGGCGATCTGAGCTGTGGAACCGCTCCGGGAGGGCGGTGCGCGCCGACGCCGGACGCGCGGTCGGCGTCCTGGTCGACGCGTACGGGACCGGCAACTACCTGCCGGAGGCGTTCAACCGGCTCGGGATCGACGTCGTCCATGTGCAGAGCTCGCCGGAACCGATAGCGCGCATGCAGCCGTGGGACAGGACCCGCTACCGCGACTGGCTGGTGTACGACCCGGACGGCGGCACCGAGCGCGCGCTCAAGGAGATCGACGCGCGGTTCGTCATCCCCGGCCAGGAGCCGGGAGTGCTGCTCGCGGACCGGCTGAGCGAGGCCCTGGCGCTGCGCAGCAACGGAACCGCGTACTCCGAGGCGCGGCGCGACAAGTACAAGATGATCGAGGCGGTCGCCGCCGCGGGGCTGCGCACCGCGGACCAGGTGGTCACCGATGACGCCGAGGAGGCCGTCGCCTGGGCCGAGGGCAGCGGATACTGGCCGTGCGTGGCCAAGCCGCTGTCGTCCGCGTCGACCGACGGGGTCTTCATCTGCCGTGACGCCGACGCGCTGCGCGAGGCGTTCCCCGCCATCCTCGACAGCACCACGGTCTTCAACGGTGCGAACACCCAGGTGCTGGTGCAGAGTTTCCTCGAGGGCACCGAGTACATCGTCGACACCGTGAGCGTCGACGGCCGGGCCTACGTCTGCGGTGTGTGGCAGTACGAGAAGCAACTGCTGCCCAACGGAAAGCCGATCTACAACCGCGACATCCTGGTGTCGCCGACCGACCCGACGGCGGTCGCGCTGATCGACTACACCCGCGCCATGCTCGACGTCCTGCGCATCCGCAACGGCCCGGCGCACACCGAGCTGATGATGACCCAGGACGGTCCCGCTCTCGTGGAGGTGGGCGCCAGGGTCAACGGCCATCTGCACCCCGCCTTCCACGACGCCTGCCTCGGCGTGAACAGCGCCGACCTGACGGCGCTGGCCTACGTACGGCCCGAGCAGTTCCTCGCCCGCTACGGCGGCGGCGTGTACGACAAGCGCCAGCCCGCAGTCGTCTACAACACGCCGACGACGTTGTCCGGCCGGGTGGTCTCCGTCAACGAGGCGGTGGTCGAAGAGATCCGCAACCGGCCGTCGGTGGCGGACCTCACGCTCAAGCGCAAGCCCGGCGACGTCATCGTGCCGACCCATGACCTGCTCACCAGCCCGGTGCGGGTGTTCCTCACCGCTGCCGACCAGGCCGTCGTGGACGAGGACTACCGATTCATCGAGTCCGTGCGCGAAGCGATCTACGAGGTCCAGCCCCTCGGCGCGCGGACGGCGTGCGGAGTCGTGTGATGTCCGGCCCGGAACAGCTTCAGCCGACGAAACCCGGTCTGCGGGAGAACATCGCGGGGCTGCGGCCGATCAGCGGACTGCTGGCCACGGTGACCGTGTCGCGCTGCTCGGTCGTGCTGTACCCCTTCTACGCCGTGTACCTCGCCAGTGAGCGCAAAGAGCTGACCGTCGACCTGATCGGCCTGATCGTCGGCGTGTTCGGCATCGGCGCGCTGCTCGCCGGGGTGTTCAGCGGGGCGCTCGCGGCCCGCATACCGGAGAAGCGGCTCGCGGTCATGGGCCTCGCCGCCGTGACCGGCATCGTGCTGGCCATCTCGGTCACCAGCGAACTGTGGATGCTCGTCGGGCTGACCGCGCTCTGGGGCTTCTGCTACGAGCTGGTCAATCCGATCGCGTACACGCTGGTGGCCCGTGTGATGCCCGAGGCGCAGCGGCGGTTCGCGTTCTCGGCGGTGCGACTGGCGATCAACGCGGGCATGGGCATCGGGCCGGTGCTGGCCGGAATCCTGTTCAGCGTCAGCCCGGCCCTGCTCCCCTGGGGTACCGCGATCGGCTATCTGGCCTCGGCGTTCATCCTGGCGCGCGCACGGATCGCCGCGGGCCGGGGCTCCGCCGGCACCGGGGCTCGGGCCGCCGCCGGCGACGAGCGCGACGCGGGACGGCCCGGAGTGCGCTTCTGGAGCTTCCTCGCCGCGACCACACCGATTCATCTCGCCTACGCGCTGCCTTCCACGGTGGTCAGCGTGTATGTGATCCACACACTCGACGAGCCGGCCGGCTGGGCGAGCGCGGTCTTCGCGGTGAACGCCTTCCTGATCATCACCTGCGAGATCGCCCTCAACCACGCCATGCTGACGCTCAGCCGTCGTGCCACCCTGCTGATCGGCTACGGCTGCGCGGTCGCCGGCTTCGCCCTCATGGGCCTCGCGGCGGACCACACCTGGCTGCTGCTCGTCGCCACCGCCGTGTGGACGCTCGGCGAGATGATCGTCTACCCGGTCATGCCCGACCACATCAGCGCGATAAGCCCGGACCGGCTCCAGGTCCGCAACATGGGCTTCTACACGGCGCACTTCAACCTCGGCGTGGTGCTCGCGCCGCTGATCTTCCTGCCGCTGATCGGCGTGCTCGGCCCGGTCGCGTCGTGGTCGCTCGTCGGCGGCGTGCTGCTGGCCGGCCTGCTGGCCACCGCCGCCATCAGCAACTCGCCCCGGACCTGGGGCGTCGAGAAGGCTCCGCCCACCCCCGCCGCGCTGATCTAGCGGTAGCGACGCGCCGCGGACCGCGCCGGACACCGGCAGGCACCATCAGACAGCTCTGGAAGGACCAAGCATGCTCACACAGGCGCCACCGCGGAAGGCGGCCGAACGGCTCGCCGTGGACATCCGCCGCATGATCATCGAAATGAGCGGCTCGCCCAACGGCGTGCACATCGGCGGCAGCATGTCGATCGCCGACCTGCTCGCCGTGCTGTACGGCGAGGTGCTGCGGCAGCCCGCGGACGAGGGGCCGCCGGACGATCGCGACTATCTGATCCTGAGCAAGGGGCAGGCCTGCGCGGCGCTGTACGCGGCGCTCGCCGCGACCGGGACGATCTCCGAAGCGGAGTGCGCAAGCTACGCCGAGCAGGGCAGCCGGCTGGCCGGCCACCCGATGAAGCGCCTCCCCGGAGTGGAGTTCTCGACGGGTTCGCTGGGGCACGGGCTGTCGCTGGGGCTAGGGGTCGCCCTCGCCGGACGGCGGTACGGGCACGACAAGCGGGCCTTTGTGATCCTGGGCGACGGCGAGCTGCAGGAGGGCTCGAACTGGGAAGCGGCGATGGCGGCGGCCCATCACGGCGCCGACAACCTGATCGCCGTCGTCGACCGCAACAGCTGGCAGATCAGCGGCAGGACCGAGGACTGCATGTCGCTGGAGCCGCTGACCGACAAGTGGGCCGGCTTCGGCTGGCGCGTGCTCACCGTCGACGGACACGACCACGACCAGATCAGGGCCGCGTTCAACGCGCCGGTCGAGCCGGGCCGGCCGACGGCCGTCATCGCCCGCACGATCAAGGCGCGTGGGGTCCCCGGCCTGCACGACACGAAGAAGAGCCATTCGGCCACCCTCGACGAGGCCGCACGACGGCTGGCCCTCGCGGCGCTGGCGGGTGAGCGGGCATGAGCGCCGCACTCACCGCACACCGCTCCGTCGCAGACGTCTTCGACCACGTCTGGGAGAACCGCTCGGCGCTCCAGAGCCGCGAAGCCCACGCCATGATGCTGCTGGCCCTGGCGCGGGAGAACCCGGACCTGGCGTGTCTGACCGTCGACATGGACTACGAGGCGTCCTTCACGGGGGCGCTGGCGCGCCAGCATGTGAACCTCGGCATCGCCGAGCAGAACATGATCAGTGTCGCGGCCGGAATGACGGTGGCCGCCCGGCCGGTGTTCGCCACCGGGATGAGCCCGTTCGTCAGCGCCCGCGCCTACGAGCAGATCAAGGTCGATGTGGCCGGCGCCAATCTGCCGGTGAAGATCGTGGGAACGCACGGGGGTCTCGCATCCGGCCACTACGGCCCCACCCATCATTCGACCGAGGACATCGGCGCGCTCCGGCTGCTGCCGAACATGACGGTGGTCGTGCCCGGTGACGCCTGGGAGGCCGTTCAGGCCACGGTGGCCGTCGCGGAGGATCCCGGCCCCGCCTACCTGCGGCTGGGCAGGCAGGCCACGCCGGCGCTCTACGAGGAGCGCACCGACTTCGTCCTGGGCAGGGCCCGCGTCCTGCGGGAGCCCGGCCGGGTGGTGTTCATCGCCACCGGTCCGCACCCGAACCTGGTCGCCGCGCAGGCGGCCCGGGAACTCGCAGAGCAGGGGGTGAGCGCCGGGCATCTCAACATGCACACGGTCAAGCCGCTCGACCGGGAGGCGGTCGTCGACGCCTGCGCCCGCGCCGAAGCGGTGGTGACCATCGAGGACCACCGGGCCGTGGGCGGCCTGGGCGGGGCGGTCTGCGAGGTGGTCGCCGAGATAGGGGGTCCGCCGGTGCGGCGGATCGGCGTGCCCGACGTCCACTACGACCTGGTCGGCGGGGAGCAGTATCTGCTGCACCACGCCGGCGTCAACGCGGCCAACGCGGTCGCCCAGGCGCTCAAGGCGCTGGCGTAGGGCGCGCTGGGCGGCGTGACCGCCGCGGACCGCAGGACACGGCCCCTGAAGACCGAGACACGCAGACCTCGGCCGGCAGGGGCCTTGCCCGTCTCGGCCTGCGGTGCCCGCGGCGTGCGGCCCCGCTCCTGCGGTCTGTGTCGGCCTCCACCGACAGGGCCCGTGTCCACACGGCCGCCCGCATAGCCCCCGCGCACGGGCCGTCACGTACGGCCTCTCAGCACAGCCCGCCCGTACGAGCCCCGTCCGCACGGCCCGTCCGTACGAACCGTGTCCGCATAGCCCCCGCGCGCACGGGCCGTCTCCGTACGGCCCCGTCCCATGAGCCGTGTCCGCACGAGCCGGGCCGCACAGGCCGTCCCCGCACGGCCGGTCCGCACAGCCTTCCGCACGGGCCGTCTCCGCGGGAGGCCGCGGCCGTATGGGGCGTGGGGCCGTGCACGGGCCCTGCCCGTACAAGTCCTGCCCGTACAAGTCCTGCTCGTACGACGCGGTCCGGCGAGGCGGGAAAGCCGAAAGGACCTCCTGGAATGCACCAGGAGGTCCCGTCATCGGTTCTGCGGCCTGGGTGTTCTGCCCTGTGGGGCCAGTCCGGTCGGATCTTGGTGCGTCAGCCCCCGGTACCGCCTGCCGTGGTGTCCTCGACCGCCGGGGGGGGCTGGACATCCAGTCCCCTGGGGACACCTCCGTGGGGTAACCCCTGGGGACACCGCCCGTCGGCGCCCCCAGAGGAGTCGAGGGAAGGCAGCTGGGGGAGAGCGAGGAGCGGGCTCTGGGGCGGAGCCCCAGTTCGGGAAGGGGCGGGGAGGGGAAAGATCCGCCGGGCACGCCTTCTATGCGGCGGCAAGCGGCCTGTCGGCCGTACGGGGCCGCAGCGGCGGCTGGTCGGACGAGTCGATCAGCCGCAGGGACATGGCCTTGTTGACCGCGTCCAGCCGGGAGACCGCGTCCAGCTTGGCGAAGACATTGCTCAGATGCCGCTTGACGGTTCCCTCGCTGATGCCCAGCCGCAGGGCGATCTGGCGGTTGCTGAGGGCCACCGCCACCAGGGTGAGCACCTCGGCCTCCCGGTCCGAGAGGGCGGGACCGGACGAGGCCCGCGACCGGGCCTGGCGCATCGGGACCGCCACCGTCTGGTACGGGCCGCGGTGGGCGCGGACCGCCGCGACCAGGGCCGCGTAGCCGACGCTCTTGTGGAGGTAGCCCTGGACGCCCAGGTCCAGCAGGGACCGGACGAGGCCGGGGTGGTCCAGCATGCTCATGATCAGCACCCGGGTGGCCGGCACGCCGTGCAGCAGGCGGTTCACGATCGCCTCCCGGTCGGCGGCGGGGGCCATGTGGACGTCGAAGAGCACAAGGTCGGGCCGGGTGCCTGCGACGAGTCCCGCAAGCTCGGCCACCTCCCCGGTCTGGGCGACGATCTCGATGTCGGGCTGCGAGTCCAGCAGCAGGCACAGGGCCTCACGCAGCAGGCTGTTTTCATCGGCGATCAGGACGCGGACTGACGTACCGGACATGGCAGGGACTGCTCCTGTCTCGCAGGACGGATCCGTTCTGTCGCAGAGCAGGCTGGCCGACGTCCAAAGGCCGTGTCACTCGCCCGCGGCGGAGTATGTCAAGTGGCTCCGACCGGACTGCCCGGGTGCCACCCGCCGTGGCTTCAACGGGAGTTGGAGCAGGCTGTGCCTTTGGGGGCGGCCCCATGTGACTCAAGTCGTAGACCCCGCCCGCCGGTTCGTTCCGGCTCCTACGTTCCTGATCGCAGACCGCGATGACCCGACAGCAGGAGTGAGGGGACCATGGCGACACCGGTTCACACCATCGAGAAGACAAGCGGACCCGTCGACGGCGGGCGCGTCGACAGCGGGCACGTCGACGGCGGACACGTCGACTACGACTTCAGCCGCATCGCCCCCGAGGTGCGCAGACGTCTGAGACCTCTGGGGAAGCTCGACAACTGGCACGCCCCCGTCGCGATCCTCGCGGACTACGCCGTCGTGGCCGCGGCGATATGGGCCTGCCTGCAGGTTTCCTGGTGGTTCTATCCGCCGGCGCTGATCGTGATCGGCTCGACCCAGCGCGCTCTGGTGAATCTGCTGCACGAGTCGTCCCACAAGGTGCTCGCCCGCAACCAGCTCCTCAACCTGATGCTGGGGACGGTGTTCGCCGGGTACCTGGTGTTCCATCTCTACACGCCGTACCGCACCAGCCACATCGGATTCCACCACCGCTATCTCGGAGACCCCGAGAAGGATCCCGACTACCAGTTCCACCTCGAATGCGGCCTGTACGACCCCCGGGTTTCGGACCGGCGGTTCTTCCTGGAGAACATCCTGCTGGCCGTCCTCGGACTGCGCACGGCCTCGTACATCAGGTACATCGTCCGCGACCGCATCTTCTACAAGGGCCCGAAGACCAATGTCTCCATGCCCGTCGGCCTGCCGACGGAACGCGTGGTCCTGGCCGTCCAGTGGCTGGCTCTCGCCTCGGTCGTGATCGCCACCGGAACGTGGCACCTCCTGGTGCTGTTCTGGCTCGTCCCGCTGTTCACGACCGCGATCGCCGTCGGCTGGCTCTCGGAGCTGGCCGAGCACTACCCGATGCCCGAGAGCGAGCGCGCCCAGCTGCTCATGACCAGGAACCGCCATGGCTGGGCGATCGAGAACTACCTGCTCGGGCGGCACCACGACAACTACCACCTGGTGCACCACCTGAACATGAGCATCCCGTTCTGGAACATGAAGCGCGCCCACCGCATCCTGCTCGACGACGTCACCTACGCCCGATGGGACGCCCTCTGGGGCGGAGTCATCACCCGCCGGCGCGGCCGGAGTGGCTCCGAGACCCTGGTCAGCTACGCCACGAAGTACCGGGCCTGGCGCCGCGCGGGCGGAGATCCCCGGACCGCCTCGTCCACCTTCGCCGAGGTGCTCACCCTCGCCCACGCCTCCGCCGCCCGGAACCGCTGAAGGAGGACCCTGTGTCCACGGGACCCCGCACCCCCCGCAACGCCCCCCGCGCCCCTCTGTGGAACTCCTATCTGAACACCGCGGGTTCCGGGCTGCAGAGCCCGGAGACCAGACAGGCGGTGGCCGGCTTCCTCGCCCTGGAGGCCGCGGTCGGCTCGTACTTCGCCGAGCGCTCGTACACGGATGTCCTGAACGACCGCGTGTACCAGGCCGTTTCCGAGCTGTTCCACTGCTCCGCCGACGACGTGGCGATGTCGGACTCGGCGACCCGCGCCTGGCACTCCGCCGTCGCCGCCATTTCGCTCACGGAACGGGACACCGTGTGGACGACGCCGTACGAGTGGGCCGGCAACCTCCTCCTGCTGCGGAACGCCCAGAAGAAGGCCGGCTTCGCCATCGAGGAGGTGCCGCTCACCCCGGCCGGGGACGTCGACCTCGACTGGTGCTGCCGACATCTCACCGACGATGTGGCGCTGTTCTCGGTGACCCATGTGCCCTCGTGCACCGGGACCGTCACCCCGCTGGCGCCGCTGGCCGATCTGGTCCGCGGGCGGCGCACCCTGCTCGCCGTCGACGCCTGCCAGTCGGCCGGGCTGATCCCTCTCGACCTGACCGCGACCCCGGTGGACCTGCTGACCGCCACCGGCAAGAAGGCGCTCCTGGGCCCGCGCGGCACCGGCTTCGCCGTGATGTCGGAGCGGTTCCGGGCCGTGGCCGAGCCGGTCAGCGTCGATGTGCACACCCATGCGTTCGGCGAGGACGACGGCATCCGCCGGCTGACCGGCACGGCCCGGCGGTTCGAGCTCGGCGAGAAGGCCGTGCCCTCCTTCGTCGGTCTGGACACCGCGCTCAGGCAGGCCCGGCACAACGACTGGGGACGCATCGCCGACCTCTCGCGGGAACTGCTGGAGCGGGTGCGGCAGATCCCGGGCGTCCGGGTGCACACCGCCGGCACGCACCACGCCGGAATCCTCTGCGTCACCCATGAGCGGCTGTCCGCCGAGGACCTGTGGTCGCAGCTGTGCTGGGCCGGGGTCGCCTGCTGGCTCATCGACGGTGCGCACACCCCGCACCATCTGCTCCGCGCAGGCATTCCCGCGGCCGTACGGCTGGCCGTCGGACCGCGCACCACCCGCGAGGAGATCGACTACGGGGCGAGTGCGCTGGAAGGGATCAGCCGCCGCGCGACCGCCAAGGCCCCCATGCCCGCCGCGGCCACGACGGGGTCCGTCTGACGCTCACCCGCGTGACGCGTCGGCGCGGCAACTGAGCGGCAACTGAAGGGAGAGCACATATGAAGAAGATCATCATCCTCGGGGTCAACGCCGTCAGTCTCAAGTACCTGCCTCAGGCGCTGCGCACCGCCGGGTACGAGCCGGTGTTCCTGCTGGACCCGGCGGACTTCTCGGCGCAGTCCGCGGCGGCTCTGCGCGGCAGCGCCTGCTTCCCGGTCGACATCGAGGACCGCGCCGCCGTTCTCCGCCTGCTGGCGGAGCATCCGGCGATCACCGAGGACGCCTTCGCGATCACCGGCCTGTTCGACGAGAAGTTCCCGCTGATCGAGGAGTTGGCGGCGGCGTACGGCCTGTGCCGGCCCGATCCGGCCGCCGCACGTCTCGCCTCCAAGGCCGAGGTCGCCCGGATCATCCCCGAGCACTGCCCGCCGACGGCCCGCTTCACCGCCGTCGAGGCGCGGCGTTCGGCCGTCGACCCGGCCGCGGTGACCCCCGCGCCCCACGGCTACATCCTGAAGCCCGCCGAGCAGGCGGGCGGCCAGGGCGTCGTGCGGCTGCCCCCGGACGCCACCGCGGGGACGGTGCGCGACGCGGTGGCGGCATCGGGCATGCCCGACGACGACGGCTATCCGTGGGTGCTGCAGGCGGACGTCCGCGGGCAGCTGATCAGCCTGGAGGGGTATGTGGAGGAGGGGCGCGTCGTCTTCATCGGCTTCTCCCTGCGCGGCCGGATCGCATGGACCGAGATCAGCAATCTGCTGCCCGCGGACGACCGGCTGTCCCCCGCGGTCAGGGACCGGTGCCGGGCCGCCGTGACGGCGCTGGCAGAACGCTCGGGCATGACGCAGGGATACTTCCACAGCGAGTTCCTCGTGCCGGGGGACCCCACGGGTTCCGCGGGCTCCGGGGACCAGGCGTTCCTGATAGACGCCAACGCCGGGCGGCTGGGCGGGGGCGGCCATGTCGAACAGCTCGCCCTCGCCTACGCGCTGGATCCGGCGGAGATCCTCGCCCATGTGGTGACCCTGGGCCTGCCGGACGTGCCGACGAGCCCGGCGCCCGCCTACGGCTCCGCAGCAGCGCCCCGCTCCACGACGGCGTACTACTACGGCCTGGAGCGGGAAGCCGTGGTCACATCGGTGTCCGTGCCGCCCGGCGGACGCTGCCTGCACACCCAGGTCGTCCGCGACGGCGGGCGGGTCGACGCGGCGGGCACCGGCGACAGCGCCTGGGTCGGCGTGCTGACCGGTCCCACGGAGGACATCCGGCGGGAGATGGAGGGCATCGTCGTCCACACCGCCGCCGGCCCGCGCCGCCCGGCCTGGACGCCGACGTCATGACCGGCCGGCCGAGAACCCCGCCGGGCGGCTGGACGCCCTACGCCCTCCGGTTCTTCAGCTACGGCGCATGGGGTGTGCTCTACCCCTTCTTCCCCGTGTGGCTGCTCGACAGCGGGCTGTTCACGGCCGGCGGCGTCGGGCTGATCGTCGGGGCGGCGGTCCTCGCCAACCGGCTCGGCTCGCTGGCCTTCGTCAAGGCCATGCGGCCGGGCAGCGAGCGGAACTTCATCATCGGCTCGCAGGCCGCGATCGCGGCGGCCGCGGCCGTCATGTGTCTGATGGGCCTGCTCTCCGTCCGCTCGCTGGCGGGCTGGCTGCTGCTCTCCACGGTGTTCGGCCTGGCCTGTTCACTCGCCACACTGGCCCAGCTGACCCTTATCGTCCATCAGTTCGACTCCACCCAGACGCGCAGAGCCTTCTCCTACGAGAACATCGCGCTGAACGCCGCGGGCGGCCTGGCTCCGCTGGTCTCCTCGCTTGCCTACACGGCTTCGGAGCGGTTCTACGCGCTGGCCCCGATCGGCTTCGCCGCGGTCGGCATCCTGCTGGCCGCCCGACTGGCCGGACGGAGTGCGCCCGCAGCCGGCGCACCGGCCGCTGCCCGGCCCGCCACACCCGGCAGAAGGACGGTGGCGATCCTGCTGGCGGCCAACTTCCTCACCACCGTGGCCTATGCACAGTTCTACGGGGTGTTCTCCGCCCATGCGACCCCGCTGCTGGGAGCCCGGAGCGTCGGGCTGCTCTTCGCCGCCGGAAGCGTGGCCATCGTCCTCCTGCAGACACTGGTCACCAGATGGTCGCGCACCCTGGGCGAACCGGCACTCGTGGTGCTCTCCAACCTGGCCCTGGGCACCGGAACGGCCCTGCTCGTCGCCGCCGGCGCCGGCCTGCCGGCGATGCTGCTGGCCGTGCTGGGCATCACGCTCGGCGAAATGATCTACGGGCCGGTCTACCAGACGCTCGCCGTGGGCATCTCCGGCGGCCGGCCCGCGCTGGCCATCGGCACGCTGACCTTCGTATGGGGCCTCGCCGAATCCCTCGCCGTGGTCGCCGGCCTCGCCCTCGTCGGCGCCGGCCTCGGCCCGGTCTCCTTCCTCGGGGGCGCCGCCGCCGCGCTGGCCGTCGTCGCCCTCGTCGTCGTGTTCCGCCGCCACTTCACCGCCATGGCGGCCTTCGCCAACGTCACCTCCACAGAGCCGGCGAAAGCACCGGCGCACTCCTGAAAGGGCATGATCCGATGGAAACCGCTCGCTCCGCGGCTCGGCGTCCGTACGGCACGGCAGAGCCGATCCGTGTCCTGAAGTTCGGCGGGACGTCGATGGGCACCACCCCCGAGCGGCTGGCCCAGACCGCGCATAGAGTCGCCGAGGTGCGCCGAGGGGGCTTCGCGACCGTGGTCGTCGTCTCCGCACGAGGAGACTCCACCGACCGGCTCGTCGAGGAAGCGCTCACCGCCGCCGCGGCGCCTCCGCCCAGGGAACTCGACCAGCTGCTGGCCACCGGAGAGGCGCGATCGGCCGCCTTGCTGGCCATGGCACTGGACGGCATGGGCGTATCCGCGCTCTCCCTGCTGGGACGCCAGGCCGGCTTCGAAGTCTCCGGAGCGCACACCGACGGGCGCATAGCGCGGATCGACGCCACGGAGGTGGCCCGGGCCCTGGCCCGCGGTCAGGTCGCCGTCGTGGCCGGTTTCCAGGGGGTGAACGGCGCGGGAGACGTCATCACCCTCGGCAGGGGCGGTTCGGACACCTCGGCCGTGGCGCTCGCCGTCGAGCTGGACGCCGCATCCTGCGAGATCTACACCGACGTCGACGGAATCCACTCCGCCGATCCACGCCTGGTGCCCGACGCCCGGCTGATCCCCGCCGTCCGCAACAGCGTCATGGCCGAGATGGCCTACGCCGGCGCCCGCGTGCTGCACACCCGCGCGGTGGAACTGGCCGGACGCGCGGGCGTGGACATCCATGTACGCAGTGCTTTCAACCGTCGCCCGGGGACCGTGGTGGTCTCGGACTGGAAGGGAACCCAGATGCTGGAAACCGACGACCGAGTGATCGCTGTGGCACATGACCCCGACAGCGCGAGGATCACCATGGGCGCCGCCTCGCCCGACGCCCCGCCGTTCGGGGCGGAGGGCTTCTCCATGCTCGCCGACGCCGCGGTCACCGTCGATGTGGTGACCCGGTTCACCGACGGCTCGGGGCGGCACGGCTGGGACTTCACCGTGGCCCGCAAGGACGTGGAGGCCGCGATGAACGTGCTCACCGCGTTTCCCTGCGAGGTGGCCGTCGACGCGCGCGTGGCGAAGGTCTCGGTCGTGGGCGCCGGTCTGATGAGTGATCCCCGGTGTGCGGGCCGGATGCTGACGGCGCTGCTCGCCTCCGGGATCGAGCCGCTCTCCATCGCCACCTCGCAGGCGCGGATCTCCGCGACCGTACGGGACGCGGACTGTGCGCGGGCGGTGTCCGCCCTGCACAAGGAGTTCCTGCTCGGTGCGGCGGCGCCCGGGGCGGGGTCAGCGGAATCAGGGGAGAGCGGCCGACTCGACGCGCTGACTCCGGCGCCCTGACCGCATCGCACCCCACACCAGCCCGTCGGAAAGGGCCAGTCATGCCAGAACCGGAACCCCGCCGCGGCGCACGCTCCACCGTCGTGCCCTTGCTGCCTCGGGTCGCCGCATCCGACCGGGCCGAGGCCGGGGACCGGCTGCCGTATCTGACCGGGCTCGCCGACGGCGTGTTCGCGTACACCGAGCCGAACCGTGGCGGGACCCCGTACAGCGCGGGCGTCGTCGCCGGCCCCGACGGGGTGACCGTCATCGGAGCCGCCGTGCCCGAAGCCCGCGCGCGGATGCTGGCCGGGGCCGTCGAGGCGCTGGACGCCGGCCCGGTCCGGACCGTCGTCAGCACCCACGACTGCGGCGGCCACCCCTTCGGCAGCGCCGCCTTCCCCGGCGCGGCAGTCATCGCGCACACCCTGGCCCGTGCGGGGAGGGACACCGGCGCAGCCCTGCCGTCCGTGACCTTCGACGACCGGCTCACGGTGCACTGCGGTGAGCGGCGGATCGAGCTCCTGTACTGCGGTCCCGCGCACACCGCCCATGACGTCGCCGCCTGGCTCCCGGGTGACGGACTCCTCTTCGCGGGCGGCGTCGTGTCCCACGGGACGGCGCCGTCCGCCGTGCTGGGGTCGGTCGAGGGCATGCTCCGCGCCGTCGGGACGCTGCGCGGTCTCGGGGCGCGCACCGTGGTCTGCGGCCACGGCCGGGTCTGCGGTCCCGAGGCGTTCGACGAGACCGAGGCCTATCTGCGCTGGATCCAGTCCGTCGCGTTAAAAGGCTGGTCACAGGAGCTCACGCCGCTCCAGGCGGCCCGGGCGGCGGACCCGGGCGACTTTCGACGCCTGTCGGCCGGCCCTGAGCGGACCGTGGGCAACCTGCGGCGCGCCTACGCCGAGCTGGACGGCGAAGTCCTGGGAGAGCCGCTGGACGCCCGGCGCTGACCGGGCCCGGGCGTCGGCAGGGCGCAGCGTCGGCAGGGGCGCCGGGGCCCGTGCTCCGCGGGTCGGTCGGAGCACGGGCCGGGCGTCGGTCGGAGCACGGGCCCGGCGTCGGTCGGGACAGATGGCCGTCGGCCGCGCAGCCGCGGATCACCCTGAGCGAGTGGCGGCGTCATCTGCCCGGGTTGCCCTGCCGCCCTTCCTGCCGCTCCGGCTCCGGCCGCCCCCTGACGGCGCGGCCGGGATCACTCACCCCGCTGGGCGTCGATCTCGGCGACGAGTGCCTCGATGCGGTTCCTGATCTCGTCCCGGATCGGGCGGACGGAGTCGACGCCCTTGCCGGCCGGGTCTTCCAGGGCCCAGTCGAGGTACTTCTTGCCGGGGAAGACCGGGCAGGCGTCGCCGCAGCCCATCGTGATGACGTAGTCGGACGCCTGCACGGCCTCGACGGTCAGGACCTTCGGCTGCTGGTCCGCGATGTCGACGCCGACCTCCTTCATCGCCTCGACCGCGGCCGGGTTGACCCGGTCGGCCGGCAGGGAGCCGGCGGAACGCACCTCGATCCGGTCGCCCGCGAGATGGCCGAGGAACCCGGCGGCCATCTGGGAACGGCCGGCGTTGTGGACGCAGACGAACAGCACTGAGGCGAGCGGGGCGGCAGACATGGGTGCTTCCTTAGGTCAACCGGGGTCTTAGGTCACCCTGAACTGGTGTCAGCCCCGGGTGATGTGACAGTATCAGCCCATGATGACGTCAGTCGACACTGAACTGATTCGGGTGCTGGCCGACCCGCTCAGGCTCCGGATCGTGACCCTCCTCGCCCGCGAGACGCTCTGCACGACGCACCTCGTCGAGGAGACGGGCGCGCGGCAGACGAATCTCTCCAACCATCTGAAGGTGCTGCGCGAGGCCGGGGTCGTGGAGACCGAGCCATGCGGCCGGTTCACCTACTACCGGCTCCGTCCGGACGTCATCGCCTCCCTCGCCGGTCAGTTCACCGATCTCGCGGAGACCGCGCGCGCCACCGCCGCGGCGAACCTGAAGCGGTCCTGCCCCTGATCCCCGTGCGCCGTCGCCCGCACCCGCCACCGAGGAGACCCCTGTGACCGCCAGCCCCGAGACCGCGGCGGAGAACGCCATACGCCCTGCCCCGCCGCAGCCCGCCGCTGGCACGGACCCGGCCCGCGCTCCGCTGGCCGCGCGGGCCGCGGCGGAGTTCACCGGGACCGCGGCCCTGGTCGCGGTCGTGGTCGGCTCCGGCATCCAGGCCACCCGGCTCAGCCAGGACGTCGGCCTGCAGCTGCTGGCCAACTCCACCGCCACCGTCTTCGGCCTGGGCGTCCTGATCGCCCTGCTCGGACCGGTGTCCGGGGCGCACTTCAACCCGGCCGTCACCCTGGCCGAGTGGTGGACCTCCCGCCGTGGCGGCGCCGGGGTCACCGCCCATGAGGCCGCCGTGTACCTCCCCGCGCAGATCGTGGGCGGGATCGCGGGCGCGGTGCTGGCCGACGCCATGTTCGGCGAGCCGCTGGTGCAGTGGTCCACACACGACCGTTCGGCCGGGCACCTGCTGCTCGGCGAGGTGGTCGCCACGGCCGGACTGATTCTGCTGATCTTCGGCCTCGCGCGCACGGACCGGCTGCGCTTCGCCCCGGTCGCCGTCGCCTCGTACATCGGCGCGGCCTACTGGTTCACCTCGTCCACGTCGTTCGCAAACCCCGCGGTGACGGTCGGCCGGGCGTTCACGGACACCTTCGCGGGCATCGCCCCCGCCTCCGTACCCGCGTTCATCGCCGCCCAACTCGTCGGCGCCGCCGCAGGCCTGGCCCTGGTCGCCGCCATCTTCGTACCCGCCAAGGCCGCGGCCCCCCGAGCGACCGCGACCGGGGCCGACGCCGACGCCGACGCCGGTGCTGGGACCGGGGCCGGGGATCCTCTCCCCCCACCACGACCGTGACCGGCGCGCCCCCGGGCGCCTTCCGGGCGAATCCGCGCCCCGCGCGTCCGGCCCGTCGCCGACCGGGTACTGGATGGCCTCGCCTCCTGGTGCCACGGAACCGCGCGGCCCGAACCCACCGTCGCCGCACACTGGTCACGTGCGGACCATGGGGATCTGTCAGGGGAGAAGCCACTGCCCCAACCCCTGCAGGCATGGGGCCACCAGGGCCTGCGCCAGCACTGCTGCGCTGACACGTCGGCATAAAAAGATGCCCCCTGAACACGTTTCCGCAGTTCAGGGGGTGCAAATATGTGGAGCCTAGGGGAGTCGAACCCCTGACATCTGCCATGCAAAGACAGCGCTCTACCAACTGAGCTAAGGCCCCGGAAGGGTCGGCGCAGCCCCAGGAAGGCCCCGGACCGCCGCCGCAGAACAGAGTACCGGTTACCCCCGGGGATTCCGCAAAGGGATTGGGACTCCCGCCCCACGACCACGCTCCGTAGGATGCTCGTCTAGGTTCGCAGCAGCGAAGCCGCTTTGGGGAAGCGATGGGGAGACGCTATGGATGCCGCACAGGACACGACCGCCAGAGCCAGAGAGCTGCAGCGCAGTTGGTACGGGGAGCCGCTGGGGGCGCTCTTCCGGCGGCTGATCGATGATCTCGGGCTCAATCAGGCCCGGCTCGCGGCGGTGCTCGGACTGTCGGCGCCGATGCTGTCACAGCTGATGAGCGGACAGCGGGCGAAGATCGGCAATCCCGCGGTGGTGCAGCGGGTGCAGGCGCTGCAGGAGCTGGCGGGGCAGGTCGCCGACGGCAGCGTGAGCGCGGTCGAGGCCACGGACCGGATGGAGGAGATCAAAAAGTCCCAGGGCGGCTCCGTCCTGACCGCCCCCAGCCAGTCTGCCAACAGCTCCGGAGCTCCCACCGTGCGCCGTGTGGTCCGTGAGATCCAGTCGCTGCTGCGCTCCGTCTCGGCCGCCGGCGACATCATCGATGCCGCGGACTCTCTCGCCCCGACCCACCCGGAACTGGCAGAGTTCCTCCGGGTGTACGGCGCCGGGCGCACCGCGGAGGCGGTCGCGCACTACGAGGCGCACCAGAGCTGACCGGGGGCGGCACGCCTCCACGACAGGACTGGGAGCGGGCGCAGCGCGATGGGTGAGGTCTTCGCCGGGCGGTACGAACTGGTCGACCCCATCGGCCGCGGCGGCGTCGGCGCGGTCTGGCGCGCCTGGGACCGCCGGCGACGGCGCTATGTGGCGGCCAAGGTGCTCCAGCAGAGCGACGCCCATACACTGCTGCGCTTCGTACGCGAGCAGGCCCTGCGCATCGACCATCCGCATGTCCTCGCCCCGGCGAGCTGGGCGGCGGACGACGACAAGGTCATGTTCACCATGGATCTGGTGAGCGGGGGGTCGCTGGCCCATGTGATCGGCGACTACGGCCCGCTCCCGCCGCGCCTGGTCTGCACCCTGCTCGACCAGTTGCTGGCCGGTCTGGCCGCCGTGCACGCGGAGGGCGTCGTGCACCGTGACATCAAGCCGGCCAACATCCTCCTGGAGGCGACCGGGGCCGGACGGCCGCATCTGCGGCTGTCCGATTTCGGGATCTCCATGCGCAAGGGCGAGCCGCGGCTCACCGAGACCAACTATGTGATGGGGACGCCCGGTTACTTCGCCCCCGAGCAGATGCTCGGCGCGGAGCCGGACTTCACGGCCGACCTCTTCGCGGTGGGCCTGGTGGCGCTCTATCTGCTGAGCGGGCAGCGGCCCGACGCCGACGCGCTGGCCCGCCACTTCACCGACCACGGTACGCCCGGGCCCCCGGAGGGCGTCCCCGAGCCGCTGTGGCAGGTGCTCGCCGGACTGCTGCAGCCGGACCCGCAGGACCGGTTCCGCACGGCGACGGGCGCACGCAAGGCGCTGGCGACGGCCGTCGAGCTGCTTCCCGAGAGCGGGGACGACGAGGAGCCGGTGGAGGTCTTCGACCAAATCGGCCCGCTGCCACCGGGGTTCGGTCCGGACGGCCCCCTGGCGGGAGCGCTCCAGGCGCCCCCGCCGCTCCAGGCGCCCGGCCGCCATGCGCCGGGTTCCGGGGCGCCCTCTCCTCCGTCCAACCCGCCCCCTATGCCGCCGAGGCCTCAGGAACCCGGCTCACAGCCGTATTCGCCGGCGCGCACCGGGACCCTGCCTCCGTGCCCGCCACCGCCGCGACAGCCGCCCGCCGCCCCGCCGCCGCTCCCGGCCCAGCCGACCCCGCCGCCGACCCGGCCCCCGCAGCCCGTACAGCCCCCGCAGCCGGCCCAGCCCGAACCACCCGCACCGCAGTCGGGCCCCGAGCCGCCCCTGCCCCCGCCTCCGGCTCCGACCGCCGCCCCGACCCGCCCGTACACGGCCCGCGGCCCCCGGCACGGCCGCCGCATCCGACGCCCGGGGCCTCCGCCTGCGATCACTGTTCCCGTCGTGATCGTCGCGCTGCTCTGCTTCGCCCTGGGTCTGTGGGCGCTGACCCAGCTCTGATCAGCGATTCACTAAAGCAACCAAGAAATTTGCTTTAGCAAGGAAATGTGGGTGGCAGAAAGCCCCGGCCGCTTCCACGACCGGGGCTCTCGATCCAAGAACGCTGTGTCTCACACACCGGAACCTGCGGGCACGGAGTCGGTCGCCTCCGTCCACAGATCCTGCTCGGCGCGATCCGCCTGGATCTGGCGGTACACGAGGAGCCCGCCGATGGCGGCCAGTGCGACCAGGAGAAGCTTCTTCACCGCGCGACCTCGTCTTTCCTTGACGTATGAGGACTACTGGCGCCCGACTATACACACCGATCGATACCGTTCGGTGACCTGTATCCGCGCCAACTGACGCCCTGATCACCGACGTCAGCCGGAAACGACACCGGCCGGACGGAGAATCTCCGTCCGGCCGACCGTCACTGTGGGGCTAACAGGATTTGAACCTGTGGCCTCATCCTTATCAGGCATGGGCTTATCTCAACCCCACAGCCTATTTCCCCAGGTCATAGACGTTTCAGACCGCCTTCGCCTCCTTCGCTGGGAGAAATCTGGGAGAAAACTTCAGCTGCGCGGGCCTGAAGCAGGGCATCGAGCACGGCCACGGAAGAGCGCGGGCACATTGCGAGCCGAGCATCCAACGATGCCTCCCAGCTCCGCGTCAGCCCCGCCATCAGCCGGAGCCGCATCTCGTCGGTCACGTGTGCGTACCTGGCGGAGACCGATCCGTCCATATGCCCCATACGCTCGTCCATGAGGACCTTCGGCGTCCCCAGGTCCTCCATGTGCGTCCGGTGAGAGTGGCGCAGCCCGTGCGGCGTGAGGCCCTGCGCGATCGGCACCCAGCACACGGTGGCACGCGCGGAGGCGCCCCGCCCCTGGACCAAGGTGCCCGCCATCCATGAATCCGCCCGCACCGGCACCGGATGGCCGGGGCGGCTCCCCACCTTCTCGTACTGGCCCGTGACTGCTGGGCGGAAGAGGCGGGAAGCGAAGCTCTTCCTCCGCCAGTGCGCTGCGGTCTCTTCCGGCGTCCGCCCTCTCAGGTAGCCCAGCTCCGCCATGACATGAGTGACCCGGAGGCGGGTCTCCTCCGCCACCACAGCCGGGCGGTTCAGGACGTTCGACACCGTCCCGTGACTGACGCCCGCCAGCGTGGCGACATCCTCCACCGTGGGCTGTCCGTTCCTGCCCCATCGGCGCACCGTGCCGAAGCTGCTGAAGACATAGGTGTGTCCGTGGCAGGGGCACGGCCGGGGCCTGGCCCTCGCGATGTGGCCGTGTACCAGGGCATCGAGCCACTCCGGAGTGTCGAGCGTCCGGTAGCTGTCGTCTTTCGGGGGACAACTCACCAGCTCGCCGGTGTCGAGTTCCACGAGCTGCCACTCGACGCGTACGGCCCGGCGCCGCACGAACGTCCTCTCCAGCCCGACGATCTCTCCGAAGCGCATCCCGGTGTAGCCCTTCAGGACAGCGGCCACGAACTCGTCATCCCGCCCCGAAAGCACGGCCAGGCGCTCGGCGATCAGCAGGATCCCAAGCGGCGACGTGATCACCTTCTCCGGGCCTCGGTGGCCGGACCGCCCTGCCCGCTTGCCGCGCCCTCGTCGCCGGGCAGCCGGATTGGACGGGATCAGCCCTTCTTCCACGGCGTCCGCCAGGATGAGGTGGAGCCTGGCCCGATAGGTCTTGATGCTCTCCTTCGCGTAGCCGGCCTCCTTCAGCTTCCGCTCCCACGCGGTGATGTCGCGCGGCTGGATCAGATTGAGCGGGCGCTCCCCGAACTCCGGCAGGAGATGGGTCTCGATTTCTCGCCGGTAGTTCTGCATCGTCGTGTCGGCCAGCTCGATGTCCTCAAACCACCGGTTCACGTACTCGCCGAAGGTCTCCGCGCCAAGCGACGGGTCCCTCCGGGTGCCGTCCCGGACCTTTGCCTCTTCCGCATCAGCCGCCTGCTCGGCTTCCCGCTTGCCCTTGAACTTGACCGTCCGGCCCTGGTCGTCCTTGACCGTGCCGTATTTGCCGGGCGCGATCTTGTAGCGCCCGCGGTAGTACGTGCCGCGCTTCTCCGCGTATCCCACCGCTTCGTGTCTCCTTATATATACGGGGCGTGGTTCAGAGCGCGGTGGCCGACTGGTGGACAGACCTCAGACGCCGGGCCGGACGCGCCACCAGGCGGACTGTCGGCTCGGCGTTCCGGCGGCGGCTGCGCTGCGCGGGAACGACGTCGCGGGCGTTGACGCCCCGAGTCGGGCGCTCCTCGAAGAGGCGGACGATCTCCGAGGCGTGCTCCGCGGTGAAGCGGTAGGCGCCGCCGAGCCTTGTGAACGGGATACGCCGTCGCCGAGCCTGCTCCTTGAGCCACCACTCCGAGCAGCCGAGCGCTTCAGCGATCTCGGCAGGTCGGAAGAGGTAAGGCAGAGTGACCGCAGTGACACTGTGACGGCTGTGACTGGTCATTCCTCTCCCCCGTTCTCGGCGGGCACGACATAGCCGCCGTTCTTCCTGATGAGCTGGACGTCCTTGGCCATGCGCGAGCACGTCTGGCGGACGAGGTTCGGCTCCAGTCCTGTCTCGTCGGCGATCCCCTTCGGCCGGGCACCGGGGTGCAGGCGGACGAAGCGGAGGATCGCGGTGCGGGTATCGCCGAGGGTGTGGTCAGCGGCCGGGCCTTCGAGGAGCTCCCACGCGCCTGCCTCCGCGTAGAAGCGGAGGGCGTGTTCGGATTCGTCCACGTCCCGCCCGGTGACATGCAGGACGCCGTCAGCCTGCCCGCGAGAGCGCTTCAGTACGAGTGTGGCGTCAGCGGCTCCGGCGAGTCCGTTGGTGCCGGAGACCTCGGCGAGGAAGTCGTCCGCGCCGGCCTTGCGGACGTGGTGGACGAGGACCATGGCGACGCCGTAGTGATCGGCGACGCGCTTGGCATGGCCGACGGCTGCATAGTCGGCGTCGTACGCGGACATGCCCGGCGCCGACGTGCCGCGCATCTTCGCGAAGACGTCGATCACGACCATGCGCGCCTCGGGGTTGCGGTCGAGCCACTGGGCGATCGCTTCGTTGCCGCCTTGCGGAAGCGGCGGGCAGGAGGTCGCCAGCGTCAGACCTCGCGGAGCCGGGTCGCCGCCGAGGATCTTCCGCATGCGGGTCTGCAGACGGCGCGGGGTGTCCTCCAGCGCCAGATACAGAACCGGGCCGCCCTCCACGGGCACGCTGTCCATGGCACGGCCGCCGGCCGCGACGGCGAGCGCCAGGCCGAGGGAGAGCCAGGACTTCCCGACCTTCGGCGGTCCGGCGAGCAGGTTGACGCCCTCTGAGAGGATGCCGGGCACCGCCCAGCGAGGCTCGGGGAACTCGGTCGCCATCAGCTCGTCGGCGGTCCAGGCGGTACGGATGCGCTGCTGGGCGGGCTGGAGCGGCTGCGGCTCGGGGGATGTGGAGTACAGGTGGGGCGGGTTGTAAGGGGGCTCGCTCATGCGGCCCTCCCGGCGATGCTGCGGGGCTTCTTCGCTCCGGCGCGCTGGCCGGAGGCGATGGTGCGCCGGGCGTCCTGCTCGGCGAGACCGATGCGTACGGCGGCCTCGACCAGCCAGCCGGTCACGTCGCCCGCGTTCAGTGCCTGGCCCGCGACGAGTTGGCCGAGCGCCACGGACGCCTGGTAGAGCGCGTTGTTCCTGTTGCCCTCACAGGCACAGGCGACGCGCTGGAGCTCCCCGTCGACAGCGGCGCGCAGGTATGCGCCGCGACGATCCGTGGCGAGCAGAGGTACGGACAGGGGCTCCTGCCGTGGCAGCGGCGCCGGTGTGAGGAGCCGGGCCAGCCAGTCCGGCAGCGCGGCGGGGACCGTGCCATCGGCGACCGTGTATGCCTCGGAGTCGACCGTGCTGCCCGCGCCCACGACATAGCCGCCGTTCGCGCGGGTGTCGACCTTCCAGCCCAGGGTGCCCGCAGTGTTGCGGAGCGCTGTGCCAGCTGGGGCCGTGAAGTACAGGTGTGTGCCACCGCTAGGGGTGCGGACGGTGTACGTGCCGCAGGGATACCGGCCGCCTTGAAGCTCGGCGAGCAGCGCCAGGGAGTCGGCTCCGTCGGCTACGCGGTCCGGGGTCCCGGCGGGCGGGAGATCCCCGTCGTGCTTGGGGACGTCCAGGTCCACGATCACCAAACGGGACGGACCCGCGGCGATGCCGATGTTGTAGTCACCGGTCGCCCAGCAGCGGGTGAGCCGCTCGGCGTCGACCGTGGCGCGCTGTTCCCAGGAGCGCACGGCTGGCCGCTTGCTTCCCGGTACAAGAGGAAAAACGTGCCAACCTCGCTCGGCGGCTTCGAGTGCCGCCCTGCGAAGCGGGCGCGGGGTGTTGTGGTGCATGCTGAGAGCACCTCCTGTGTCCATGGATGGGATGGGAGGAACCGGGGCAGCGGGCTACCTTGACCCGTGGACCGCTGCCCCGGGCGAAGTCAGTGGGGCTGGGTGCGGTTCCATTCGCGGTACTGCTCGCGGACGTACAGGCGGCAGTCGTCGCCGGTCGCCAGCTCCAAGCCCCTGAGGCTGACCCCGGAGTGCCCCGCGTCGTACTCAGCGAGCCGAAGCGCGGCGGCACCGGCGACCGCCACCGCATCGGCGGCAACGTCCGCGGAGTATGTGGTCGACTCCTGGATGGCGATGCGGTCGAGGAGCGCGGCCTTGCGAAGCCAGAATTCGCGGCCCGGCTCCGTCCCGAAGCGGCGCTCCCGCGCCTGCTCGGTCACCCAGCACATCTCGGCGATGAGGCCGGGGGCGGCGGCGTACACAACAGTCGGGTCGATCTGCGGCTCGGTGGTCACTGACCCTCCTCCTTCGGCGCGTGGCTCTTTGCAGCGATCAGGGCGAAGTGCAGGGCGCTTTCGGCGGCCGCGCCGTAGGCGCAGTAGCTGTCCGCCAGGCCGGCGGCGAAGTCGGAGGCGTCGGCCATCTCTCCCGCTTCGTGATCCGCCAGATAGTCCTGCGAGGCGAGATCGGCGGCGACGCCCGCAGCGTGCTCGCGGCCGATCACGTCATCCCGGAGGACGGCGAGACGGCTGGAGCCGACGTAGCTGCCGAGCCGATTGCGGAGATCGGGCAGCAGACCGCCCGTGATCACGTACTCGCCGGTATCGGTGCGCTTGAGTTCGACGAACCGCGGCCGCTCACCTTTGAGAACGGAGAGCAGGACCGCGGCCGTCCCGTAGGCGTACGCCTGGGCCGTGTTCTCGAACAGGGCCTTGGTCCGGTGCTCCTGGTACAGACACAGGTCATGGATTCGCCAGATGGCCTGGTCGTGCGGTCGGACGGTGCAGCCGGAGCCGGTGACCTTCAGTTCCCCGTCAACGGGGTTCAGACGTACGGGATCGATATGCCAGGAGGCGATCCGAGCCGCTTCACTGGCGGCACGGCACTCGCGGGCGGCGGCGCCCAGGGCGAAGACGCTGTCCGTGAGGCTGTCGAACCAGGCGACGCTGGGTTTGGGCATTCTCGTGTCCTCCGTGAGGAAGCAGGGGCGGACTGTCCGACCCACCGCGCCATCCCGGCCCCGCCGGGACAGCACAGAAGGTCGTCAGGCCAGCGCGGTCGCCTTCTCGGCCGGCTCGCCCGCCGCCTTCAGCAGCAGAGTCCGGAGGTCGCTGCCGACCACGGTGACGAGCCGCTGCTCGATCGCCTTCCAGGACTCGGCGTCGATGGCCATGAGCGCGGCGACAGCCATCGCGCCGTTGCCCTCGTCGACAGCGGTGAGCGCGTCGCGGAGTTCTCCGGAGGCCATGAGGGAGATGCGGGGCGGGAGTTGTGAGGTCTGTTCGGACACGACGGGTCTCCTGGCGTCAGTTGAGGATGCTCTGCAGGGCGTTCTTGGCGGCGGCCATGATCTGGTCGACCGATCCGGCCGCGCCGCTCCGGGCGAGGTAGAAGCCGCACAGCACGGCGACCAGCGCCGCCCCGAGCCCCAGCGCCCGGAAGCGCAGCAGCATCAGGAGCAGAACGGCGAACAGTCCGAGAGCGGAGATCGTGAAGGCCATGGCGGTGCCCCTTTCTGGAGGGTCAGCGGGTGCCTGCGCGGTGGAGGCGGGAGGCGGCGTTGTAGAGGCGGCGGCCGAGCCGGATGCGCCGGCCGTAGCCGCCGCAACGTCGGCATGTGCGACCGCGTTTGAGCTGGCCGGTGAAGCGGGAGATCCGGACCTTGGCGCCCCAGCCCTTGCACTTGCGGCAGGGGCCGAACGGGCTGGCGGCACACAGCGCCGAGTAGCAGAGAGTGATGAGGATCAGGCCGGTTATAGCGTCGAGCGAGGAAGGCACGGGAACCCCTCTCAGGGCGGGAATCGGCGGTGCCAGGACAAGGGGCGCTAGTGGCTAGTGACCAGCTCAGAGGCGGTTTCTGGCGCTAGCGGGGGTGCTAGACCTAGCAGGGCTGGCCGCTAGGTCTAGCGGTCGCGGCGGCTATGCCGCGTCAGCGGTTCCGTCACGTTCCGCGAGGGCGCGGAGAAGGTCGGGCCGCTTGATCCCGCGGCGGTTGGCCCCCTTGCCGTCCTCCGTGGTGCCCCAGATCTGCCCTGTGCGGATGCCGTACGGCTTGAGCGCGGACGTCAGCTGCTCGGGGGTCCACTCGCCGTAGACGCCGGGCCGGAGCTCCGCCAGGCGCGGCACGACGACCTCGTTCCAGAGCTTCGGGGTGTCGGCGGGCACGACGGCCAGGAGATCGGACAGCAGGTCGTACGAGGCGGCCGGATCGGTCTCAGGCTGTTCGCCGAGGGCGTGTCCGGCAAGGGTGCCGGCGCGCTCCCGCAGAGCGCGGGCCCGAAGGGCGATGCGGTCGGCTTCCACGGCGTCGATGAACGCGGACCGGACGATCCGCGCGTCCGCTCCCTCGCCGAGGAAGTAGCTGATGCCCTTGTCGCCCCAGGCGAACATGGTGGCCCGGACGCCGCGCTTGTACGCGCCCGTGCCGAGGACCATGTCGTTCTCGATCTGGCCCATCACCTTCAGGCACCAGCGGGCGGAGGCGTTGGCGCTGATCGCGGTCGGGATGCTGTCCTTGTCCGGCCGCTGGGTCGCGAGCAGCAGCACGATGCCCGTGGCCGGTCCGCGCTTGACCAGGTCGGTGCAGATCTCCTTGAACTCCGCTCCGTACTTGGGGTGTTCGAACCAGACCTGGCACTCGTCCACGCCGACCACAATCGGGTGGAGCCCGAGGGACCGCTTGGAGGCCAGCTCGGTGGTGACCTTCGACTCCGGGCAGATGTCGCGCGGCAGCGAGCGGATCACCTTGGCCCGGCGGCGCAGCTCGCCCTGCAGCTCCCGCAGGTCGGCAATGGCGTACTCGATGTCCTCGGCCTCCTCGCCGGCGCGGTGCCGGTAGGCGACGCGGTCGCCGACCGAATCGAGGTCGCCGGTCCCCTTGAGGTCGTACGTATGCAGCTCGGCGCGTACGTCCAAGGCGGTGATGAGCAGCAGCAGCCGGAGTAGGAAGGTCTTGCCCATCCGGGGGATGGCGCCGATGACGCCCGCGATGAACATCAGCGTCACGCCGACCCAGCGGCCGCGCTGGTCGGTGCCCCAGTCGACGGGCTTGAAGAGGTCGACCGTGCCGGACTTCGCGAGGGGCCAGGGCTCCTGCTGCGTCTGAGACATGTCCTGGTCGCCGACCCACAGCCGGAGCCGACCGGTGTGCTCGTCGGGCACCGCCTCCGGCCACACGCAGCCGAGGGGGCGGCGCAGACCTGAGGCGAGCTTGTCGCGTCGGTCGACCACATCTGTGACGGTCACGCCGTACGGGAGGTCTCCCTCGGCGAGCCAGCCGGGGCCGTCGCGGGTGATGGGCGCGGTGAAGGTGAAGCCCGGGCCGCCCTTCGCCTGAGCCTGGTTGATCGCCGGAATCCCGAGCGAGCCGAGCGCGCGGAGCACGATGTCGCTCGTCAGCTTGGTCGCCTTCGGGATCTCCACGGCCCTGTGGATGACCGGGGCGTCGGCGGGCTGGCCCAGCCGGCCCAGCGCCATGGTGACCGCCGCGGCGGAGAGCGCCACGAGCCAGGTCGGGGCCAGGACGTACAGCGCCAGGGCGACGACCGGCACCGTGATCGAGGCGGCGACGGCGACCACCGTGCGCCAGCGGACCCGCCGGTCACGCTGGCGGGAGAGCTTCAGATAGTCGTCGATGTCCTCGCGCGACGCCGCGACCTGGCGGAGCGGCTCACCCTCCGCGTCGGCGACCCAGCGCAGCGAGTCGCCGACGAAGCGGGCGGTCCCGCACGGTGCCTGAAGGGTGAGGCGCAGGATGTACCAGGGCGTGCGTACGGCGTGGTACGCGGCGACATGCCCGGCGTAGTCGGCGACTCCCTTGCCCGTGGTCTTGAACTCGCGGCGGGACCGGGCCCACGCAGGGATCACGGGGCGGCGCTTCGAACCGCGTACCCGGTCCATCAGACCGGGGCCCGACGGACCGCCGGGCCGGTCGACCATGACTGCCGCGTCGGGATCTCCGCCCGACTCTGCGGCGGCGGGCTCCCCCGACTGAGTCGGCTGTGCGCTGTCCGACCCATGGTTGTCGTGGCCGGACGCCGACTCGCGCGCGTCGGTCCCTATTTCCTTCTCCAGTCGCGCGAAGAGCTCGTGCTCGTGATCGTCGTTGTTCTCGTGCTTCACTGACAGCCTTCCGTTCGTCGGAGGGTGAAGCTGGGGCCCGGCCCTACCCGCCAGAGCAGCGGCCGGGCGCCAGCGCCATGTGGTGGAGCAGTGAGTGCGGGTCAGACGCCGGCCGGGGCGAACTCCGGCGCGTCGGCCTGTGGTTCGCGCTCCGCCCTGAGTGCGTCGCGGAGTCGGCGGGAGCGGTCCTGGCTGCAGCCGACGGCCTTGCGGATGGATTCGGCGTCGAGGGCCTCGTATGGCCAGCTCGCCGTCACCTCACGGCTCTTGGCCAGAGCCTCGTCCCACGTCATACGCGGACTGGCCTTGTCCGGCCTGATTCGGCGGCGGGGCCGCTTCTGCTGAGGCGGCCGAATGTCCGAGTCGGGATCGCGGTCCGGCGGGGGCAGTACGCCTTCGGGAGCCACTTCTCCCAGCTTGAGCAGCGCCAGCTCACGGCGCGGCGCAGTCCGCCGCCACGATCGGCCATGGGTCTCGCGCAACTCGGCCCGCGCCAGCTGCCGCTGCTTCTCCAGCGCCAGCGCCTCCCGGTAGTCGGTGACCTCCCACAGCACCATCCGACGCCACAGCAGCAGCGTCGTACACGGAGCGAAGAGCCAGCGGGAGCGCCGGATGCGTTCCATCCGCCTGCCCGTGGCGACGCCGATGCGGACAGCGTAGACATGGGCGGCGATCTCGCTGAGCACCACCCAGAGGAGCGGCATGGTCCCGTGGGCGACCTTGGCCGAGACGGAGGTACCCGCGGCGACGTTCAGCCAGCAGGTGACCAGCGTCAGCGCCCACGGGACGAAGCGGACCCAGACCAGCGGCATGCCGAGCCGGATGAGCAGCAGGTTGGCCGCCGTGAACACGGGGATGGCGAAGTCGATCCCGATGGGCAGCATCCACGGTGCCGTGAAGCCCCAATCGGCTGCCGCTCGCGATACGGAGTCGAAGGACGAGGCGAGCCCCAGTGCGCCCACCGCGATCCCGGCCGGACCCACCGCGCCAAGCAGCACTCTTTCCGCCTTGCCGAGGGGAGGAGCCGCGGCTGCGAGTGACGTCGGTGTGGTCACGCCGCCTTCCTCCACGGCTTCCAACGGGCGACGGCCTTGCTCTTGCTCTGGAACGGCACCGTGTTCATGAGCTGCCTGGCGTAGCGGGCATTCAGCCGCGACACGTCGTCGGCGTCGCGCTCCTGCAGGAGCTCCGCCAGCACCGCGCGCGCCACGCTGAGCCGGGCGGCGCGCTCCTCGCCGGACTCGCCCGACTCGCCGAGGAACAAGTGCCGGAAGTCCTCAGGCAGCGGAGGGGCGAAGCCCCAGGCCGGCTCGTCGAACTCGAAGGCGGCGCCTACCGCCTCCTGCTCGCCGATGTACATACGCATAGATCTCTCCTGGTTCCTGGATGGGACGGGAGAGCCAGAGCGGTGGGCTACCTTGACCCGTCGGCCACCGCCGCTGACTGATGTGCTGGTCAGATGCGGAAGCGTCGCGGGCCGGTCAGGCGCAGCCAGAGCAGGAAGGCGCTCTTCACCGCCGTGTAGGCGCCGAGGCTCGCGAAGAGCACCAGCGACCAGTGAGCACCCGGTTCCAGGACGGACTGGCTGCTGATGCCCCCGGCGGCGATGGCGACACCGAAGGCGATCAGGGCCGTCACCGCCCTGCCCGCCGTCATCGGCCTCGCGCAGCGGGCAACAAGCTCCAGGTCGTACGGCGCGATGAGGCGTAAGCCAGCGCCGGGCACCTGAAGGGCGACGAAGGTTCCGTCGGACTGCGTCGCGACTCCGGCGACGGTGCCAAGTGCCATATCGCTGCGATCTCGTACGACATCACCGATCGCAAGCCGCATGGATCCCCCTTGAGGTGTTGAGGCAGGAAGCCGGGGCAGGCACAGCCCACGGCAACTCCTAAAGAGAACTTCTCCTCAAGTCCTCTTTAGGAGTTGCCCATGACTATGAGGTCTGCCTCCTGTAGTCGTCAAGACCTCTTGAGGAGTCGTATGCTGACGCCGTCGGTCGAACAGAACGGTGAGCACCAGTGGCAAAGGCGTACGAGCGGATCGCTGACGATCTCCGCAGCTCCATTCGCGCAGGTCAGCTGAAGCCTGGCGACCGGCTGCCCGCTGAGACCAAGCTCGTCGAGCGCTACGGGAAGACCCTGCCGACCGTGCGGGAGGCGCTGCGCCTCCTCCGGGACGAGGGGCTGATCGACAAGCAGCACGGCCGCGGCAACTTCGTCCGCCGGCCGCGTACGAAGGTGCTCCGCACCAATGCCCGCCATCAGTGGGAGAAGGACCGCGCCCGCGAACCGGAACGGGAACGCCAGCAGACGGGCGCGACAGAGCACGACACCGGCTTGCAGGTGAACGACCTCGTCTTCTACGCGGTCTACCGCGACGTCGAGGCCAAGGGAGAGCTCGCCGAGGCCTTCGGCCTGCCGGAGGGCACGACTCTTGTCGAGCGCTCGTACCGAACGCGCTACGCCGCCGAGTCGGCCCCGTTCAATCTGGTGACCTCCTACCTTCCCCGCGATCTCGTCGCTGAGAACCCCGATCTCCTGGACGAGACCAGAGAGCCCTGGCCCGGAGGCACGCAGAACCAGCTCTTCACCGTCGGCATCGAGCTCGACCGCATCGAAGAGCGCGTGACGGCCCGTCCGCCGACGCCGGAGGAGGCCGAGGAACTGGAGCTGCCGGCCGGTACGGCGGTCCTTCTGCTCCGGAAGACGTCCTATGACACCGAGGGCCGCGTCGTGGAGATCTCCGATGTGACGCTGCCCGGCGACCGCACGGAAGTCCTCTTCACCACTCCCCTGGAAAGGTGGTGAGTGCCGTGCGCCGGCGCATCATCATCGTCACTGCCGTCCACCCGCCGTCGGCCCAGTTCCTGCCGGACGCCTACAAGTCGCTGTGCGAGCAGGAGCTCCCGGACGGCTGGGAGTGGCACTGGCTCATCCAGGAGGACGGCAAGAGCGATGACGTCGCCCCGTACGTGCCGGACGACGCGCGGGTGACGTTCCGCCAGGGGCGCCCCGGCGGCCCCGGCGTCGCGCGCACCATCGCCCTGGCCAACGCCGACGGCGAGTACATCAAAATCCTCGACGCCGACGATCAGTTGCCTGCGGGTGCGCTGGCCCGGGACCTGGCAGCTCTTGAGGCCGACCGCACCATCGGCTGGACGACCTCCCGTGTGCTGGATCTGCTGCCCGACGGCTCCACGGTCGGCTTCGAAGGAGACCCCGAGCCCGGTCCGATCGAGCGCGGCGCCGTGCTCGACTTCTGGAAGGCGAACGGCTTCCGCGCCCAGGTCCACCCGGCGACGCTCTTCGTCCGGCGCGATCTGCTCCTCGCCATCGGCGGCTGGATGGCGCTGCCCGCCTCGGAGGACACCGGGCTGCTCCTGGCGCTGAACGCCACCAGCCGCGGCTGGTTCTCGTCCGAGGTTGGGCTCCTGTACCGCAAGTGGCCCGGGCAGGCCACCAGCCAGGCGTCGCACACCGAGGCCGCCGAGCGAGATGCCCGCATGGCGGTCGTGGAGGCCCGCGCACGAGCGCTGGCGTACTTCCAGTGGCGTTACCCTCCGGCTACCGGCTGACCGGCACCTCATAAACGATCTCGCACTGTGCGGCAGGCACGACGATGTCCGCCGTCTCGACCGGCCGTCCGTCGTCGCTGAAGTAGGTGCGGTGAATGCGGGTGACGAGCGCGCCCCGCTGAATCCCGAGGAGCGTCGCCTCCTCGGCGCTCGCCTGCCCCGGCTCCGGCTGCTCCACCGAGTGTGTGACCGTGATCCCGATCTCCGCCATGCGGTCGACCACGCCCTTTCCGGCGTGAGGTCCGCCCTCGGGAAGGACGACGAGCGTGCCAGCCGTGAGGTCGTACGGCTCCCAACTCGTCGACAGCTGGACGGGTTTGCCGTCGGCCAGAAACTCGTACGCGGTGCGCACACAGTGGGCGCCCTCGTCGATGCCCAGGCGAGCGGCGATGTCGGCTGTTGCCGGGACCTTCGCCTCGGTGCGGCTCTCCCAGGTGCCGCGTTTGCCGAGCACAGCCATGTCCGCGCGGAACGGCGAGCCGCCGGTCTGCTCCCGGTACTGCGAGCGGACCATTCGCAGGCGCTCGCGCGGCTCGGCGACGTACGTCCCTGAGCCTGCGCGGCCCTCCAACACGCCTTGAGAGATCAGGAGTTCCTGGGCCCGGCGGATGACGTTGTCGCCGACGCCGTACTCCTCGGCGAGCGCCGCACGGGCGGGCAGCCGGTCTCCCGGTGTCCACTCCCGGTTCGCGATGCGCTGTCGAAGCAGGTCAGCGATGCGCAGGTATGGCGGCTGCTCAGACATATGGAAAATCTAGTCCACTAGCTCTAATCTAGTTAACTAAATCTACTCTCAGTGATCTCACTGCGACGGAGGATCGCCTTGTGCCCTCATCTGCCGAGCGCGTGGAGCGCATCGCAGCGCGTTTCTCCGGCGCAGGGCTGGTCCCGCGCATGACGGAGCACAGCAACCACACGTGCATCGAGGCAGAGGTGCCTTCGCCTGTCTCCGCCGATTCCTGGCGGGACCTCTTATCCGTGCTCGACTCAGCGGACTGGTTCGGGCTCGTCGACAGCAGCCACAGCGGCCGCACCGTCTGGGCGGCCGTCAGCAAGGAAGCCCCTGGGACGGTCCACGCTGCCCAGGACTCCTGCCATCAGCCATAGGGAGCTGACCAGCGTGTTCGACAAACTTCGGCGTGCCGCCGCATATGTGGCGGGGCGGGCGCGCTCTCGCTGCTCGGCAGCGCAGACGTCGACCAGCCATCGGCCGGCGGCCGCACCGCCTGCCCCCTCTCCACCGCGGCGACGGCGGCCGGCAATGCCTGCGGAGCAGATCCGCGGCGAGGAGACGGCGCTCGTCCGCCCGTACGTCGTCGCCGCTGAAGAAGCAGCCGCCAGATGCCCCCTTGCCGCGATGGCGGGGGTCGTTTGATGGCCGTACGTCGTGCGGTGGACATGCCGTACACATCCTCCTCCTGCCGCATCGGGACGCACGGGGAGTGCGCCGAGGCGCAGCCCGACGCCGCGATGCCCCAGGAGCCGCTGGTCTACGAGCACTGCGGCTGCCCGTGCCACACACCCATAGCCCAGCACAGTGCGACCTCCGCTGCTGGTCGTACCCATCCCCATCGGGGCCACTCCCCGATTCACCACGACGAGGCGGTGAACACAGACCATGGCGATGCGCTACCAGGTCATCGCGGATGACCTCCGACGTCTCATCGAATCAGGCGAGCTGGAGGCCGGGCAGAGACTGCCTGCCGAGGCGGAGCTCGCCAGCAAGTACATGGTCACCAATCCCACTCTGCGGCGGGCGCTGGACGTCCTGCAGGCCGAGGGGCTGGTGGAGAAGTACCACGGACGCGGCAACTTCGTCCGCAAGCCCATGCCGCTCCTCACCTACTCCATCGACGCGGCCGCGGCCTGCCACATGGCGCGGTCCACTCCCGGACTGCAGGTGGGCGTCACCATGAGCAGGCTCGAAGCCGACGAGGCGCTGTCCGCGCTGCTGCAGGTTGAGCGCGGAACTCCGCTGACCTTGTACGTCTACATCAGCCATGTCGGCGCCGCCCCGCACAGCCTGGCACGGCTGTACGTCCCCCGTGATGTGGCCGACTTCGGCGTGCCGAGGAGCAGTTCCGCGCCCCTCGGGGACGACGTCCGGGCCGGTCTGACCTCAGTCGGCGTACGCGTCGCCTCGACAGTCGAGCGGCTCACTGCCAGGCCGCCGACCGCAGAGGAAGCACACACGCTGGGCATCGCCGCCAGCAGGCCCGTGCTGTCGATCCAGCGGACAGCAACCGACATCGCCGGCCGGATCGTCGAGTGGACGTTCCTGACTCTCCCCGGCGACCGAACGGAGGCCGTCTTCACCTCGCGTACGGCCAAGAACTCCTTGGAGGCGACTCGATGACGCACGACGCCCCTGCCAGGCACCACGCCTTCCTCGGAGGGCCGCTCAGGGGGGAGGGAGTCCGCCTCCTGCCTTGGCCCGGTCCCAGCGGCCAGCCCTGCTATCTGCAGTCGGACAACGACAGCGGCTATCTGTCCCGGCTGGCCGACCGTACGGAAGAGAGCCAGCTCGACGCAGGCGCGGAGCTTGTCGACCTCGCCACCGAGATGCTCGACGACCTCCGCACCCTCGCCGACCGGCTGAGCCACGCACTGCGCGACACACTCCGCGTCGCGGTGAGCCGCGGCGACCGCCTGCCAAGGCCCGCGTACCAGGACGCGGTCCACGGCGATGACGACGGACCGCACCTCCCCGCGGAGGCCTTCGGATGAGCACCGACGGTACGCGTACGCGGCGCCGGTACGCCTTCATCGACTGGACGCTGACAGCGGACACGGAGGCGGGTCTCCGCTTCGTGGCGAAGTGCATGGACTGCGGCGAAAGCTGCACCGACACCTCGTCCTCGGACGAAGCCCAGGTGTGGTGCCTCAAGCACGCCGGCCTGACGGGTGACCGAACCTTCGAACTGATCGCCACCCAGGCCTTCACGGCCGCGCCGACCGAGGAACTCAGCGCAACCCGCTGCTGACCGATCGCCGACCGCGCAGTGCCCGGCTCTCGCTGCACCCGAGAGCCGGGCACCGCCGTATGTCAGGCCAGTTCCTCGGCGTCCACTCGGGAGAAGACGAGATCGCTCTCCTCGACAACGGGCCCTCGCCACCGCACCGGAGGAAGCGGCCGGCGGATGGCCTTGGGGTAGCTCTCGGGGGAGTAGTCGTTCGCCAGCCGGTAGACGTGAAACCCATGGCTTCGCATCGTCTCGACCAACTCCTCCGCCGAGTCACCCAGCTGCCGCATGCGATCGGGCGTGACCTCCACCGTGATCTCGGCATCCGGCCGCAGCTGATCGAGCATGGGCACCAGGCCCCGAACCACAGCGCCCTCCGCCCCCTCCACATCGATCTTCATCACCCGGGCCCTGGCGATCTCCTCCGGCTCCAGAAGCGCGGGCAGCGGGAGTGCCTCAATCTCAAAGGACGACTCGGCCGGTCCGTCATACGGAACGATGCTGTTCGCCCCCATGTTCTTCGAGCTGGCGAGGACGAAGCTCAACTCCCGCCGTCTGTCGGAGACCGCAGCATGGACGGCCCGTACGTTGCTGCAGCCGTTGAGTTCCACATGCTCCCGGACCCTGCGATGGAACTCCGGCGACGCCTCGATGGCCACAACCCGACCGGTGCTCCCAACAAGGCGGGAGGCCAGAACGGCGAAGACGCCGATGTTGGAACCCACGTCAACAAACGTGTCGCCGGCACGCAGCCGGCTCTGGAGCCATGCCGTCATGTGCGGCTCCCACGTGCCGAACATGTAGAGGTAGCGCTGAATCAGGTCCTGCGTATCCAGCCGGAACCGAGCCCCGCACCGCGTGCGGGCAACGCAGCGCCGAGGATGCTCGCGCAGGGAGGAGTTGACCCGGTCCACTGCAAGCTCCGCGCCAGTTCGCCAGGGAACGTGACGGATGTACCACCGCCCGACAAAGGACAGTGACGATGGCAAAGGCCTCCTCATACGCACCACCTCTCAGAAGGCGGGCCAGGAGACCCCTTGGCCCCACGGCGCGGCTTGCGTCTCACCAATCACGACACCGCGACCAGCGCGTCCGATCCACACGAATCCAATAGCGGACCACGGGCCTTGACCCCGAATTCTGGAACACGGGTTATGCGGCTGATGTCAGCGTAGTTGATGTGGTTCGGGATGCTGCTTCGTAGGCGATTGGGCTACGGTGTCCGAGGCGGGAGTGACGGCGGCGAGTGTAGTAACGGTGCAGCCAGCCGAACGCGTCGAGGCGGGCCTCGCGCTCGCTGGACCAGTGCTTGCGACCCTGGAGCGTCTCGCGTTTGAACGTTGCGTTGAAGGACTCGGCGAGCGCGTTGTCCGCGCTGGAGATCGCGCTCATGGACTGGCGGATGCTGACTGGCGGCAGGCATCGGCGAAGGCCCGGCTGGTGTACTGGGCCCCGTGCTCGGCGTGCATGACCGCTCCGGTGGGGCTGCCGCGGGTGCGTTCCGGTCCACTGCTCGCGATAGCTCATCCCGATGGGCAAGTTCTCCGGCACGCTGTCCGAGAAGCCAGTGTCACCGCCTACCACCTGGCCCTTAGCGTCGTAGAGCGCCACCTGCTGGGTCACGCCGCCTGCCACGTCGTGGTCAGTGCTGTTGGTGACCTTCACGGTCAGGTTGTAGGAGTACGGGGCGTCCGTGTAGGTGTCCTCGCTGCCCTGTGTCAGCTTGAGGTCGCCGGAGAATGCAGGCTCTACGGTCATTCCTCGCGGGGCGTCCCTCACCCGAAGGAACCACTGCATCCCTGGTCACAGAGGTCGAGAAGCTCATCGAGGTATATTACAGGGATCTCTCTCGGCGGGACCGACGGCCCCGAGCCATGGTACGAGCCGTGGGCAGCAAAACTATGGGAGCCGTCACTGGCATGATTCTGGGAAACGCCGTCGCCCCTATTCCCTCTGATTCCCTCTCGTTCGCTGCCCAAGTGCTGCTGTCGCTGGTTGGTGCAGAAGTCGGCGATCCCTTGAAGGTCACCCAGGAGATCTCGAAGAGCAGGTTCCACAAGGAGAACCAGTTGGCGATGTTCGTCCTCGATGTCCGGGATCTGGTGTCCGACCTGCCACCTGGTCAGTAACGACATCGGGCATGGGCTCCCCATTGGCCGGTGGGATGACGAGAGTGAGTCGGGCGGGCCCGGCGCGCACGAGCCGGAGTGCGAGGGAGTGGACGGCGCCGATGGGGTGGCGCGCGTATCCGGCGCAGATTGCCGGCGCCGGGGTGCCGATGGCGGCTTGGCACACGACGTGCCCCTCGTCGGCGATGGCGGCCTGGGTCATCTCCTGGGCCCGTCCGGGCACCAGGTGGGCGAGGTTGCCGGGCCTGTAGATGCAGGTGGCGCACATGGCGCCGCACTGGCGCACGGCATGACTGTGGCGGGCGATCCAGGGGCCCGGCAGAGAAGGCCGGCACCATTCGGGTACTGCACGAGTTGTGGCCATACCTGGGCAGGGGGCGCTGTTGTGGCTATAACTTGAGGGCTACGAGGAGTTGGTGCCGATGCGGGGCGAGTGAACTCGCCAGTCGGGCCCAGCAGTTCTACTCGACCGGGAGCGGTGCGGGGGCTCCTCATGCCCCTGCCCTATAACCGCATACCGGGTACGGTGACCACGACTCAGAGGGGGAAGATATGGGACTCTTCGGGCGTCGCGCGCGCAAGTCTAAGGGTCAAGCGCCAACCCCTTCTTCACTTGGTGATGCGGCCTCGGACACGCGAGGCCCTGGCACGCCGCCCGACATCCCCCCTGCAGAACAATGGGTGTTCAATCCGGAAATCGGCGAATACGAGCTACGGCTAGCCCCTCCCGCAACTACTCCGCAGCAGACCAACAATGCGCTCTCGGACAGCAGCGTCGTGGATGACATCCGCGCGGCTCGGATTTTCCATCAAATTCTAACGAAGGAACTCTCGCCAGGAATAGGGACCCCAGAGGATCTAATTACCGCAGTGACCAGAGCGGGAATCACCCTGCCTCTGTTGCCAGATCGTCCCAGTCTTACAGAATCACCTACCGTTCAACTCATCGAGGAATTCTACGACCGCCTGGTCAAACGGGTTCGCGGAAGGACTCTAGTAAAGGAGATGAAGGGGCTTCGCAGCGAAGTCCGCAAGGAGCTGCCCAGACACGCTATCGACATGCACCCGACTCTGCTTGAGGAGCCCCAACACTCAACACTCCCCTCACCACGCAAGCGACGCCTCGGCCACCTTGGTGAACAGAACCTTGGACCAGAAGACGCCGAGATCGCTGCCCCTGCCGCCGAAAAGACAATCGAACACTCCTTGGCCCTGCTATTTCTCCGGCTGGGGCCACCACCCGAACCGACCGAGCTTGATTACAGCCCAGCAGGACACGGTGGCGGAGGTGCGCAGCAGTGAGTAGCGGCGAGAACAGCAGCACTGTCCCTGCGCCCGACGACGACCCGATCGTCTCTGCGGGACTAGAAATCGCCATGAAGTGGGGTCAAGCCCTGGGTGGCCCGGAGCAACTCAAAGTGGCTCTGGAAGCCCTGGAACCCCAGCTGAAACGGGAGCACCAGCTCCATTTGAAGCAGTTGGACATACGGGCGAAGCAGGCTGAGCGACGGTATCAACACCGCTTTAGGATGACTAGTCTCATTGTGGGTGCCGTCATGAGTGTGGCCATGCTTTCTGGTGGCGTCTATGTCGCAAAGGATGCCTGGTGGCTATCGACACTGCTGTGTGGACCTAGCATGATCGGCATGGCGCTCATAATCATCCTTCGTCGTCACGATGCGAACGCGATGAAGGCGATATCAGAAGCAGCCCGACGCTCCACAGACGCCGTAGGTCAGGCTCAGCCACCCGTGGTGTAAAGCTCGCCCGAAACTGGCAACGTCCGTCTCGCCGAATTCCCTTGGAGGCCGTCCCCAGGTGGATGAGGTTGTCAGCCTGCGTGGAGTACACGGAAGCCCCGCCATCTTGAAGTTGCAGGTCAGCTGGGTGGCGTGATCGCTGAGGGGCATACTCTCGCTGGTCGTGGGCGACTGTCTTCGCTCTCGATCATCCGTCAGCGGTTGACCTCGAGGTTCAATGCCTGAAAGTTATGCGAAGTTGCCGCTTGTCAAGCACCCGGCTGCAGTGACATCCGGCCCTCCATGGGTGACGCTGCCTCAGATCCGTGTCAGATCGCGACTGCGGAGCCAGCCCCGGGAGTTCTCAGCCGCGCCTCCGCTCCTCGATGAGCTTGAGTACTTCGTAGGCAATCGCCCATAGCCTGCCCTGCTGAGTATCGGGGATCTTGTCACGCAGGTCACGGGCCCATGTGTTGTAGGGATTGATTTCGAGTGCGCTGTTCAAATCGTTAAACGCTTCCTCATAGCGCCAGTTCGTCAAGTGCAAGGCACCTCGCTCGGCAAGAGCAAAGGAGTTGCCGGGGTTGTT
Source organism: Streptomyces chengmaiensis (assembly GCF_029846775.1). Taxonomy (NCBI): domain Bacteria; kingdom Bacillati; phylum Actinomycetota; class Actinomycetes; order Kitasatosporales; family Streptomycetaceae; genus Streptomyces; species Streptomyces chengmaiensis. The sequence goes on from NZ_JARWBG010000004.1 coordinate 54,913, forward strand.
TTCGAGTACACGGTCAAGATCGCTGAGTGCTTGCCTGTGGCGACCCGTAAGGCGATTCACCGAGCCGGTCGTTCCGATCTTGGGGGGTGGGCTTCGAACGGGAGTCTCGATCGGGTGATCGCGGTTGGCCACGGGCATGGAAACAGGGCCTCTTGGCCGTTCGCGTGTCGCTGGCGTACCAGGACGGTGCACGCGTAGAGCCCCCATGCATATGAGCGGTGGAGACGCCCCGAGGCCGCTGTACCCGTTGGACGCGCCGGTGAAGGGCGGCGATTGCGTACGAGGAAACATCCTGTTCGAGGTACCGAAAGAGGGACGTGCAGAGCGCGTGCTGTACTGGCCCGAAGGACTGGATGAGCAGGTGGAGTGGCTGGTGACCAAGGACTGACTTGCCGGTAGGGGGAAGTCCCCGGGACACACTGCGAACTCGTGATCTGCGCGAATCACCCGGGGTACCTCCGCCGCGCCAGTCGCCCACAGGCGAAGACCGACTGTGGGTCAGGATCACGAGCCTGACACCGACCTTGGAAAGACGCCGCCCTCTGCATCGGCCTTGCAAAGCTCGCCGCGATTCGCTCAACTGACGGTGTGTCAGCTTTCGAGGGGAGTATGTCCGATGCAGACCGTCTGGCTCAGCGGTGCCGAGCTGCTCGCCGTCCTGCGAATAGGCCTCGGCCTCTGGTGGCTGGAGAGCTGGCACCACAAGGACAAGAAGGATTGGTTCGCCGGCGGCGGCATCCGGTGGGCTGCCGGGGTCGCCGCCCAGCACCGCTGGCCGTTCGTGCTGCGATCCTTCGAAGCTGTCGTACAGCCGCGGGCGCGGCTCATGGCCTACGTGGTGGCCTACGCGGAGCTGGCGCTCGGCCTGGGCCTCATCCTCGGGTTCCTCACGCCGATCGCCCTCGCCGGCGGTCTGCTCCTCAACTTGATCTACTTCCTGCTGATGATCCATGACTGGGCAGAGCAAGGTCAGAACCTGATGATGATGCTGATCTCCGGGGTTGCCCTGCTCGCCATGAGCTGGCAAGCGTGGTCGCTCGACAGCATGTGGGGGCTGTTCCTGTAGCCCTGCTGCCCGCCTCCAGGCCCCTGCCATGGCTGAAACATCGAGTGTCACAGCCGTACCGGTGTCACGAACGATCACATATCCAGCGGAAACACAGTGCGACCGTCCGTGACACACCTATGTTTCAGCCGTTGTGAGCGCGCCACAGCAGGAAGCCTCCAGCACTCCTAAGATCCTCTTGATATCTACATGAGTGCGGGGGCTGGTGGCGCGTGGGTACCGGGGAACAGTTAGTCACGATCGCCGCGGTGCTGCTCGGCGCGCTGATGACCCATCTGACCAACTATGCGATGGAGCGCCAGCGCAAGAAGCACGAGCTCGTAACGCGCTGGGACACAAAGAAGCTGGACGCCTACGAGGGCTACATAGACCGCGTCCGGGCCAGCATCTTCCTCGGGGTCCAACTCTTCGAGCACAGGGTGGGCATTCGTCCGAGCGACAAGGCTGAGCAGGAGATGCTTGAGGAGCTCGCCGAGGCGGCCCGCCAGCGGGGGAGGGCGTTCGAACGGATCATGCTGCTCGGTGGCGACGAGGTCGTGGAGGCGTCGCACGGCCTGAATGCCGCATCGCTCGAAGTCGACTGGCAGGCCACGGGCAAGATCGCTGGGCGCGTAGAGGACTGGCGGGAGCGCAACCGCGCAGTGTTCCGCGCGATCAACGACTTCCATGAGGCTGCCCGGACAGATCTGGGAGTGGACGGCAGCGTTATGGGCGAGCAACACCCAGAGCGCGACCTACTCCTTCCACCCGCACGTCGAGATGACGACTCACACACCTGATCACTACGGCGGCCGGGGCGGCATGCCCGGATTGCGGGAGCGAGTCGACTTGGGTGCACAGCTCTTACCTGCGGACGTGCCGAGTGGGGGCGTTCGGTGGTCCTCCAACCGCGAGTCTGGCGATTCTTCTGTCCAGAGCCTTCATGTGCTCGGCGGACGTGATCCACTGGAAGATCGCGCGTTCGACCTGGTCGACGTCCTTCCAGGGCCCTGCATCTCGCTCAGCTCCGCCTTGAAGGTGTCGTTCAGGGCTTCGGCCATCGCGTTGTCAACGGATGACGCTGGGAACGCCCGATCATAGAGATCACGCCCGTGACGACCACTGATCTCGGCCCCGTGCCAGCCGTCCTCGACAGCACGCTGCCCCGGCACATCGCGTTCATCGCCTACGGCAACCGCCGCTGCGCCAGGGCCCACGGCACTAGCCCGAACTCCGACTCGTCGACCACGCCGGAGAGCGTGGATCTTCGGGGGGTGGACCTTGGTCAGCGATCACGCTCGCGGCTTGCGAGGCGGCCGGGTTTGTGCCCGAGCAGGAGCACAGTGCCGCCGGTGGATGGCGATCATGGCCATGGTCGAGGCAGGCATGGGCGTCGTCCCCGTGCTGCGCATGGCGGCGGTATGGCGGGCGGGTGTGGCGATCTGCGTGGTGTCCGGCGATCAGCCGCGGCGGCACGCGGTCTCGGCGGTGCAGAGGGGCGCGGAGGATGGCCCCGCAGTGGCCCGGGTCCTGGACGCGCTGCGGTCGGTGGCGGCGCGCGAGTGTCCCAAGCACCCGGTGCGGTGGCAGGTCTCGGCGCGGACGGAGTCCTTGGTCTTGACGGATTTCGCGGCGCTACCGCAGCAGCTCCCAGACGTACACCTTGTCGCGGCCCGCCCTGAGGGACCAGACGTGTACGCCGTCGTGGCCCGCAGTGACGAGATGCTCGTCGCCCGGGGTGAAGCCGAGGGCGCTGGGCTTGATGCGGTGGCCGCCCGTCAGGAGATGGAGGCGCTGCGCGGTCCATGGATCCCAGATGCCCACCTCGCCATTGGTGCTGGCGGCGGCTAGGAGCTGGTGGGAGTGACTGAAGGCAAAGACCTCGGTGGCGTCGCCGAGGTTCTGGCCCAGCGTGGCCAGCCGCTTGCCGGTGTCCGGGTTCAGCAGGCGTATGTCAAGTCCTGAACTGATGGCGAGGAGCCGTCCGTTCGGGCTGAACGTAACGCGATCCACGCACCCGCTGCCGACCTGGCGTTCCCGTGGCTTGCGCCACTTCCCGGTGTTCCAGAGGACGATGGAGCCGTCCACGCTGCCAGCGCTGACCAGCAGTCGGCCGTCGGGACTGAACGCAAGGTCGGTCACCTCACCCCCGTGGCACTTCGCCCGCGCCACTTGCTTGCCCGAGCCCATGCTCACCACCCGCACCACCCCCGCGTCGGTCCCGATGGCCAGGGCAGACCCGTCAGGGCTGAAGGCGAGTGCCTCGACGAGCGGATTACGTCCGTGGTCGTCCTTACCGATTCTGTGCACTAGCTGCCCCGTCGCCGTCTCCCAGACGTGGACCGACCCGTTACCGCTGACAGCCGCGAGCAGTTGGCTACGGGGATCGACTATGAGCGGTCCGGGGAACCATGCCTCGGCGTCCGCCAGGGTGCGCAGCTCACTCCAGTGCTGTGTGTTCCAGAGGCGAACAGTGTCGTCGAAGCCGGAGGTGGCGAGAAAGTCCCCGTCAGGGCTGAAGGCGAGGGCGCGGACCTCGCCGTCATGGCCGTGCAGCGTACGCAGCAGGCGGCACTCCCTGGCACTCCAGAGCTGCGGAGGCCCGCCATTGGCCACGATGGCGACCAAGGGGTCCGGGGCCGTGGGGTGAATGGCCACGGCGGTTAGCCTCTGCTCCTCCGCAGAGGTGCCGGAGGCGTCCCAGACCGGCAGGGTGTGCAGCGGCCCGGTACGGACACGGGCCGCTGCCATGGGCACAGGCGTGGACGGGGGTGCCTCACGTGGTTGTGCGGGCGGGGCCGGGGGCGGGGGCGTCACACGTGGCCGAGCGGTTCCTTGCGGGGGCTGCTGCACCACAGGCGGGCGCGCGCCCCGTCGCGGCGCTGGCCGTACTACACGTGGTTGTGCGGTCCTCCGCAGAGGCGAGGGGATCGCGGTGGAGCGCGCGGCCTCTGGCGGGGTCGGGGACACAGGGGCGGCGTCCGGCGGCACGAGCAGTGCGCGTGCCGCCTGCGCGACCGCTGGGTTGTCGGTCGCGGCGATGCGCTCCAGGTGCTGCCGGGCGAGCAGGGAACGAGCCTCGTCCCTGTCCTCATCCGACAGCCACGTGCCGAGCACCCTGACACCGCCGATTCGGACATCGGGCAGCGGGCTGTCCAAGGCCACCCGCAGGGCCTCCGGGAGGTCGTCGTCGACGACAGCGGCACGAACCGCCGTCCGCGCGAGCCAGATCCGGCCCTCCGCGCCATACACCCAACGCTGCGGCGTCTGTTCGGCACCGCGCTCCGCCACATAGGCCGCCGCGTAGTCGAAGGCGTCCTCAACCGAGATGTACCCATCGCTGTCGCCGTCGGCGGCGCCCGTCCGCAGCCCGTCGACCAGACCCGTAGTGAAGACCGAGCCGGTCGGGGCAGCCGTCCCAGCCAGGCTCTCGCCCTCGAAGGAGTACTCACGCGAGCGCGAGGCCGTGAGTACGGCCCGCCCGCGGCCGTGCTGCCCCACCAGCCGGTGCCCGAGGTCCACGTCCCGTGCACCTGCCTTGGCCCCCTGCGCGAAGGCGCCGCTGAAGCAGCAGTCCAGGATGACTACTTGGCACCGGGCCCGGCACTCGTCGAGCCGTTCCAGGAGCCACCCAGCCTCGACGCCGGAGGAAGCGAGGCGGTCCTTGCGGGTGTCCACGCCCGCGAAATACAGGCGCCCGCGCGCGTCGAGCAGGCCATGGCAGGAGAAGTACACCACCAACAGCTCGTCAGTGCCCCGCCCGGCGAGGAAGTCGTCCACACCGCTACGGATCTCCTGCGCCGTCGGGTCCGTGAGCCCGTGCACGTCGAAGCCGCCGATATCCGAGGAGCCCAGGACCTCCTTGAGCGCAGCCGCGTCCTGGGCAGGTGCCCGAAGGCGGGCGAGACCGGCATCCGTGTATGCGGAGACGGTGACGACGAAGGCGGACCGTGGCCCAGGCGGCAGCTCAGGAAGAGTGCCGTTAAGAGATGTTCTGCCGCTCAAGCCAGATCTCTATCAGTCGCTCTTGCTGCTCCGAGCTGATGCCCGTTACCTTCAGCGAGTCCTCACCGAAGGTGATCTCCACGGACTTCTCGCTGCGCGCGGCCCACCGCTTGACGGCGTTGACGACGGCCCGCAAGCCCTGTGTGATACCGAGCCGGACGACCAAAGCGCCCATCGTGGTGCCCACGCCCTTGGCCAGCGCCGGCAGGTCCTCAGCCGTCAGCCGTTCGACGCCGTCCACGTCCAGCTCAAGCAACTCTGCACGCAACTGCCGGGCCAAAGCGTCTAGTTCGGCTGCGTCCTCGTCCACCCCGGGAACGACCCGCACTACGAAGGACTCTGCGGCCTCTGAAGCTATCCCGCCCACAGACCCGTTACCTCCCGGGGCTGAGCGTGACGAAGGCCGCCCAAGAGGCGGTATAAACGGTGAGCATCGGGCCGTCCGGGTTCTTGGAGTCGCGGATGTGGACGTCAGAGGGACGGGTGGCGACCCCGACGCAGGCACCGCTTTCGTCGCCGCTGTATCTCGACTTGCACCAGTGCTTCATGACTCTCCCAGAAGATCGTCCAGCAGGCAGGCGCTGTCCCCTGGGACAGGGCCTGCGTTTGCAGCATCCCATACTCGAGCTGATATTGATCAGAAACTCATGGGGTTCTCGTCGAGGACGTAGCGGACGTGTGAGCCGCCGAAGTAGCTGCGGACGATGTGTGGCTGACGCTGGCGTCTACGGAAGAAACGTCGGGTTTCGGCGGCGAGTTCGGCCTGGTCTCGGGCTCGGTGGTGCCTGGCAGGCTGTCTTTGAGGTCTCCGCGTTGACCAGCTCATCGGGGTTGAGCTCGGGTGAGTGCGGCGGCAGGAAGTGCAGCTCGACGTCACCGGGATGGGCGGCCGGTGACCTGGTCGGATCGGATCCCGACCTGGTCGGCGAAGAAGATCTCTCCACCGTCCTTCTTCGCCTTCGCGCGGATCTTCGGCCAGGTCTCCTGATGCCAGCCCGCCACAGCCTCGGAATCCTGCTCGACGGCCCGCTTGTCCGGGCGCTGGAAGGACAGTCCCCATCGCTTGAGGTACTTGCCCACCCCCGGTCCGGTCAGCCGCACCCGGCACAGCTTCGCGACGAGGTCGCCCACCAGCCGCCACGTCCACAACTGCCCAGAAAGCCCCACGTCACATGGCCCGTGATCGAGGATCGCCTGCCGCACGGCGGCCTGCTCAGCCTCTCCGAGCACCTGGTGCACCCCGACCGGCTTGCCGCGAGGACACATCACCAGCGCGTCCCGCCCGCCGGCCCGCCACTTCGCCCACCACCGCCTCGCCATGGCGGCTGCACCGGCAGCCTCGCCGAGCACTGCCGGCCGCGCTCGCCCTGGCCCTGGCGATCGTCAGACGCGCGCCCGCCCACCCCGCAGGTGGCTGGGAGAAGACTGGGAGACGATCAAGTCGGGGGGTTCCGGCGAAGGCCAGGCCGTACCGACGCAGACCGACAGGTCCGCCGGAGCCCGGCACGCAGAGAGGGCGCTTCCCACCTGGGGAAACGCCCTCTTTGCTGCTACTTCATCTGTGGGGCTAACAGGATTTGAACCTGTGGCCTCATCCTTATCAGGGATGCGCTCTAACCAACTGAGCTATAGCCCCGCCGCGCTGCGCGCTGACCCCTGAAGATTAGCGCACGTCGTGGCCAGTCCCAAAATCGATGCCGGGACCCCTTACTCGTCCTCGGCCAGGGTGAGCTCGACACCGCCCACGAAACCCGCGGACAGGTTGTAGATGAAGGCCCCCAGCGTCGCCAGCGCGGTGGCGAGCACCACGTCGATCACCGCGATGACCGAGGTGAAGATCAGGACGCGCGGCAGCGAGAGGAAGGCCTGGAGGTCGAAGCCGTTGCTCTCGTTGGAGCCCGTGGCCTCGCTGATCGTGCCGCCCACGGTGGAGAAGACGCCCATCGCGTCCATGACCATCCACAGCACCGCGGCCGCGATGACCGTGCAGATGCCCAGCGCGATGGAGAGCAGGAAGCTGACCTTCATCACCGACCACGGGTCGGCCTTGGCCACCCGCAGCCGGGCCTTGCGCGTACGCGGGGTGGTGCGCGCCCCCGTGCGGGGCACGCGCACCGCCGCTGCCGTCCCTCCGCCGCCGTGGGAGGCGGCGGGGGAGGCATAGGCCTGGGGCGGGTGGTAGGGCTGGTCCTGCTGCGCCGCGGCCGGGCCCTGGGCTGGGCCCGGCTGGGTCCGGCCGCCCCCGGCCTCGCGCTCTGCGCCGTATGTCTCATACGGGGGCTGGGCCCCCCGGGTGTCCGTCACGGCAACCCCCTGGGAGTCCGCGGCTGGGCCACGGGCACCGTTCGCTCCGGAAGCGTCCGCACCGGCGCCCGTGGCTCCACTCACGCTCTACTCCTCGTGCTCCCCTGCCGAGGGCTGCGCGCCCTCGGCTGCGACTGCGTCAGTCACCGCCATATCGGCGGCCTCCATGGCCTCTGTGGCCTCTTCGACCCCGGCGGCCTCGTCGACCTCTTCGGCCTCACGGCCGGCCTCGGCATTGCGCGCGATGCCGACGACGGCGTCCCGCTTGCCCAGGTTGATCAGTTGGACGCCCATGGTGTCACGGCCCGTCTCCCTGATTTCGTTGACTCGCGTGCGAATCACACCGCCGCCGAGCGTGATGGCGAGGATCTCGTCCGCCTCCTCGACCACCAGCGCGCCCACGAGCGAACCACGGTCCTCCACGATCTTGGCGGCCTTGATTCCGAGGCCGCCGCGGCCCTGGACGCGGTACTCGTCGACGGCGGTCCGCTTCGCGTACCCGCCGTCGGTAGCGGTGAAGACGAACGTACCGGGCCGGACGACATTCATCGAGAGGAGTTCGTCTCCCTCCCGGAAACTCATCCCCTTCACACCGGACGTCGCCCGCCCCATCGGCCGCAGCGCCTCGTCCGTCGCCGTGAACCGGATCGACTGCGCCTTCTTGCTGATGAGCAGCAGATCGTCCTCTGCGGACACCAGCTCGGCGCCGATCAGCTCATCGGCTGCGCCATCGGCGTCGTTGTCCATCTCGCGAAGGTTGATCGCGATGACGCCGCCCGACCGGGGAGAGTCGTAGTCCTTCAGCGGGGTCTTCTTCACCAGACCCGCCTTGGTGGCGAGCACCAGATACGGCACCGCCTCGTAGTCGCGGATCGCGAGGATCTCCGCGATCTGCTCGTCCGGCTGGAAGGCCAGCAGATTGGCCACATGCTGGCCCCGCGAGTCCCTGCCCGCGTCCGGCAGCTCATAGGCCTTGGCCCGGTAGACCCGGCCCTTGTTGGTGAAGAACAGCAGCCAGTGGTGGGTGGTCGAGACGAAGAAGTGGTCGACGATGTCGTCTTCCTTGAGCTTCGTGCCCCGTACGCCCTTGCCGCCGCGCTTCTGCGAGCGGTAGTCGTCCGTCTTCGTCCGCTTCACATAGCCGCCGCGCGTGATCGTGACGACGATGTCCTCTTCGGCGATCAGGTCTTCGATGGACATGTCGCCCTCGAAGGGCACCAGCTTGGAGCGTCGGTCGTCGCCGTACTTCTCGACGAGGACGGCCAGCTCCTCGCTGACGATCTGCCGCTGCTTCTCGGGGGAGGCGAGGATCGTGTTGTACTCGCTGATCTTCGCCTGAAGCTCGTCGTGCTCCGCGACGATCTTCTGCCGCTCCAGGGCGGCCAGCCTGCGCAGCTGCATCTCCAGGATCGCGTTCGCCTGGATCTCGTCGATCGTCAGCAGGCCCATCAGGCCCTCGCGCGCGATCTCGACGGTCTCGCTGCGCCGGATCAGCGCGATGACCTCGTCGATGGCGTCCAGCGCCTTGAGCAGACCGCGCAGGATGTGCGCCCGCTCCTCCGCCTTGCGCAGCCGGAAGCGCGTACGGCGGACGATGACCTCGATCTGGTGCGTCACCCAGTGGCGGATAAACGCGTCCAGCGAAAGGGTGCGCGGCACTCCGTCGACCAGCGCCAGCATGTTGGCGCCGAAGTTGGTCTGCAGATCGGTGTGCTTGTAGAGGTTGTTGAGGACGACCTTGGCGACCGCGTCCCGCTTGAGCACGATGACGAGGCGCTGGCCGGTGCGCGACGAGGTCTCGTCGCGCACATCGGCGATGCCGCCGATCTTGCCGTCCTTCACCAGGTCGGCGATCTTCTGCGCGAGGTTGTCTGGATTGACCTGGTAGGGCAGCTCTGTGACCACCAGGCACTGGCGGTTCTGGATCTCCTCGACCTCGACGACGGCGCGCATGGTGATCGAGCCGCGGCCGGTGCGGTACGCCTCCTCGATGCCCTTGCGGCCCACGACCAGCGCGCCGGTCGGGAAGTCCGGGCCCTTGATGCGCTCGATGAGGGCGTCCAGCAGCTCGTCGTGCGAGGCCTCCGGGTGCTCCAGCGCCCACTGGCACCCTGCCGCGACCTCGCGCAGATTGTGCGGCGGAATATTGGTCGCCATGCCGACCGCGATGCCGGCGCTGCCGTTGACCAGCAGGTTCGGGAAGCGGGACGGCAGAACCGTGGGCTCCTGGCTGCGGCCGTCGTAGTTGTCCTGGAAGTCGACGGTGTCCTCGTCGATGTCCCGGAGCATCTCCATGGACAGCGGCGCCATCTTGCACTCGGTGTAGCGCATGGCGGCGGCCGGGTCATTGCCCGGGGAGCCGAAGTTGCCGTTGGAGTCCACCAGCGGCATGCGCATCGACCACGGCTGGGCGAGACGCACCAGCGCGTCATAAATCGAGGTGTCGCCGTGCGGGTGGTAGTTGCCCATGACGTCGCCGACGACGCGGGCGCACTTGTAGAAGCCCTTCTCGGGGCGGTAACCGCCGTCGTACATCGCGTACAGCACACGCCGGTGGACGGGCTTGAGGCCGTCCCGCACGTCGGGCAGCGCACGCGAGACGATCACGGACATCGCGTAGTCGAGATACGAGCGCTGCATCTCGGTCTCAAGCCCGACGGGCTCGATCCGCAGCTGCTGCTCCTCGGCTTCGGCGGCCCCGGCGGCGTCGGTCGTGACAGGGGTGTTCTCGTCGGCCATTGCTGGTCTTCAGTCCTTTCGTGCGGTCAGCGACAGACCGACTCAGATGTCGAGGAAGCGGACGTCCTTGGCGTTGCGCTGGATGAACGAGCGGCGCGCCTCTACGTCCTCGCCCATCAGCACCGAGAACAGGTCGTCGGCCTGGGCCGCGTCGTCCAGCGTCACCTGGCCGAGCACCCGGTGCTCGATGTCCATGGTGGTGACGCGCAGTTCCTCGGCGTTCATCTCGCCCAGACCCTTGAAGCGCTGGACCGAGTCGTCCTTGATCCGCTTTCCGTTCTGCTTGCCCAGCTCGATCAGGGCGTCGCGCTCACGGTCCGAGTACGCGTACTCGACCTCGTCCCGACCCCACTTGATCTTGTAGAGCGGCGGGCGGGACAGGAAGACATGGCCCGCCTCGACCAGCGGCCGCATGAAGCGGAACAGGAAGGTGAGCAGCAGGGTGTTGATGTGCTGGCCGTCGACGTCGGCGTCCGCCATCAGAATGATCTTGTGATAGCGGAGCTTGTCGATGTCGAAGTCCTCATGGACTCCGGTGCCGAAGGCCGAAATCAGCGCCTGGACCTCGGTGTTCTGCAGGATCTTGTCGATCCGCGCCTTCTCGACGTTCAGGATCTTGCCGCGGATCGGCAGGATCGCCTGGTACATCGGGTTGCGTCCGGACTTCGCCGAGCCGCCGGCGGAGTCACCCTCGACGATGAAGATCTCGCAGTTGGTCGGGTCGTTCGACTGGCAGTCGGAGAGCTTGCCCGGCAGGGAGGCGCTCTCCAGCAGGCCCTTGCGGCGGGTCAGATCGCGTGCCTTGCGGGCCGCGACCCGCGCGGTCTGCGCCTGGATCGCCTTGCGGACGATGTCCGCGGCCTCGTTGGGATTGCGGTCGAACCAGTCGGTGAGGTGCTCGTGCACCACCTTCTGGACGAAGGTCTTCGCCTCCGTGTTGCCCAGCTTGGTCTTGGTCTGGCCCTCGAACTGCGGCTCGCCCAGCTTGACCGAGATGATCGCGGTCAGGCCCTCGCGGATGTCCTCGCCGGAGAGGTTGTCGTCCTTCTCGCGCAGCAGCTTCCTGTCGCGGGCGTATCGGTTGACCAGACCTGTCAGCGCCGCCCTGAAGCCCTCTTCGTGGGTGCCGCCCTCATGCGTGTGGATCGTGTTGGCGAACGAGTACACGCCCTCCGTGTACTGCGAGTTCCACTGCATCGCGATCTCGACCGAGAGCATCCGCTCCCTGTCCTCGGCCTCGACGTCGATCACGGTGGGGTGAACCAGCTCCCCCTTGCGGGAGTTGAGGTACTTCACGAAGTCGACGATGCCGCCCTCGTAGTAGTACTTCACCTTGCGCGCCTGCTCGGCCTCCGCCTCCTCGGCGGTGTCCGCGCCGGCCGTGGCCTTCGCCGACTCGCGCTCGTCGGTCAGCGTCAGGGTCAGGCCCTTGTTGAGGAAGGCCATCTCCTGGAAGCGGCGCGAGAGCGTCTCGAACGAGTAGTCGGTCGTCTCGAAGATGTCGCCGTCGGCCCAGAAGGTGACGGTGGTGCCGGTCTCCTCGGTCTCCTCGTTGCGCATCAGGGGGGCGGTGGGCACGCCGAGCTTGTAGTCCTGCGTCCAGCGGTAGCCGTCCGTCTTGACTTCGACCGCGACCCTGGAGGAGAGCGCGTTGACGACGGACACGCCGACGCCGTGCAGACCGCCGGAGACCGAGTAGCCGCCGCCGCCGAACTTGCCGCCCGCGTGCAGCACGGTGAGGACGACCTCGACGGCCGGCTTGTTCTCCGACGGGACGATGCCGACCGGGATGCCCCGGCCGTTGTCGACCACGCGGACGCCGCCGTCCGGGAGGATCGTCACGTCAATGGTGTCGGCGTGGCCGGCCATCGCCTCGTCGACGGAGTTGTCGACGACCTCCTGCACCAGGTGGTGCAAACCGCGCTCACCGGTCGAGCCGATGTACATGCCGGGGCGCTTGCGGACCGCGTCCAGACCCTCGAGGACGGTGATCGCGCTGGCGTCGTACGCGGTGACGGCGGCCTCGGAGGCCTCGGCGTTCGCGCTGGCAGCGGTGGTCGGGATGTTCTCGTTGAGGTTGCCGGAATCGGCCACGAAGCGCCCTTTCTGGCACAGCACAGGCCGTTCTCCGGGCAAGCGGGAGCGGCTGCGTCGTTCAGTGTTGGTTCGACGTAGGCACGCCGTTGTGTCGACGTGTCCCGCGACAGCGCGGGATTGTGGACCAGTCTACCGGTAGCGCCGACATGAATGGGGGTTTGCCGGTAGCTGAGTCCGCATGTGCCGCCCTGAACACCAAGCGTCCGAATCCCCATATCCGGGGTGGGGCTCCGAGAGGCTCACACGGGCGTTGAGCGCCTCGCCCTGTCAGGGTCCGGCTACGTTCCGGGACCTCCGGACGGCCGGATACCTCCCGGGGGTGTCGAGCTCCTGGTAACCGCCGGTACGCAACAGCATGGAACGGCACGCAACGGTCGGCGCGGAGCCGGGAAGCCGCCTCCCGCACCGGGGGGGGCAACCCGCGGCCGAAGTGCGGGCCCGCACCACGACGGAAAGCGGCACGCCCGGAGGGGCCGCACCCGGGAGCGGGCGACGCACTGGAGAGGGGCCGCACCCGGGAGCGGGTGCGAGGAACTCCGCCCCGCAGGGCATGCGGCGGCGAAGCACGCCCGCAGGCAACGCACCGGCGGGCAGGCGGGCGACCGTACGCCCCCGTAGGGACGTCAGCCGTAGGTGTCGCCGGGGCCGCGGCTGCCCGGCGCCCGCAGGGGTCCGGGCGACCACCGGGGACCGCCCGGACCCAAGACCTTGATCAACCGGACCGTCCCCTGCCCGAGATCCTCGTTCAACCGGGCGACCAGCCTCGGCGCGAGCAGCCGCAGCTGCGTCGCCCACGCCGTCGAGTCGCACTGCACCGTCAGCACGCGCTCCGCCGGATCGTCGTCGTACTTCAGGGGCACACAGTGCTTCGCCAGGTCCTCGCCCACGATCTGCGGCCAGCGGCCCATCACCCCGCCCACGGCGGCCGGCGTCTCCCAGCCCCGCTCGGTGATGAGCCGGTTGATCGCCGCACCCAGCGGCAGCGGATCGCGCCCGTCCGCCCGGGCCCCGGAGCGCAGTCCGCCGCCGCGCCGCGCCTGCTTCTTCTGCTGTGCGGCGGCGCCCCGTGCCCTCGCCTGCTCCTTGGCCGCCCGCAGGGCGACCCGCGCCAGATCGACACCCGACGGCTCGGGGACCGCTGATGCTCCACCGGCGCCGGGTGCCCCCGCCGCACCCGACACCCCGGGGGCATCACCGGCTGGACCGGTCCCGCTCATACCCGTACCACCGAACCGTTCTCGACCGTGTACCGCGCCCCCGCCAGCACCCCCGGCACATCGTCGTCGACCGCCGCCGTCACCAGGACCTGCTCGCCCGGCGCGACCGACTCCGCCAGCCGTTCACGCCGCCGCGCGTCCAGCTCCGCGAAGACGTCGTCGAGCACGAGCACCGGCTCATTGCCCTCCGCGCGCAGCAGGTCGTACGACGCCAGGCGCAGCGACAGGGCGTACGACCAGCACTCCCCGTGGCTGGCGTACCCCTTGGCCGGCAGCTGCCCCAGCTTGAGCAGCAGATCGTCCCGGTGCGGGCCGACCAGCGTCACACCGCGCTCGATCTCCTGTTTGCGGACCTCCGCCAGGGCGTCGAGGAGCTGCCCGTACAGCCCCTGCCGGTCCTGCGCACCTCCCGGCGCGGAGCACCGGTACTCCAGGGCCACCGGACCGCCGCCCGGCGCGAGCTGCTCGTATGCCTTGTCCGCCAGCGGCTGCAGGACCGCGATCAGGTCCATGCGCTGCGCCAGCAGTTCCGCGCCCGCCCGCGCCAGATGCTGGTCCCATACGTCCAGGGTGGACAGGTCCGCCCCCGCAGACCTCGTCGCGGGAGGCGCCCCCGCCCGGCCGCCGTGCCGCCGCGCCATGGCCGCGGACTTCAGGAGCGTATTGCGCTGCTTGAGCACCCGTTCGTAGTCCGACCGCACCCCTGCCATCCGCGGCGAGCGCGCCGTGATCAGCTCGTCCAGGAACCGCCGCCGCTCTCCCGGATCGCCCTTGACCAGCGCGAGGTCCTCCGGCGCGAACAGCACCGTCCGTATGATCCCGAGGACGTCACGCGGTCTGACCTGCGACGACCTGTTGATTCTGGCCCGGTTCGCCTTCCCCGGGTTGAGTTCCAGCTCGATCAGCTGGGAGCGCTCGCCCTGCGTGACCGCCGCCCGGATGACCGCTCGCTCGGCCCCCATCCGCACCAGCGGAGCGTCCGAGGCGACCCGGTGGCTGGACAGGGTCGCAAGATAGCCGACCGCTTCGACCAGATTCGTCTTGCCCTGCCCGTTCGCCCCCACGAACGCGGTGACGCCCGGGTCGAGCGGGACCTCGACCCGGGCGTAGGAGCGGAAGTCGGCCAGCGACAGATGCGTCACATGCATGGATGTACGCCGACCTCCCCCGGCTCAGAGTTGCTGCGGCACTGTGTGCCCATGTGTCACTTCGTGCTCTGCGCGTTCTCGACCGCGTGGCCGCCGAACTGGTTGCGCAGAGCCGCGATCATCTTCATCTGCGGGGAGTCGTCCTGCCGGGACGAGAACCGTGCGAACAGCGACGCCGTGATCGCGGGCAGCGGCACCGCATGGTCTATCGCGGCTTCCACGGTCCAACGGCCCTCGCCGGAGTCCTGTGCATAACCGCGCAGCTCGTCCAGGTGCTCGTCGTCGTGGAGCGCGTTGACCGCCAGGTCGAGCAGCCAGGAGCGGATGACCGTGCCCTGCTGCCAGGAGCGGAAGACCTCGCGCACGTCGGTGACGGAGTCGACCTTCTCCAGCAGCTCCCAGCCCTCGGCGTACGCCTGCATCATGGCGTACTCGATGCCGTTGTGGACCATCTTCGCGAAGTGGCCGGCGCCGACCTTGCCCGCGTGGACGGAGCCGAAGTCGCCCTCGGGCTTGAGGGCGTCGAAGACGGGCTGCACCTTGGCGACGTTCTCCGCGGTGCCGCCGTACATCAGCGCATAGCCGTTCTCCAGGCCCCAGACTCCGCCGGAGACACCGCAGTCGACAAAGCCGATGCCCTTGGCGGCGAGCTCCTCGGCGTGCTTCTCGTCGTCCGTCCAGCGGGAGTTCCCGCCGTCGACCACCACATCGCCGGGTTCCAGCAGCTCGGCGAGCTCGTCGACCGTGGACTGCGTCGGGGCGCCGGCCGGGACCATCACCCACACGACCCGCGGACCCTCCAGAGATTCCACAAGCTCCTTGAGGCTGTGGACATCCGCGAGGTCCGGGTTGCGGTCGTATCCGACGACGGTGTGGCCTGCGCGGCGGATGCGCTCACGCATATTGCCGCCCATTTTGCCGAGGCCGACGAGACCGAGCTCCATCAGAGATTCCTTTTGCTTGTGTGCAGTTTCGTACCCGCGTCCGAGCCTACGCCCGGACGCGGGGGCACACCTGTTCCGGTCTGCCGCTCGTCCGCCGGGCGGTCAGCCGCTCAGACGGACCGGCATGATCAGGTACTTGTAGGCCTCGTCCGCCTCCGCGTCCACGGCCGGCTTGCCGCTGAGCAGCGCGGGCTTGGTGGACGTGGTGAACGAGAGCTGGGCGACCGGGGAGTCGATGGCGCTCAGTCCGTCGAGCAGGAAGGTCGGGTTGAAGGCGATCGAGATGTCGTCGCCCTCCAGCTGGGCGTCGACACGCTCCACAGCCTGTGCGTCGTCGCTGGAGCCGGCCTCCAGGATCAGCACGCCCTGCTCGAAGCTCAGCCGGACCGGCGTGTTCCGCTCGGCGACCAGCGCCACGCGCTTGACGGCCTCCACGAACGGCGCGGTCTCGATCACCGCGACCGAGTTGAACTCCGTCGGAAAGAGCGTCCGGTACTTCGGCAGATCGCCTTCGAGCAGCCGGGTGGTCGTGCGCCGGCCGGCGCCCTCGAAGCCGATGAGGCCCTCACCGGCGCCGGAGCCGGCCAGCGCCAGCGTCACGGTGTCGCCGTTGGTCAGCGCCTTGGCCGTGTCCAGCAGGGTCTTCGCAGGCACGAGCGCGACGGCGGAGGTGTCCGGGTTCTCCGGCTTCCACAGGAACTCGCGGACCGCGAAGCGGTAGCGGTCGGTGGAGGCCAGCGTGACGGTGTCGCCCTCGATCTCGATGCGGACGCCGGTCAGCACGGGCAGGGTGTCGTCACGGCCGGCGGCGATGGCGACCTGGGAGACGGCGGAGGCGAAGACCTCTCCGGGGACGGTGCCGGTCGCGGTGGGCATCTGAGGCAGCGCCGGGTACTCCTCCACAGGGAGGGTGTGGAGCGTGAACCGGGAGGAGCCGCAGACCACGGTGACCCGCACCCCGTCCGTGGAGATCTCCACAGGGCGGTTGGGGAGGGCACGGCAGATGTCGGCGAGGAGCCGGCCGGAGACGAGGACCGTGCCGTCCGCCTCCACCTCGGCCTCCACCGACACCCGGGCCGAGACCTCGTAGTCGAAGCTCGAGAAGCTGAGGGCGCCGTCCTCCGCCTTCAGAAGAAGGCCCGCGAGAACGGGCGCCGGCGGACGGGCCGGGAGGCTGCGGGCCACCCAGGCCACCGCCTCCGCGAGTACATCGCGCTCCACCCGGATCTTCACCGGAACCGCCTCCTGCTGTTGCTGGCTCTCGCCCTACTGGTCTTCGTCAGGTCGTCAGGTCCAGATCGTCGTCGCACTGGCCTGTTGCCGGGTCCCAGTCTGACGCACAGCACCGACAGCCGATGCCGGTCGGGGTCAAGTCGAGCAGAGCGGCCTCATGCCGCCGCGGCCTCGAGTTGTGCACAGGCCCCGCTTCGAAACGGATTCCCCGCTAACTCTAGGTGGGAGTGGTAGTAGGGCCTGTGGAAACCGTGGATAACGTCGTATACCCAGGTCAGAGCGGCTTTTTTATCCACCGGGCCTGTGGGTGGAGCCGGTGGACAACCGGGGCCCTCTGTGGACGCGCGAAAGTTCTGCACAGGCGATGCACAGCCCATGGGGAGTTCTCCCCAGCGCCGTCCCCAGCTTTACCCAGGTTCCCCACAGCCCAACCCAGCGCCTTGGTGTGACGGCTTTCACTCGCATCAGTGAGACTGGGCGTTTCCTTGCCGAACAGTGGACAGGGGTGTGGAGAAGCTGTGGGCAACGCGGCTCAGCCTGTGGGCTGCCGGTGGACAACGGTGATCACAGCCTGTGGACGGAGCATGCGTCCACAGGCTGTGGAGTTTGGTCAGCCACAATTCCACAGCCATCTGACCTGGAAAGATGATCTCCTGGGGAGCCTGGCTGTGGACACAGTCTGGATAACTCACAGGTCCCCAGGCTGTGGACGGAAGATTCTCCCCGAATCTGTGGAGAACGGGCTATGACCGGCAGGTATTCGAACAGCGGGCATCGGGAGCCGGGCGGGGTACGCATGCCGAAACGGCTTCCGGAACGGCTTCCGAAGCGGTCTCCGGGACGGCCTCCGAAACGGCACAGGGCGCTCCGGGGAGTCGTCCCGGAGCGCCCGTGGAAGCGTTTCTTCGGAGCCGCGGAGAGCTGAGCCGTGCAGCAGCCGTGCAGGGCCTCGCGTCAGCCGCTGCAGGGCGGGCCTGCGTCAGCCGTTCTTGATGCGGTTGGTCAGCTCGGTGACCTGGTTGTAGATGGAGCGCCGCTCCGCCATCAGCGCGCGGATCTTCCGGTCCGCGTGCATCACGGTCGTATGGTCGCGGCCGCCGAACTGCGCGCCGATCTTGGGCAGGGAGAGATCCGTCAGCTCACGGCAGAGATACATGGCGATCTGCCGGGCGGTGACCAGCACCCGGCTGCGCGACGAGCCGCACAGGTCCTCCACGGTGAGGCCGAAGTAGTCGGCCGTCGCCGCCATGATCGCGCCTGCGGTGATCTCAGGGGCGGCGTCCTCGCCGCCGGGGATCAGATCCTTCAGGACGATCTCGGTGAGCCCCAGGTCCACAGGCTGCCGGTTGAGCGAGGCGAACGCCGTCACACGGATCAACGCGCCCTCCAACTCGCGGATGTTGCGCGAGATCCGGGAGGCGATGAACTCCAGCACCTCCGGCGGGGCGTTGAGCTGCTCCTGCACCGCCTTCTTCCGGAGGATCGCGATGCGCGTCTCCAGCTCCGGCGGCTGCACGTCGGTGGTCAGACCCCACTCGAAACGGTTCCTCAGCCGGTCCTCCAGCGTCATCAGCTGCTTGGGGGGCCGGTCGGAGGAGAGCACGATCTGCTTGTTGGCGTTGTGCAGCGTGTTGAAGGTGTGGAAGAACTCCTCCTGCGTCGACTCCTTGCTCGCCAGGAACTGGATGTCGTCGACGAGCAGGATGTCCACATCGCGGTAGCGCTTGCGGAAGGTGTCGCCCTTGCCGTCGCGGATGGAGTTGATGAACTCGTTGGTGAACTCCTCGGAGCTCACATACCGCACCCGGGTGCCCGGGTAGAGGCTGCGCGCATAGTGCCCGATGGCGTGCAGCAGATGCGTTTTGCCCAGCCCCGACTCCCCGTAGATGAACAGGGGGTTGTACGCCTTCGCCGGGGCCTCGGCGACCGCGACGGCCGCGGCGTGTGCGAACCGGTTGGACGCGCCGATCACAAAGGTGTCGAAGAGGTACTTCGGATTCAGCCGGGCGTGCGGCTCGCCGGGGCCCGGCGCCGGTGCGGGCTGGGCGCCCAGCGGCCCGGGCGCACCGGTGGGCACGCCCCCGGGCCCGCGGTGCGGACCCGGCCGCTCGGGCAGGTCGGGACGCTGGGGGAGATCGGGGCGGTCGCCGCGCTGCGGCTCGTACGGCCGGCCCTCCGGCGGCTGCGGGCCCCGGTAGTCGTGCGGGGACTGGTGCGGACGGGACCCGCCGTAGGGCTCACGCCACTGGTCGGCGGACTGGTCGCGCTCCTGGTAGCCGAGGCGCGGCTGCTGCCAGGACAGCTCGTCCTGAGTACGCGGCCAGGCGCCGGGTTCCGGGCGCTGCTGGTGGTACTCGGGGTAGGCGGGGCGGGCCGACGGCAGCCCGTCGTCGCCGGGCTGCTGGCCGTAGGTCTCGTACGGGTCGCCGCGCTCCGCTCGCCGGGTTTCGTCGCGCCGCAGCTCGTCGTGGCGCAGTTCGTCCTGGCGCGGGTCGTCATGCTGCGGACCCGTGTAGCGGGGCGCCTCGCGCTGCGGCTGAGCAGCGGGCGGCTGCGCGGCCGTGCTCCCGCCGCCCACGGAGTCGTCGACGGTGATCGCGATCCTGATCGGGCGGCCGCACTCCCGGCTGAGCGTCTCGCTGATCAGCGGGGCGAGCCTGCCCTCCAGTACCCGCTTGCCCCACTCGTTGGGGACGGCCAGCAGCGCCGTGTCGGCCACCAGTGCGAGTGGCTGGCAGCGCTCGATCCACTGCTTGTCCTTGGGTTCGATGCCCTGCTGGCCCTCGGCGAGGAGCTGCTCCAGCACGCGTGGCCACACTGCGGCAAGATCGGCAGGTACGTCAGCCACAAGGCACGCTCTCTCGCAGGTCCCACGAATGTGTGGTTCTCGGGACGGGATGGGAAGACAGGCAGGAAAGGAATCGGAGTTCAGCCACGGTAGTCAGGGCGACCCACGCGGTTCAAGTTGTTGTCCACAGGCTGTGCACAGTGGGCCGGGGCATGGGGCTGGTTTGACCGAATGGCGTAGCCGCGCGTACCGTAACCAGGTCGAGTTGTCGATGGCTGCTGCCGCCTGCCTCCGATGGGCAAGGATCACGGAGATCTCATCACGGAGATCACTTTCTGTGGTTGTGAAAGCGGTGCACTCGGGCGTAATCGCGAGCTACTCGTGGGCGCACGGTGACAGCCAGGCGATAGTCCCGCCACCAACGATTCATTTCTGGAGCCCCCGAGTGAGCAAGCGCACCTTCCAGCCGAACAACCGTCGTCGCGCGAAGACCCACGGTTTCCGGCTGCGTATGCGTACCCGTGCCGGCCGTGCGATCCTCGCGTCCCGCCGCAGCAAGGGTCGCGCCCGCCTGTCCGCCTGATTCGCGTACAGGTCGTGACGTGCTGCCTTCCGAGAATCGGCTGAGGCGGCGCGAAGACTTCGCGACCGCGGTACGCCGGGGACGCCGGGCCGGACGCCCGCTTCTCGTCGTCCATCTACGCAGCGGTGCCACGGACCCGCACGCGCCTGGGGAGAGCGCTCCCCCGACGCGTGCGGGTTTCGTCGTGAGCAAGGCCGTCGGCGGGGCGGTGGTGCGGAGCCAGGTCAAGCGCAGACTGCGGCACCTGGTACGCGACCGACTGGTCGAGCTTCCCCCCGGTAGCCTGGTTGTGGTACGGGCGCTGCCCGGTGCGGGCGACGCCGACTCAGCACAGCTGGCCCGAGACCTGGACGCCGCGCTGAAGCGGCTGCTGGGAGGGGGCGCGCGATGAAGTATCCGCTGCTGGCTCTGATCAAGCTGTACCAGTGGACGATCAGCCCGCTGCTGGGCCCCGTCTGCCGGTACTACCCGTCGTGTTCGCACTACGGATACACGGCCATCGACCGGCACGGTGCGGTCAAAGGCACGGCCCTGACCGCCTGGCGCATTCTGCGGTGCAACCCGTGGTCGCCCGGCGGAGTGGACTATGTGCCGGAGCGCAAGCGTCCGCGATGGCACGAAATGCTGCGCGACGCCCTGCGCGGCAATGGCAGCAAGGGCGGGCAGAACCCTGAGACCAGCCCGGCCGCAGAGACCTCGCCCCATGCTCAAGGAGCCTGATTAGTGGACACGATTGCCAGCCTCTTCAGCTTTATCACCACGCCCGTCTCCTGGATCATCGTCCAGTTCCATGCGCTGTACGGGGCGATCTTCGGCCCTGACACGGGCTGGGCCTGGGGGCTGTCCATCGTGTCGCTGGTGGTCGTCATCCGGATCTGTCTGATCCCGCTCTTTGTGAAGCAGATCAAGGCGACCCGGAACATGCAGGCGCTCCAGCCGAAGATGAAGGCGATCCAGGAGCGCTACAAGAACGACAAACAGCGTCAGTCCGAAGAGATGATGAAGCTGTACAAGGAGACGGGCACCAACCCCCTCTCCTCGTGCCTTCCCATCCTGGCGCAGTCGCCGTTCTTCTTCGCGCTCTACCATGTGCTCAGCAAGATCGCCTCTGGCGACGAGATCGGCGTTCTCAACCAGAGCCTGGTGGACAGCGCCCGGCAGGCTCACATCTTCGGCGCTCCGATCGCTGC
The DNA here is from genome assembly GCF_029846775.1 of Streptomyces chengmaiensis. NCBI lineage: Bacteria > Bacillati > Actinomycetota > Actinomycetes > Kitasatosporales > Streptomycetaceae > Streptomyces > Streptomyces chengmaiensis. The sequence goes on from NZ_JARWBG010000004.1 coordinate 76,206, forward strand.
CAAGTTCACCGACAGCCCCGAGAAGGTCGAGGCTCTCAACGCCTCCCTGACCGATGTGCGCATCGTCACCGCGGTGATGATCATTCTGATGTCGGCGTCGCAGTTCTACACGCAGCGCCAGCTGATGCAGAAGAACGTCGACCTCACGGTCAAGACGCCGTTTATGCAGCAGCAGAAGATGCTGATGTACATCTTCCCGGTGATCTTCGCCGTGCTGGGCATCAACTTCCCCGTCGGTGTTCTCATCTACTGGCTGACCACCAACGTGTGGACCATGGGCCAGCAGATGTACGTGATCAACCAGAACCCGACCCCGGGCAGCAAGGCCCAGGATCACTACCTCCAGCGTCTGATCAAGAGCATCACCTCCCACGGGCAGGTCCGCTCGCGGCGCAAGCGCAGCGTCATCCAGGCGATCGTCGCCAAGGGACCGGACCGCAACGACAACGAGCGCCGATTCATCACCGGACTGGCCAAGGCGGGCTTCGCCGCCCAGGCGGACGGAACCGTAGCCAAGAGCGAGACTGCGCTGCTCGAGGCCGAGGGCACCGGCTCCGCTCACAAGCGGCAGCAGCCCAAGCGCCAGAGCAAGTCCCAGCGGCAGTCCACAGGTACCCAGCCGAGCACGACGAAGAGCACTCCAAGCTCGGGTTCCGAGCGTGCAAGGGCCGGTCAGCAGAAGTCGGGTGAGCCGAAGTCCGGCCAGGCCAAATCGGGGCAGGCCAAGTCCGGACAGCGGAAGGGCCCGCAGCGGCCCAAGCACCCCTCGTCCAAGAAGTAACTAGAAGGAGTCCATCCGTGACGGAAGGCACCATCTCCGCCGCCGCCGAGGGTGGCGACACCCTGACCCGCCTTGAGCAGGAGGGGGAGATCGCGGCCGACTACCTCGAGGGCCTGCTCGATATCGCCGATCTCGACGGTGATATCGACATGGACGTCGAGGCCGACCGCGCCTCGGTCTCGATCATCAGTGATGGGGGCAGCCGCGACCTGCAGAAGCTGGTCGGCCGAGACGGCGAGGTCCTGGAGGCTCTGCAGGAGCTGACGCGACTGGCCGTGCACCGGGAGACCGGGGACCGCAGCCGGCTGATGCTGGATATCGCGGGCTTCCGCGCCAAGAAGCGCGAGGAGCTGGCCAAGCTGGGTGCGAAGGCCGCTGAAGAGGTGAAGAGCACCGGCAAGCCGGTCCACCTCGACCCGATGACGCCCTTCGAGCGCAAGGTCGTGCACGACGCGGTCGCAGCCGCGGGTCTGCGCAGCGAGTCCGAGGGTGAGGAGCCGCAGCGCTTCGTCGTTGTGCTCCCTGCCTGACCTCCACTGTTGTCCCGGCCCCGTCTGTTCGCAGGCGGGGCCGGTCTTTGTCAGCCTGATAGTCAGCCGCCATGGTCCACGATGCGGCGGTGCAGTACGGAAGGACGGTCCCCGTGACGGAGGCAGCAGAGCTTCCCCAGGCGCCTGAAGCGGCGAGGACGGTTTTCGGTGAGTTCTTCCCGGAGGCCGTGCGGTACGCGGAGCTGCTGGCAGACGCAGGCGTCAAGCGCGGACTCATCGGTCCGCGTGAGGTGCCGCGCCTGTGGGAGCGGCATCTGCTGAACTGCGCCGTGCTCTCGGAAGTGGTGCCGGAAGGTGTCACGGTCTGCGATGTCGGCTCGGGGGCCGGGCTCCCGGGCATTCCGCTGGCGCTGGTACGCCCGGATCTCAAGATCACCTTGCTGGAGCCACTGCTGCGGCGTACGACGTTCCTTCAGGAAGTCGTGGAACTGTTGGGTCTGGATCATGTGACGGTGGTCCGGGGCCGGGCCGAAGAGATGCTGGGCAAGCTGCCGCAGGTCCATGTGGTCACCGCCCGCGCCGTGGCACCGCTGGACAGGCTGGCCGGCTGGGGCGTTCCGCTGCTCCGTCCCTACGGCGAGATGCTGGCGCTCAAGGGCGACACTGCTGAGGAAGAGCTTCAGGGGGCGCGGGCCGCGCTCAGCAAGCTCGGAGTGGTCGACACCTCGGTGATCCAGGTGGGTGAGGGGATTGTGGATCCGCTCTCCACTGTCGTCCGGGTGGAGGTGGGTGAGAGTCCCGGTGGCATCCGCTTCGCCGCCAAACGCGCCAAGGCCAACCGAGTGAGCCGCTCCCGCCGTCGGCGCTGATGCGCACACGGCGCTGGGCTGGGTGCGCTGTAGCCTGACCCTCTGTCTGAGTTGTACTGAGCATGAACAATGCTCCGTACAAGCTGCCATACGTATCCATTTCGGAGTGTCGACCAGGTCTGACCGGGCGGCGTATGCATCGTGTTTCACGTGAAACGTCGCTCGCTGCTGCAAGGAATCATCAGCCGCGGTCGCGCCGCCGCGCCGGCGCGTGACCGTAGGTCCCTCTTGAGGGCTACAGAGTTGTCCACAGAGGTGGATTCGTCCACAGAACGACCGGCCTCGCTGGTTCACGACCCCGAAAGCATGGCAGGCTCTGTTCATCGCGAGCCTGAAGCCGAGGAGAGTGAATCCTTGCGGTCCGACGCCAATATCGCGGGACCGATGACCGATCCGGTCCCTGGTCCCCGTACCGAGTCCGCCGGGGAGGATGTTTCACGTGAAACACCCCTTCCTCCACTGGATGACACCCCCATCGGCCGTGCTGCCCAGCTGGCGGTGGAGGCGCTGGGGCGTGCCGGCGAGGGTCTGCCGCGGCCTGAGCAGACACGCATCATGGTCGTTGCCAACCAGAAGGGTGGCGTGGGCAAGACCACAACCACGGTCAACCTCGCTGCCTCGCTGGCCTTGCATGGCGCGCGTGTCCTGGTGATCGACCTGGACCCGCAGGGCAATGCCTCCACAGCGCTGGGGATCGATCACCATGCCGAGGTCCCCTCAATCTATGACGTCGTCGTGGAGAGCAAGCCCCTCTCCGATGTGGTCCAGCCGGTCCCGGACGTCGAAGGCCTCTTCTGTGCCCCCGCCACCATCGATCTCGCCGGTGCGGAGATCGAGCTGGTGTCCCTGGTGGCGCGGGAGAGCAGGCTTCAGCGGGCGATCCAGGCGTATGAGCAGCCGCTGGATTACATCCTCATCGACTGCCCCCCGTCCCTCGGGCTGCTCACGGTCAATGCGCTGGTGGCCGGCGCCGAGGTGCTGATCCCGATTCAGTGTGAGTACTACGCGCTGGAGGGGCTGGGGCAGTTGCTGCGCAATGTGGACCTGGTGCGGGGACATCTCAATCCGTCTCTGCATGTGTCGACGATTCTGCTCACCATGTACGACGGCAGAACGCGTCTGGCTTCCCAGGTGGCGGAAGAGGTACGCGGCCACTTCGGAGACGAGGTGCTGCGGACCAGCATCCCGCGGTCGGTGCGGATCTCCGAGGCGCCCAGCTATGGGCAGACTGTGCTGACCTATGATCCCGGGTCCAGCGGGTCGCTGTCGTATCTTGAAGCTGCCCGTGAGATCGCCCTGCGGGGTGTCGGGGTGCACTATGACCCGCAGCATGCCCATGCGGGCGGCAGGAACAGCCAGCACAGTGTGTCGGAAGGGATCCAGTGAGCGAGCGACGTAGAGGACTGGGGCGTGGGCTCGGTGCGCTGATCCCCGCTGCTCCTCAGGAGAAGCAGGTGTCGACGTCTGGGGCGTCTGCCTCCTCGGGGGCCATCCCGACGCTGACCACCGAGCGTGGTGTGGCGGCAGCCAAGGTGGCGACTCTGCCCGCCGCGGCCGAGGCTCCCGAGGCCGTCTCCACGCCGGAGCCCACGGAGCTTTCGGCGGAGCCGGCCGGGGCACACTTCGCTGAGCTGCCTCTCGACTCCATCACTCCCAACCCTCGTCAGCCGCGTGAGGTCTTCGATGAGGACGCTCTGGCGGAGCTGGTCACATCCATCAAGGAAGTGGGCCTTCTCCAGCCCATCGTCGTGCGGCGGTTGGGACCCGAGCGGTATGAACTCATCATGGGTGAGCGCCGCTGGCGGGCCTGCCGCGAAGCCGGTCTGGAGCAGATTCCGGCGATCATCCGTGCGACGGATGACGAAAAGCTCCTTCTGGATGCTCTGCTGGAGAACTTGCACCGGGCTCAGCTGAACCCACTGGAAGAGGCCGCCGCCTATGACCAGCTGCTGAAGGATTTCAACTGCACGCATGACCAGCTTGCGGACAGGATCGGCCGCTCGCGCCCTCAGGTCTCCAATACGCTGCGGTTGCTGCGTCTTTCGCCGCCAGTGCAGCGCAGGGTCGCTGCCGGAGTGCTGTCCGCAGGGCACGCCCGGGCCCTTCTCTCGGTGGATGATTCCGAGGAGCAGGACCGCCTGGCGCACCGGATCGTTGCCGAGGGACTCTCGGTGCGTGCGGTCGAAGAGATCGTGACGCTGATCAACTCAAGTCCCAAGAGTCCGGCCAAGCCGAAGAGCCCCCGTGCGGGGACCCGGCTCTCGCCGGCGCTCACCGACCTGGCCTCCCGGCTCTCCGACCGGTTTGAGACCAGGGTGAAGGTCGACCTCGGCCAGAAGAAGGGAAAGATCGTCGTCGAGTTTGCTTCGATGGACGATCTGGAGCGGATCCTCACCACCCTCGCCCCCGGTGAGGGGCGGGTTCTGCAGCAGGGGCTGAGCGAGGAGCCGGCCGAGGGCGAGGATTACTAGGACGTCGTCCTGTCTCAAAGGGCGGGCTGTGTATGGCATCTGCCGGACACAGCCCGCCCTTTGCTCTTGCCGGTACCCGTGTCGGGGCTGGGTGGATACGATGCGTTCTGGTATAGCGCATCCGCCTTGATCCGCCTCAGAGAGAGGGCAAGGGGCCAATGCGATCGGTGAGCCGCAGCCAGTGGGTGACAGCGGGCTTGGGACTGGGCGCAGTCGGAGGGTTCATCAGCAGTCTCCTCAGGGAGAAGCAGGCGCTGGCAGTCGCTCGCGACGCGGCAGGCGAGGGAAGTGAGGAGCAACCCCTATGGGGCGTCGACTCGTACCGCTCACACTGGACAACCTGGCGGACCTTCCCAAGCGGTGCCGCACATGTGTCTTCTGGGAGCTTGATCCGGTCAGCGGGGAGGCTGCGGTAAGGGCCGGAACTCCCGATCTTGAGAAGGAGGCATGGATCTCGGCCGTGCTGCTCGAGTGGGGCTCCTGCGGCCGTGTCGTCTATGTCGACGAGGTTCCGGTGGGCTATGTGCTCTACGCCCCTCCGGCGTATGTCCCGCGCTCGATGGCGTTCCCGACCAGTCCCGTATCCCAGGATGCGGTGCAGTTGATGACCGCCTGGATCATGCCGGGCTATCAGGGGCAGGGGCTTGGCCGGGTGATCGTGCAGACGGTCGCCAAGGATCTGCTCCGCCGCGGTTTCCGGGCGATAGAGGCTTTTGCCGATGCTCGCTGGAAGGAGCCGACGTGTGTGCTGCCCGCCGAGCATCTGTTGGCGGTCGGGTTCAAGACAGTGCGGCCCCATCCCTCCTACCCCCGGCTGCGACTGGAACTGCGTACCACTCTGTCCTGGAAAGAAGATGTGGAGCTGGCACTGGACCGGTTGCTGGGGGCCGTTCAGAAGGAGCCGGCACTGCGACCGCTCTGAGTTCCATACATATGAAGGGGCTCATCCCGGACAGGGATGAGCCCCTTCATGTTTCACGTGAAACAGTCAGCGTTGCCGCTGCAGTCGCCTACTCGGCGATGAAGTCCGCGAGGTCACGCTCCAGGGCGGCCTTCGGCTTGGCGCCGACGATGGTCTGGACGACCTCGCCACCCTTGTAGACGTTCAGCGTCGGGATGGACATCACGCCGTACTTGGCAGCGGTACCCGGGTTCTGATCGATGTTGAGCTTCACGATCTCGATCTTGTCGCCATGTTCCGCCGCGATGGCCTCGAGGGAAGGCGCGATCTGGCGGCACGGGCCGCACCACTCGGCCCAGAAGTCGACAAGCACCGGCTTGTCGCTCTTGAGGACCTTCTCCTCGAAGTCGCTGTCGGTCACATGAGATACGGCGCCGGCCACGGCGGCCTCCTTATGTTGCGGGGTGTGAGGGGGTGAGGTTCGGAGGATTCAGACCGCGGGGGTCTTCTCCGGCTCGGCGACCTTCTCGCCGTCGGCCAGGGCGGCCAGGAACCGCTCGGCGTCGAGGGCGGCGGAGCAGCCCGTGCCGGCGGCGGTGATCGCCTGACGGTAGGTGTGGTCGACGACATCGCCAGCGGCGAATACACCGGCGATGTTGGTGCGGGTGGACGGGGCATCGACCTTCAGATAGCCCTCGTCGTCGAGGTCGAGCTGGCCCTTGAACAGTTCCGTGCGCGGGTCGTGGCCCACGGCGATGAACAGCCCGGTGACGGGCAGGGACGAGGTCTCGCCTGTCTTGGTGTTGCGCAGGGTCAGCCCGGTGAGCTTCTGGTCGCCATGGATCTCGGCGACCTCGCTGTCCCAGGCAAAGGAGATCTTCGGGTCGGCGAAGGCCCTTTCCTGCATGGCCTTGGAGGCGCGCAGAGTGTCGCGGCGGTGGACGACGGTGACTGACTTCGCAAAGCGGGAGAGGAAGGTGGCCTCCTCCATGGCGGTGTCACCGCCGCCGACCACTGCGATGTCCTGGTCCTTGAAGAAGAACCCATCGCAGGTCGCGCACCACGAGACACCGCGGCCGGAGAGTGTGTCCTCGTTGGGCAGACCGAGCTTGCGGTGCTGCGATCCGGTGGCGACGATCACAGCCTTCGCACGGTGGACGGTACCGGCGGTGTCGGTGACCGTCTTGATGTCACCGGAGAGGTCAACGGACACGACATCGTCCGGAACGAGCTCGGCGCCAAAGCGCTCGGCCTGTGCCCGCATGTTGTCCATCAGGTCGGGGCCCATGATGCCGTCGCGGAAACCGGGGAAGTTCTCCACATCGGTCGTGTTCATCAGCGCACCACCGGCGGTAACGGCGCCTTCGAACACCAGCGGCTTCAGTGATGCGCGCGCGGTGTAGAGCGCGGCCGTGTAACCCGCCGGCCCGGAACCGATAATGATCACCTTGCGGACGTCGCTCACGGGTTCTTCCTCGTCTCTGCAGACTGCCTACTGCCTACGGGGGGCGGGTCATCAACTCTCACCCCACCCAACGGATCCTACGGGGCCCACATTCCCGGGATGTCGGAGCGGCATGATGCAGAGTTCGCCGCGTGTCTCAGCCGCGGGCGTATGCGGTGGTGTGCAGCAGCTTGCCAGTGCCTGCGGGGGTGGCAGTCACACAGGAGGCATCCACCACGAACGCCTGCACCTGCCGTGCATCACGCGGGTGCGGCATCACCACGAGATAGGCGGCCGTTCCCTCATACTCGCCCTGTTCAAAGGCGAGGGGCGATTCAGCCCGTCCGGTGCCCTTCTGGATGCACGGTGGTACGGCGTCCGGAGTGAGCTTGGGCGTAACCGAGCCTTCCTGGCGCTCTACGGAGGGTCCCTTGTCGATTTTCGGCTCTGCCTCTGCGGGGCGACTGGCAAGCAACGAGTGGACCCGGTCCTGTAGTGCCGTGCCGGAGAATTCATGCTCGTTCCCCACTGCCGCGCTGACGGCCGTGTCCTCTTTCCCGGACGAGCTGCTGGTGCTCCCGGCCGTACCCAGCGTCTGAAACAGCAGGGTGCCCATCCCTACGGCTGCCGCACCGATGACGGCGGTCGTGAGGACCGTGCGCCGCCGTGAAGAGGAGCGACGGGCACGCCCAGGCCCTGTGGCGGCGCCTGGGCGCCCTGCAGGCCGGTCAGGGGAGCGGAGGGAGGAGGGGGTGGATGGGACGACGTCGACACGTAGCGGCGCCGGCGACGTTTCACGTGAAACATGCGCGCCGCCCGCCGGAGCTGTTGAGTCCAGCAGGGCCTCTGCGGCCAGCGCGGCGTCGATCCGCTCGGTGATATCGGCCGGCATACGCTGCGCGCCGGGCAGTGTGCCGAGAAGCCCACGGATCTCATCGAGCGAGGCCCGGACGTCAGCGCACAGCGGACAGCCGTCCAGGTGCTGCCGTAGGTCGGCCATACGCGTCGGTGGCAGCAGCCCCTCGGTGAGGTCGGAGATCTCCGAGACGTCCGGGTGCTGCGTCGTGTCGGCCGTGGATGTCACGCGCGTCCACCTCCGCCCTTCACGGCTGCAGGGTCGCCTGGCCCTGTCTCCCTTTGTCCCGACGCCGGTGGGACGGATGTCCCCGGCGTCCGGTTCCTTCCCCGGCTGATGACTGTGTTACCCCCGCCGTCACCGCCGTCACCGCGCAGATGAGTGAGCATGGGGAGCAGTCGCGCTCTGCCGCGGGCGCAGCGGCTCTTGACGGTGCCGACCGGTATGTCGAGAACCTCTGAGGCCTCGGCGACGGAGTAGCCCTGCATATCGACCAGCACCAGCGCGGCACGCTGGTCGACAGGGAGCCTGGCGAGCGCAGCGAGCAGCTGGCGGTGGAGATCCTGTCGCTCGGCAGGTGCCTCGGCCGACTCATACGGTTCCAGAAGCTGCTCCAGGCGATCCGTGTCGTCGACCGGTGATGTCTTGCGGGAAGCCGCTTTGCGGGCCCGGTCGAGGCAGGCGTTCACCGTGATGCGATGCAGCCAGGTGGTGACGGCGGACTGACCGCGGAACGTATGGGCCGCCCGGAAAGCGGAGACCAGGGCATCCTGGACCGCGTCGGCGGCCTCCTCCCTGTCCCCCAGGGTGCGCAGAGCGACGGCCCAGAGCCGGTCCCGATGCCGCCGTACCAGCTCACCGAAGGCATCCGGGTCTCCCGCTACATGGCGAGCGAGAAGCTCCTGGTCGCTGGTGTCGCCGAGTCTCGCGTATTCCAACGATGAGCCCCCTCCCCTGGTGTCTCAGCTCGTGATCTTGATCTCCGAGAGCTTGCCGCGGAAGCCGCCGCCGCTCGACGGGAGCTCGGTCAGCCACACCAGAACGTACCGGGTCTGCACCGTCTCGTCCGGCTTGAGGGAGAGGCTGGTGCCGCTTCCTTCGGCCACCTTGGTGAAGTCCTTGTATCCGGTCGGAGCGGCGGAGGCGTCCGCGGGCGCGGTCCGCAGCTCCACCGATGTGTCGCCGCCGAGGAAGGTGAGATCCACTGACCCGACCCGCTGGACCTTGCCCAGGTCGAGGACGATGCCCACGCCTGGCTTGAGCCCGCCGAGATCCGCGCGGAAGTAGTTGTCCGTCGGCCAGTAGGTGCTCGGGTCGCCGTCGTAGCTGTCCTTGACGTCGGCGGGCTTCTCCGAGCCGTTCCCGAGAGGGTCAAAATCCTGGGCGTCGACGATCGCGATCGGCTTTCCCGGCTCCGGCTCCGGTGCCGGGTTCTTCTCCTCGGGATCCGGCTGAGAGGTGCCGGGTTCGCTGGGAGAGGTGTCGCGGTCGAGCAGCTTGTCGGCGACTTGCCAGCTGCCGAGGCCGAGGGCGGCGATGAGGAGCGCCGACACGGTCCACTTCAGCGCACGTCCGGCCCGGCTCTGTAGGGGCGGGGGCGGAGGGGCGAGGGGCTGGGTGGCCGTGGGCGGCTGGTGAGCCGCAGGACGGCCGTATACGCCCCGCTGATAGTTGGTGTGCTGGTAGTCGGGCGGTGAGGCGAAGGCGGGCTCCGGCGGACGGATCCGCGGCATCGCCGAGACGGCCTTCACCAGCTCTTCGGGCGTGGTGCACGGCGGTTCCTGCCGGGAGGCGGTCGCCCCGTCGTTGACCAGTGCCCGCATGGCGAGCTCGGACAGACCCCGGTGGATTCCTGCCCGGACCTGGTCCGGGGCGATGAGCCCGACGCCCTTGGGCAGTCCCGACAGGCCGTACGCATCGCTCTCATACGGCCACCGCTGGGTCAGCGCGGCATAGAGCAGCGCTCCGATCGCTTCGGTGTCGGTGCGCTGCGGACGGTCGGCGGTGATGCCGCGCAGCGCTGCGTTCACCGCGAGCCCGCGGATGCGGTACTGGCCGGTCGACGTACGCAGCACCGCGCCCGGCGTGAGCCGAAGATGGGCGAGCCCTTCGCGGTGGGCGGCGGCCATGGCCTGGGAGACCTGTTCGGCGAGCTGGTAGGCGTCGTGCGGCTCCAGCGGGCCTGCCGCGAGCAGCGCGGTCAGCTCCGTCGCGTCGGGCAGCCACTCATGGACGACATAGACGAGGTCGTTCTCCTCGACGGCGTCCAGGACCTGGACGAAGCGCGGGTCGCCGAGCAGTGCGGCGGAGCGGGCCGCAGCCAGTACCGAGCGGGCCCGGGGATGGTCGGCGGGAAGCAGATGGACGCCGACGGCCCGGCGGAGTTTCTCGTCGACGGCGCGCCAACTGCTGAAACCGTCCAGACGGGTGACGCACTCCTCGAGGCGGTAGCGTCTGGCCAGTTTGTAACCGCTGTGGAGTTCGGGCGCGGAGATGGAGGGTTCGGCCTCCGTCCGCCCGCCGCTCCCGCCGGGCGCGGCGCTGCTCTCGGCAGAGGTCTGGGATCCAGCCGCCCCGTCGGCCGTGGCCTTGCCCGCCTGGGCGGTCAGCGGTTCGTCTCCGCTGTTGTCGGCCACGTCGACGGCAGCCGTGCTACGTTCCGCCACCGTCGTTCCTGCCTCCCCATCCGATGCGCCTTGTCCGACAGCCAAGCCAATTGTGCCCACAGTCCGGCGCTATGCACGACACATGGCGTCCGGCGATGGTTGTGCGGGAGGGCCTTTTCGGTGCCCGGCCCGCAGGACGGTCTCAGCGGCCGAGACGGCCCCTCACCATTCCGACCATGGCGTTGAGCTCTTCGATCCGCATCCGCTTCGCCGCCGCGAAGAAGACACCCAGCAGTACCACGGCCCCGCCTGCCAGCGCGGCCAGGGAACCGGCGGCCCCGCTGCCGAAGGCCCTGGTGGCGGCGAAGGCGACCCCGCCTGCGGCGATGGCGGCCGGCACGGACGCCATCGCCAGCCGGGCGTAGGTGCGCATCACATGGGTGCCGTCCAGATCGCCGCCCAGCCGCCGCTTGAGGCGCCGCCAGGCGATGCCTACGCCGACGGCGTAGGCGAGGCCGTAAGAGGCGGCCATGCCCACGACCGCCCAGCGGGCGGGCAGCAGCGCGAAGCACACACCGGAGGCGGCGGCGTTGACCGCCGCGACGATGACCGTGTTGTAGAAGGGCGTGCGAGTGTCCTCGTAGGCGTAGAAGCCGCGGAGGACGACGTACTGCACGGAGTACGGGATCAGTCCCAGACCGAAGGCCATCAGGGTGTATCCGATGTTGCGTGCGCCGTCCGCGCCGGAGCCGGCATACAGCAGCGTCGCCATCGGAACGCCGAGGGCGAGGAAGGCGAAGGCGCACGGCACGATGGCTACGGCCGAGGTGCGCAGACCGTAGGAGATGTCGTCGCGGACCGCGGCCGGGTCTCCGTCGTGTGCGGAGCGCGAGATCCGGGGGAGAACCGCCGTCATCACGGAGACGGTGATGATCGCCTGCGGCATCTGCCACAGCAGCAGTGCGTAGTTGTAGGCCGTGATCCCGGTGCCGGTGAAGCCCTCGCCCTCGGCGACGGAACCGGCCCAGGTGGCCAACTGGGTGACGACGATCATCCCGAGCTGGTTGGCGAGCACGAAGAAGAAGGTCCACTTGGCGAGGCCGACGGCCTTGCCAAGGCCATGGCCCTTCCAGTCGAAGCGCAGCCGCATGCTGAAACCGGCCTCGCGCAGATACGGGACCATGGCCAGCGCCTGGACGGTCAGTCCGAGCAGTGTGCCGATGCCCAGCAGCCGCACGCCCTCCGGGGTGATGGTGGAGGCGTCGACGCCCGACTCGGTGAAGCTGCCGAAGGCCCAGATGAAAGCGCCGAAGGTGGAGATGACGACGATGTTGTTCAGGACCGGCGTCCACATCATCGCGCCGAAGCGGCCACGGGCGTTGAGGATCTGACCGAGCACCACATGCACGCCCATGAAGAACATGGTGGGCAGGCAGTAGCGGGCGAAGGTGACCGTGACCTCCATCCGCTGCGGGTCGGAGGCGATCTCCGCTGACATCATCCGGATGAACAGGGGCGCGGCAAGCACACACAGCGTGGTGACGCCTGCCAGGAGGACCACCACGAGGGTCAGCAGCCGGTTGGCGTATGCCTCGCCTCCGTCGTCGTCGTTCTTCATCGCCCGGACGAGCTGGGGGATGAAGACGGCGTTGAGGGCGCCTCCCCCGACGAGGACGTAGATCATGGTCGGCAGGGTGTTGGCGACCTGGTAGGAGTCGTTGAGCGTGCCGACGCCGATGGCCGCCGCCATCACGAGGGTGCGCAGAAAGCCGGTAAGGCGGGAGACGATCGTGCCGGCTGCCATGACCGCACTCGACTTGAGCAGCCCGGCAGCCTTGCCGCCCGGCTTCTTCGGCGGAGCGGGCGCGGGTGCGGGCGCCGGTTCCGCTACGGGCATCGCGGTCTGCTGCCCCGACGTCTGCTGGTCACGGAAGAGGTGCGCGAACGCGTCGGGCTCCTGCTTCTCCTCACCAGCCTGCGTCACCAGATCGTCCACGCCGGTGAACTGGGTGGTCCTGGCGTCTTCACCGTACGGGAGGTGCCGGGACGGCCCCGAAGGCTCGGGCGGCGGGGTCTGCGCCCAGATCCTGGGGTCGGGAGCGTGCGGGGGCGCGGGCGGCTGGTGGTAGAGCGGCTGAGGTTCCGGGTAGCTGCCGGGGGGCGGCGGCGGATGAGCCGCCCGGTCGTAGAGCGCCTCGTCCACGGGATCCTGAGAGGGCAGCCCCTGCGCCTGGTACGGGTCCTCGGCGTAGGCGTCCTGGACATACGGATCCTGCGCATAGGGGCTCTGCCCATAGGGGTCGGGTGAAGGCTGGGACGGCGGTGGGCCCTGGTCTGCCGGGTTTCCGCCCGCGCCCTGACCGCGGTCACCGTCATACGGCGCGTTCATTGCCACCCCACCTCATCGTCCCCGGCCGGCCGGCCACGACATCGCTCAACGGTCCACTTTCTCACCCGCGCCCGACGGGTCGCCGCTTTCGGTCCCGGTGTCCGGCGTCGGGTCACTCGGCTGCTCGGGATCGGACCCGTCGCCGCCGTCTGCCCCGCCTGTCGGAACGGCCGTGGTGTTCTCGGCGCGCTTGGCGTCCTCAGCCTCGCCAAAGCTGTCCGCCTCCGCCGCGGACTCCCGCGCGGCCGCCCGCTTGCGCTGCGTGTACATCCTGACGCCGGCGAGCACCAGGAGCAGAACGCCGCCCGCGATGACCAGCATCACCGTCGGAGTGATCTCGGAGACCTTAACCGTGAAGGTCATCGGCAGACCGTACGGCTTTCCGTCCGCGGTGTAGAGCTGCGCCGTCATCTGCACCGGGCCGTTGGCATTGGCGTTGGCGTCGAATTTCACCGACTGGCTGTGACCGCCGTCCACCACGATCGGCTGTTCTGCGATCGGGTTGTCGTCGTCCAGGTTGAGCCGGGTGGCGCTCTCGGACCTCAGTCGCAGCACCAGGTGATCGACACCCTGGAGCAGCTTGTTCTGCACGGTGACCGGGATCGTCGCACTCCGTCCCGACAGTGTCACATCGGACTTCTCGATCAGCCGCACCTCTTCGGTCAGCCCCACCAGATTGTCGCTCACCGCTGTGCGGTAGCTCAGAGCGGCGGCTCCCTGACCGCGCCAGGACGTGGACATCTCCCGGTCGATGGCCCGGCCGAACGGAGTGACCACGCGATGGGGTGCGGTGAGGATGACCTTGAAGCTGTCGAGGACGGTCTGGGTGGCCCTGATGTCCTGGAACGCCTTGACCGGCAGCTCCTGCTTGCGCAGCTCCGAGGGGTACTGGGAGGAGCCGGGCACGATGGTGTGGGCGTCGGGGTCGGGCTTGGCCGCCGCGGCGGCCGTCAGGTCCTGCGGCTGCGTCCAGCGCCGGCCGTCGAGCGCGTGCAGGGCCCGCGACATCGACTGAGCCTGTGCGGCAGTGGGCATCCGCTGGGGGGCGACGACGATGCTCCGCTGGTCCTCCGGCCTCTCCAGGCTCACGGCCAGGGACTGGGCGGCGAACGTCTGGACGGCGAGTGCCGAGCTGTCGGCGCGGACCATGTCGCCCTCGAAAGCGGTGGACAGCCGGGCGTCGGTCACCACCGCAGTCGTACCGCCGCCGATGGGGCGGGCAGCCGTGGGCGTGTAGTCCAGGGTGTCCCGGAGACTGTCGCTGCGCGCGAGTACCTTGTGCGCCCCGCCGGAGGTTGCGACGTCGACGATCGAGGAGTCGATGGCACCGTCCACCGGCCAGGCGAAGTCGACCGACGGCTTCACATGGAGGATGGTCTCGACCGTGGTTTCGGCCACCTCGGTGGCCGGCTGGAGATGGCTGAGGGAGCCGGAGACGTTCTTGCCCCGGTGCGCCAGGGACGCCAGATCGGGGTCGGCGAAGGGCAGCGCGATGACCTTGCTCTCCTGCACCGCGGCTTCCAGCGCGGTCAGCCAGCGCTTGGCGACCGCCTGATGCTTCCCTTTGACGGTGGAGTCACCGGACTTGACCTCGTAGTTCCTGGTCATTGCGTCAACCGTGGCAAGCAGGTCAGGGTCGATCACCCACGTCACCGGCAGATCGTCACCCAGTGTGACCAGCTGGTCCAACCGGCCGCCAGGAGCGAGCTCGGCGGCCAGTGACTCGTTCTCGAAGACGGGCGTCTGCTGCTCGTCCGAACCCGACTCGGACGTGAGATGGGTCGATGAGATCAGCGGCCACAGATAGGTGAGCTGGGTCTTCTTCTCCATGGCTTCGGGCTGCCAGGGAAGGAAGGTCCGCTCGATGCCGAGGACCCGTTCATAGCGGGTGTCGGCTGTCCTGCCCGACAGGGACACCCCGAGCTGATAGACGCCGTCGTCGCTCAGATCCAGCTCGTCGGCCAGGACCGAGAGTGTGAAGTCACGGCTGATGCCCGGGACAAGCTGAGGGATCTTGAGCGTGTACTTGCCGCCGACCGGCGGTCCGTCGAGCCCTGGCGCATAGCCCGTGCGCTCGGAGGCACGGTCGATGGAGCTTCTGCTGGTCAGCCGCTGGCCCACCCGGAGGTCCAGCTCGGGCTCAGTGATCGTCTGCTTGCCCTTGTTGACCAGCGTGCCCGAGATGGTGATCGTGTCGTCCTTCTCCGGAGCGACCGGCGTCATCGTGGTCAAGGACACATCGACCGTGCGCGACCCCGTCGCGTCCTCGGCGGTGATCGCCCGCTCGGCAGCGTGGGCCGTGGAAGCGGCGGGGCCGCAGACCAGGCCGGCCAGCAGCGGAGCACCGAAGATGAGCGAGGCCGTACGCCGCAGCCGCCGGCGGGCAGGAGAGGTGTTCATCCCCTGGAAGTCTGCAGCCTCGGCCACGTGCTCGCCCGTCTCTCGTCGTCTGCTGCCGCTGGTGGGTGGTTGTCGGTTTGTGCGTCCACGCATGGTAACGAGGCGCGCTGTGCCGAAGTGCTGCGGTACAGCTCACATGATCGGAGGAAGTGTCCCAGGGCCACGGTAAACGGGGACGCCGGGGTCGGCCTGGGCACGTACCCTCTTCTGTTGTGCCGAACGCCTATGAAGACATCCCCACTGCCCTGAGCCAGGCGCAACACCGAGCGGTCAGCGAACTGCTGCGTGTCTCTCCTGTCGCCGATGAGCTCGCTCGCCGATTCCAGAAGGCCGGTTTCAGCCTCGCCCTGGTCGGTGGATCGGTCAGGGACGCCCTGCTGGGCCGGCTCGGCAACGATCTGGACTTCACCACGGACGCCCGCCCCGAGGACGTGCTGAAGATCATTCGTCCATGGGCGGACTCCGTCTGGGAGGTCGGGATCGCGTTCGGCACGGTCGGCTCCCAGAAGGATGCTCGCGTCGGCGATGACGTTCAGCGTTTCCAGATCGAGGTCACCACTTACCGCTCGGAGGCGTACGACAGGACGTCGCGCAAACCGGAGGTCTCCT
The DNA here is from genome assembly GCF_029846775.1 of Streptomyces chengmaiensis. Taxonomy (NCBI): domain Bacteria; kingdom Bacillati; phylum Actinomycetota; class Actinomycetes; order Kitasatosporales; family Streptomycetaceae; genus Streptomyces; species Streptomyces chengmaiensis. Next base: position 92,023 of record NZ_JARWBG010000004.1, read on the forward strand.
ATGGCGACTCGATCGAGGAGGACTTGGTCCGGAGGGACTTCACCGTCAATGCGATGGCCGTGGCACTCCCTGAGAAGGAGTTCGTCGACCCGCATGGAGGCCTGAGGGATCTTGCCGAGGGTGTGCTGCGTACGCCGGGCACCCCGGAGGAGTCGTTCTCCGACGACCCGCTGCGCATGATGCGGGCCGCGCGGTTCGCCGCGCAGCTTGACTTCGAGGTTGCGCCCGAGGTTGTCGCCGCCATGAAGGCTATGGCGGGCCGTATCGAGATCGTCTCGGCCGAGCGTGTGCGGGACGAGTTGAACAAGTTGATCCTTTCCGCCCACCCCCGTAAGGGCCTCGCCCTGCTCGTCGACACCGGGCTCGCCGGACATGTGCTGCCTGAGCTGCCCGCGCTGCGCCTGGAGGGCGATGAGCACCACCGTCACAAGGACGTCTATGAGCACTCTCTGACCGTTCTGGAACAGGCGATCGCGCTGGAGGAGGAGGGTCCGGACCTGGTGCTGAGGATGGCGGCGCTCCTGCATGACATCGGCAAGCCGCGTACCCGGCGCTTCGAGAAGGATGGCCGGGTCTCCTTCCACCATCACGAAGTGGTGGGCGCGAAGATGACCAAGAAGCGGCTGAGCGCGCTGAAGTACTCCAATGAACTGGTGAAGGACATCTCTCGACTGGTCGAGCTGCATCTGCGCTTCCATGGATATGGAACCGGGGAGTGGACCGACTCCGCCGTGCGCCGGTATGTGCGTGATGCGGGTCCGCAACTGTCCCGGCTGCATAAGCTCACCCGCTCCGACTGCACCACCCGCAACAAGCGGAAGGCTGCCGCCCTCTCCCGCGCCTACGACGGACTTGAAGAGCGGATTGACCAGCTGAAGGAGCAGGAGGAGCTCGATGCGATCCGGCCTGACCTGAACGGCAACCAGATCCAGGAGATCCTGGGCATCCGTCCCGGTCCGCTCGTCGGCAGGGCGTATGCCCATCTGCTGGAGCTGCGACTGGAGAACGGCCCCATGGAGCACGATGTCGCAGTCGCCGCCCTCAAGGAGTGGTGGGCGGCCCAGGACGGGGTGTAAGCCGGGAGGAGCCCGATGGGGGCGTCATGTTTCACGTGAAACATGACGACAGGTGTCGAAGGAGATCGCCGAGGGGCGATGTTTCACGTGAAACATCGCCCCTCGGGCTACAAGGCCGTCGCTTCGGTTATTTTTCGATCTCGTTGAGGCACAGGACGAACTTCTGGCCGGAGCTCCGGCGGCCGCCGCTGGTCTGCTCGTAGTAGCCGATGTCGGCTTTGCCGTCGCAGACCGAGCTGTCCGTGGTGTCCGCGTGGACCGAGACCACCTTGAACTCGGCCTTGGTGTCGCCGCACTCCACGATTTCGAGATCAGGGCTGATCGTCGTTCCGTTGTTGTGCATGCAGTCGCCTGCCTCGGCGTTCTCTGCGTCGTTCTGGCTCAGCAGCCAGAAGACGCCGAAGCCGATCACGGCGACCACGGCGACCACGATCCTGAAGATCGTTTTGATGCTTATCCGCCGGCCCCCGGAAGACGGGGGTGGCGGAGGGGGAGTGCCCCACTGCTGCTGAGGCTGGGCGGGCTGCTGAGGGAACCCCTGTCCCGGCTGCTGGGGCGGGTAGGGCTGCTGCTGGGGATAGCCGTAGCCGGGCTGCTGCTGGGGCTGCGGCGGCTGCTGGGCGTAGGGGCCCGGCTGCCCATATGCGTGTGGCCCCGGCTGTGGTGGATGCGTCATCTGTGGACTCCCCCGATGCATGCGATCGCTTGTTTGACGCGCGCACGCTATAGCATCGGGTCAAGTCTCTTCCAATGGACCAGGGTTAGGGCGACGGCCGCATAGAGGGACGCCACCATGAGCACCAGCGTCGCGGACCGTCCGTCGGCGGGAAGAATCAGGGCCGCGACCCCGGCGGCGCCGACGAATGCCACGTTGAACAGCATGTCGTAGAGCGAGAAGACCCGGCCGCGATAGGCGTCGTCCACCGATGTCTGCACCACTGTGTCGGTAGTGATCTTCACTCCTTGAGTGACGAGTCCCAGAACGAAGGCGGCGACCAGCATCGGGCCGGGAGCGAAGGGCAGACCCAGGGCGGGCTCCAGTACGGCGGCGGTGGCCGCACAGGTCACCATCCAGCCGTAGGGGCCCATCCGCTCTACCGTCCAAGGGGTGAGGGCGGCAGCGGCGAAGAAACCCGCGCCCGAGACGGCGACGGCCACGCCGAGCAAGGCCAGTCCCTCGTCCTCGCTGTCGTACCAGGCGTAGCGGCAGAGCATAAGGACCATCACCGTCAGTGCCCCGTAGCAGAAGCGCATCAGTGTCATGGCGGTCAGCACGCGAGCCGCGTTTCGCCGTTCCGCCAGATGCCGCAGCCCTTCCCATAGACCGCGGACGGTGGAGGAGATGGCGGTGGACAGCCGTGGCTGAACCAACTGCGGGTCAGGTCCGAGGAGTTCACGCGACATCCGCAGGGAGGCGAGCCCTGCGCACATATACAGACCTGCGCCGAGCAGCACGACGACCGCGTCGGAGTCCGAGGCGACAATCCGCACCAGAAAGGCCAGTCCGCCGCCCGCCGTCGCGGCCAGGGTGCCGGCGGTCGGCGAAAGGGAATTCGCCAGGACGAGCCGCTCGCGGTCCACGACGCGGGGCAGCGAGGCGGCCAGTCCGGCCAGCACGAACCGATTGACGGCGGTGACGGACAGGGCCGAGGCGTAGAACAGCCAGTCTGGCACTGCGGCCAGGATCAGCACGGCGGTGCCGACGGCGAGGACGGCGCGCAGCAGATTGCCGTACAGAAACACCTGACGGCGCTGCCAGCGGTCGAGCAGAACGCCGGCGAACGGCCCGATCAGGGAGTACGGCAGCAGCAGCACTGCCATGGCGGAGGCGATGTCGGCCGGAGAGGTCTGCCGCTCCGGAGAGAAGACCACATAGGTGGCGAGCGCGACCTGGTAGACGCCGTCGGCCGCCTGGGAGAGCAGCCGAACGGTGAGCAGCCGCCGGAAATTGGCCAGACGCAGCAGCACGCGCAGATCACGCACGACAGGCATGCGAGCAAGCGTCACATATGAGGAGGGTCCCCGGGCGGATTGCCCGGGGACCCTCCTAAAGGAACAGCCGTCCTCGGCCGCGGACGGCCTGGCCGTCGCAGGACCAGGACTCAGCGCTCGACCTCGCCCTTGATGAACTTCTCGACGTTCTCACGGGCCTCGTCGTCGAAGTACTGAACCGGCGGGGACTTCATGAAGTAGGAGGAGGCGGAGAGGATCGGGCCGCCGATGCCCCGGTCCTTGGCGATCTTCGCGGCGCGCAGCGCGTCGATGATGACGCCCGCCGAGTTCGGGGAGTCCCAGACCTCGAGCTTGTACTCCAGGTTCAGCGGGACGTCGCCGAAGGCGCGGCCTTCAAGGCGCACATACGCCCACTTGCGGTCGTCCAGCCATGCGACATAGTCCGACGGGCCGATGTGGACGTTCTTCTCGCCCAGGTCCCGGTCGGGGATCTGCGAGGTGACGGCCTGCGTCTTGGAGATCTTCTTGGACTCCAGGCGCTCACGCTCGAGCATGTTCTTGAAGTCCATGTTGCCGCCGACGTTGAGCTGCATCGTGCGGTCCAGGATGACGCCCCGGTCCTCGAACAGCTTGGCCATCACACGGTGCGTGATGGTGGCGCCGACCTGGGACTTGATGTCGTCGCCGACGATCGGGACACCGGCCTCGGTGAACTTGTCCGCCCACTCCTTGGTGCCCGCGATGAAGACCGGGAGGGCGTTGACGAAGGCAACCCCGGCGTCGATGGCGCACTGGGCGTAGAACTTGGCGGCTTCCTCGGAGCCGACGGGCAGGTAGCAGACGAGGACGTCGACCTGCTTGTCCTTGAGCGTCCGGACGACGTCGACCGGGGCCTCGGACGATTCCTCGATGGTCTGCAGGTAGTACTTGCCCAGGCCGTCGAGGGTGTGGCCGCGCTGCACCGTCACGCCCGTGGCGGGCACGTCGCAGATCTTGATGGTGTTGTTCTCGCTGGCGCCGATGGCGTCCGCGAGGTCGAGGCCGACCTTCTTGGCGTCCACGTCGAACGCCGCCACGAACTCGACGTCCCGCACGTGGTAGTCGCCGAACTGGACGTGCATCAGCCCCGGCACCTTGCTGGCCGGGTCGGCGTCCTTGTAGTACTCGACGCCCTGCACCAGCGAGGCGGCGCAGTTGCCCACGCCGACGATGGCTACGCGAACCGAACCCATTTCCGGTTGCTCCCTGTTTGATCTCGGTATTCCGGATGAGCCTCTGCGGACCGCAGAAGGCTCACGTGGTGGTGTCGTCGGACGGATCCGGCGGGGTGTCGCCTCCAGGGGGCGTGCCCCCGGAGGCGACACCCCGCCGGGGCAGGCCGCCCGTCTCTCCAGATGTGCTGTCCTGCTGAGCAGAGCCGCCGGGGGAGGCTCGACGCTGATCCCGCCCCGCCCGCTCGCTCTCGATGAGCTCGTTCAGCCAGCGCACCTCGCGCTCCACGGACTCCATGCCGTGCCGCTGCAGCTCAAGCGTGTAGTCATCGAGGCGCTCGCGGGTGCGGGCCAGGGAAGCGCGCATCTTCTCCAGACGCTCCTCCAGCCGGCTGCGGCGGCCTTCGAGCACCCGCATGCGCACCTCGCGCTCCGTCTGCCCGAAGAAGGCGAAGCGGGCCGCGAAGTGCTCGTCCTCCCAGGTGTCGGGGCCGGTGTGGGAGAGGAGCTCCTCGAAGTGTTCCTTTCCTTCCGCCGTAAGCCGGTAGACGATCTTGGCGCGCCGCCCGGCCAGTGAGGCCGCGAGGGCGTCCTCCGGGGCGCTGCCCGGCTCCTCGATCAACCAGCCGTTGGCGACCAGCGTCTTCAGGCACGGGTAGAGGGTTCCGTAACTGAACGCACGGAAGATCCCCAGCGAGGTGTTGAGTCGTTTACGCAGCTCATACCCGTGCATCGGGGCTTCGCGGAGCAGACCGAGCACGGCGAACTCGAGGATCCCGGAGCGTCTGCTCATCGTCGCCTCCCTCGCCGCACCCCGTCCCGTCAGGCCTCTCAAGCGGGACGATGTGTTGTCCTGATGTATCGAGTCGATACATCAGCACGATAGAACGGCGTGCCTGCTGCGACAAGTGGTGCGGCGGTGAACGGCGTCACATCGTCAATTCGTCGGAAGGAACTTGCCTGATATGGGGTGAACTTCAGGGCTAGGTGGGTTTTGACCGTGCGTAGTCTGTGCGGCATGCAGACCACCGGGAACCAAGTGACGCCTCGCCGCGTCCTCGCCGTGGGTGCAGTGCGGATGAGCGTGTTCCAGAACTCGTCCGTATCCAAGTCGGGGGGACCGGAACCCAACTGCCGCTTCCAGGCGTCTCGCCTGTCCGAGGAGTAGTCGTTCGATGAGCGAGCACCGTCGCAAACCGCCGCAGTCGCAGGGCGGCGGACGTGCCGGGGCCAGACGCGCCGCCCAGCAGTCCGCCGGCCGCCGCGCAGCCCCGCCCAGGGGCGCCGCCTCGGCCTCCCCTTCCGTCTCCCATGACGCCCATGGCGAGGAGCGGCCCTATATGGGCCGGGCCGAGGCGAGAAAGGCGGCTCAGCGCTCCGGCGGACGCCGCCGTATGGACGAGGACGCGGGCCACGGAGGCCGTGGATCCGGCGGCGGCCGGCGCGGAGGCGGCGGCAACGGCCGTGATGAGGGCCCCGGCCGCGGCGGGCAGCCCGGCAAACGGCGGCTGATCGACTATCCGCGCCACGGCAAATACGGATGGCGGCGATGGGTGCCGTCCTGGAAGCTGTTCACCGGTCTGTGCCTGGGCTTCCTCGGCATGCTGATGGGCGCCGCGACGATCGCGTACGCCATGGTCGCCGTGCCCAACCCGGCGGACGCGGCCACCGCGCAGAACAACGTCTACTACTGGTCGGACGGCACCCAGATGGCTGCCACCGGCGGCGAGGTCAACCGCCAGATCATCTCCATCGAAGAGATCCCGATGGAGATGCAGAACGCCGTCATCTCCGCGGAGAACAAGACCTTCCGGACCGACCAGGGCATTGACCCGATGGGCATCGGGCGGGCCGTGTTCAACATGGCCAGGGGGCAGCAGACCCAGGGCGGCTCCACGATCACCCAGCAGTATGTGAAGAACGCCCGGCTCAACGACCAGTCGCAGACCCTCAGCCGCAAGGTCGAGGAACTGTTCATCTCGATAAAGGTGAACAACGAGATGAAGAAGCCCGAGATCATGGAGGGCTATCTCAACACCTCGTACTACGGCCGCGGCGCGTACGGCATCCAGGCCGCGGCGCGCACGTACTACAACAAGGACGCCAAGGACCTGAGCGCCAGCGAGTGCGCGGTCCTCGCCTCGCTGCTGAAGGGCGCGACGTACTACGACCCGGCGGGCAACGCCGAGATCGACCCCAAGGCTGACGCCAAGTCCAACCTCGAGCGGGCGACCAAGCGCTGGGCGTGGATCCTGGACGAGATGGTCAAGGACGGCCACCTCAGCGCCGCGGAGCGGGCGAAGTACACCGAGTTCCCGATGCCCGCGAAGCCGCGTAAGAGCGCCCAGCTCGGCGGGCAGATCGGCTATCTGGTGAACCTCGCCAAGGCGTACTTCATCAACAACAACGATCAGGGCATCACGGCCGACGCTCTGGGCACGGGCGGCTACGAGATCCACACCACCTTCGACAAGACCAAGGTCAAGCAGCTCGAGAAGGCGGTCAAGGATCTCCGGGAGAAGAAGATCGACCCCGAGAAGCGCCCGAAGACCGATACGCACGTCCAGTTCGGCGGCGCGTCCGTGGACACCGGGACCGGGGCGATCGTCGCCATCTACGGTGGTGAGGACGCCACCAAGCACTTCACCAACAACGCCGACCAGACCGGCGCCCAGGTCGGTTCGACCTTCAAGCCGTTTGTGCTGGCCGCGGCGATGCGGGACGGCGTACGCGACCCTCAGGGACCGCAGGTGCAGGGCCCTGACTCGCGGCGGATCGTCGACCCCGACAAGAGCCGCTACAACGGCAAGAACAAGCTCAAGATCAAGAACTATGACGGGAGCGTCTGGCAGAACGAGGAAGGAAAGGAGTGGCTGCAGGTCAACGACGGCGATCAGAGCTATGACAACATCAGCCTGCGCGAGGCCATGATCCACTCCGCCAACTCGCCGTTCGTCCAGCTCGGCATGGACATCGGGATCGGCAAGGTCAGGGAAGCGGCGATCGACGCCGGACTGCTGGAGTCCAGCCTCTCCAAGGCGAACGTGCCCTCCTTCTCACTCGGCATCTCCGAGCCCAGCGCGATCCGCATGGCCAGCTCCTACGCCACGTTCGCCGCCAACGGCGAGCAGCGCGAGCCGTACTCCGTCACCAAGGTCATGCACAAGGGCAAGACCGTCTTCGAGCACGAGGACACGTCCAAGCGGGCCTTCTCCACGGCGGTGGCCGGCAATGTCACCGATGTGCTGCGGTCCGTCGTCGAGGACCCGGAGGGCACCGGCCGGAAGGCGGCGATCGACGGCCGCCAGGTGGCCGGGAAGACCGGCACCACCGACGGCAACCGCTCCGCCTGGTTCGTCGGCTACACCCCGCAGCTGTCGACCGCGATCGACATGTACCGCCTCGACGACGACGAGACGAACAAGGACCGCAAGTTCGAGGAGATGTACGGCACCGGCGGCGAGCAGAAGATCCACGGTTCGTCGTTCCCGTCGCAGATCTGGCGCGCGTATATGACCGAGGCAGTCAAGGGCACGCCGGTCAAGGAGTTCCCCGAGCCGGAGTCGATCGACGGGGAGGCCGTCTGGGGCGGCGGCGCGGTCAGCCCGAAGCCGACCCCGCCGGCGGATCCGTCCGAGACGCCCTCGGAGACGCCTTCTCAGACGCCGTCCGAGACCCCGTCGGGCTCCACCAGCCCGGACCCGACCGAGTCCTGCAACCCGTGGGAGGACTGGCGCTGCCGCCCCGACGACGGTGAGACCGGCGGCAACGGCGGAACCGACGGCGGTGACAACGGCGGGCCGGGCAATCCCGCCGGAGGCGGCGGCAACGGCGGCCTTGTCAATGGGGGCGGCGGCAACGGAGGCGGCGGCAGCAGCGAACCGAGCAGCTCCACGTCCAGCTCGCCGGGCGCGGACGAGGGCACCACCGACGGAGGCTTCTTCGGCGGAGCCTCCTCAGGGGCCGAGTAGCCGCCCTCGGCCGTGGCCGGCGAAGGGCCGCCGCACCCGGACGCACAGCCCTGTGCAGGCCGGGTACGGCGGCCCTCGCCGTATCCCCCGATTCGTACGGCAGGATGTGCAGCATGCCCAGCGCGGAGAGAACGAGCCCGACGACCAAGAACCGGACCGAGGTGCGCCCCACCCGGCGGGACGAGATCGCCGCGGCCGGGAGCGAGCTGATCGGCGGCCCGGCGGGCCGCTGGGCCAGGCGCGGCGGCAACGGCCGGCTGACCCCCGTGCGCGTGGTGGCGCTGGTCGCCATCGGGATGTTCGCGCTCGGGATGGTGCAGAAGCTGCCCTGCTACAACTGGGCGTGGTTCCGGGGTGCCAGCTCCCAGTACACACATGCCTGCTATTCGGACATTCCGCACCTCTATCTCGGCCGCGGCTTCTCCGATGGGCTCATCCCGTACTTCGACCGGCTGCCCGGCGACATGGAGTACCTCGAGTACCCCGTGCTGACCGGCCTGTTTATGCAGGTCGCTTCCTGGATCAACGATGCGGCGTCCTGGCTGGGCCTGCCGGGCGGCGATCTGAAGAGCCAGGAGCAGATGTACTGGATGGTCAACGCGGGCATGCTGATGGTCTGCGCCGCGGTCATCGCCGTGTGCGTAGCCCGCACACACCGCCGCCGCCCGTGGGATGCGCTGCTGGTGGCCCTGGCGCCCGCCTTCGCGCTCACCGCGACCATCAACTGGGATCTGCTGGCCGTATCCCTCACCGCCGCGGCGATGCTGATGTGGTCCCGCGGCCGCGCGCTGGCCTTCGGCCTCCTCATCGGCCTGGCCACCGCGGCCAAGCTCTATCCGGTGCTGCTGCTGGGCCCGCTGCTGCTGCTGTGCTGGCGCGCCGGGAAGTGGCGGGAATTCGCCCTCGCGTTTCTGGGGGCCGCCGGGGCGTGGCTGGCGGTGAATCTGCCAGTGATGGCCCTGGCGCCGGACGGCTGGAAGAAGTTCTACACCTTCAGCCAGGAGCGGCAGATCGACTTCGGTTCCTTCTGGCTGATCATCACCCAGCGCACCGGCAGGGGCATCGAGGTCGAGTCGGTCAACGCCTACGCCATGCTGCTGATGCTGCTGGCCTGCGCGGGAATCGCCACGCTCGCCCTGACCGCGCCTCGCCGGCCGCGCCTCGCCCAGCTCGCCTTCCTTGTGGTGGCCGCGTTCATCCTCACCAACAAGGTCTATTCACCGCAGTACGTGCTGTGGCTGATCCCGCTCGCCGCGCTGGCCCGTCCGCGCTGGCGGGACTTCCTGGTGTGGCAGGCCTGCGAGGTCGTCTACTTCCTGGGCATCTGGACGTACCTCGCCTATACGACCAGCGAGAACCACCAGGGTCTGCCGCCTGAGGGCTACCAGATCGCGATCGCCCTGCATCTGCTGGGAACCCTGTATCTGTGCGCCGTGGTCGTACGGGACATTCTCAAGCCGGAACGGGACGGCGTACGCCGGGACGGGTCGGACGACCCCTCGGGCGGAGTGCTCGACGGCGCCGAGGACGTCTTCGTCCTGGGCGGAGCCGCCGAACGCGATCCGCGCCCTGCCGCCCATACGGCCGACGGGGTGCGGGTGGAGTGGGGGATGCGCTGAGCGTCCCCCGGCAGCGGCAGCGGCAGGGGGCGGTCAACAGTTAGGTCAGCCGTCAGGTCAGCAGTCGACGAGCCGGTCGAACTGCGTCGTCGTGTGCCGCAGATGCGCCACCAGTTCGTCCCCGACCTTCGGCTCCGGCGCATCCGACGGAACGAACAGGATCGACACCTGCATATGCGGTGGCTCGGCGAACCAGCGCTGCTTGCCCCCCCATACGAACGGCGACAGATTGCGGTTCACCGTCGCCAGGCCGGCCCTCGCCACGCCCTTGGCGCGCGGCATCACGCCATGCATTGCCTTCGGCGCCTCCAGGCCCACGCCATGGGAGGTCCCTCCCGCCACGACGACGAGCCAGCCGTCCGAAGCGGCCTTCTGCTGCCGGTAGCCGAAGCGGTCTCCCTTGACCACACGGGTCACGTCGAGCACCGCGCCCCGGTACTCGGTCGCGTCATGGTCGCCCAGCCAGAGCCGGGTGCCGATGCGCGCGCGGAAGCGGGTCTGCGGGAACTGCTGCTGCAGCCGCTGCTGCTCCTCGGCCCTGAGATGGCTGACGAACATGGTGTGCAGCGGCAGCCGAGCGGCCCGCAGCCGGTCCATCCATGCGATGACCTCCTCGACCGCGTCCGTGCCGTCCGTGCGGTCGAGCGGCAGATGCAGCGCGAACCCCTCCAGGCGCACGTCCTCGATGGCCGAGTGAAGCTGCCCGAGGTCCTGCTCGCTGACGCCGTGACGCTTCATGGTGCTCATGCACTCGATGACCACACGCGCCCCCACCAGGGCGTGCACACCGTCGACGGAGGAGACAGAGCGCACCACCCGGTTCGGCAGCGGAACCGGTTCTTCGCCGCGCCGGAAGGGGGTCAGAACCAGCAGGTCCCCACCGAACCAGTCCTTGATCCGCGCCGCCTCGTAGGTGGTGCCCACGGCGAGCAGACCGGCCCCGAAGCGTGTCGCCTCCTCGGCGAGCCGCTCATGGCCGAAGCCATAGCCATTGCCCTTGCACACGGGGACCAGCCCTGGGAACTGGTCGATCACGGACTTCTGGTGCGCCCGCCAGCGCGCGGTGTCGACGTAGAGGGAGAGCGCCATGCGGTCCGGTACCTCTCTGGGGTGTCGGGAATGTTCAGACTAGGGGGCTGCGCTGCGGTCAGCGGCGGGACATATACATGTCCAGCGCCTTGTGGAGCAGCTTGTTGAGCGGGAAGTCCCACTCGCCCACGTACTCGACGGCCTCACCGCCGGTGCCGACCTTGAACTGGATCAGTCCGAAGAGGTGGTCGGTCTCGTCCAAGGAGTCGCTGATGCCTCGCAGGTCGTAGACGGTGGCGCCCATGGCGTATGCATCGCGCAGCATCCGCCACTGCATCGCGTTCGACGGGCGGACCTCGCGCTTGTGATTGGCCGAGGCGCCGTACGAGTACCAGACGTGGCCACCGACGATCAGCATGGTCGCCGCGGCCACGTTCTCCCCTTCGTGGCGTGCGAAGTACAGACGCATGCGGTTGGGGTCCTCGTTGTTGAGGACGGTCCACATCCGCTGGAAGTACGACAGCGGACGAGGCCGGAAGCGGTCGCGCTCGGCGGTCACCTCGTAGAGCCGCTGCCACTCGGCGAGGTCGTCATAGCCGCCCTGGACGACCTCGACCCCCGCCTTGTCCGCCTTCTTGATGTTGCGCCGCCAGAGCTGGTTGAAGCCCTTGAGGACATCGTCGAGCGAACGGTCGGCGAGCGGCACCTGGAAGACATAGCGCGGCTGGACGTCGCCGAAGCCGGCGCCGCCGTCCTCGCCCTGCTGCCAGCCCATCTTGCGCAGCCGGTCGGACACCTCGAAGGCACGTGGCTCGATGTGCGTAGCCTCGACGTCCCGGAGGCGCTTCACATCGGGGTCCTGGATGCCCGCCTTGATCGCTGCTGCGTCCCACCGCCGGATGACCACCGGGGGACCCATCTTCACGGAGAACGCGCCCTGCTGCTTGAGGTGGGCCAGCATGGGCTGCAGCCAGTCCTCGAGGTTCGGGGCGTACCAGTTGATGACCGGGCCCTCGGGGAGGTACGCGAGATAGCGCTTGATCTTGGGAAGCTGCCGGTAGAGCACCAGGCCCGCGCCCACGAGCTGCCCGTTCCTGTCGAACCAGCCCAGACTCTCCGAACGCCACTCGGTCTTCACATCCGCCCATGCCGGGACCTGGCAGTGACTGGCCGAGGGCAGGCTCTGGATATAGGCCAGATGCTGCTCGCGGCTGATGGTCCTCAGGGTCAGGCTCATTGCGGGGCGCTCCTCGGCTGGTGTGTCCCCATGGGTCAGGGGCTCCGGCTCTCGTGCCGAAGCCTACTGGGCGGGGTGAGCGCCCCGAATGGCCTGTGGATGACTCAGTTTGCCGAAGCCGGGCCTTCGCCGAGGCGTCAGCCGACGACGCCGCCGAAGAGTCCGCCGTGTGCCATGCCGAGGAAGAACCCCACGGCGGACGCGCCGAGCCCGATGATCAGCAGGAAGCGCTCGCGCGTGGTCGCCGAGATGTACTGCCCGTACGCGCCGGTGAGGATGCCCACGAGCCCCGACCACGAGCTGAGCAGATGCAGATCGTGGAACTGCGCCGAGGTGAAGGACAGTGCGCCGAGCACCAGCGTCACGACCATCAGGGTGTCCTGGACGGGGTGGGGCTTGCCGTCCGTGGCGAGCAGAGATCCGGAGGGACGCATTGCCTGTGCCATGAGGCACCTCCTGGCGTAGCCGGAGCGCGGCGCACTGTAGCGCCGCGCACACCCGATGTGTACAGATTGCGTCCGCAGGCCCTCGGATTTCAACCGGAAGGGGATCGACGGGTACTGTGTACGTTCTGCACTGGTGTCTGTCCAGGCCGGAAACGCAATTCCGAGAGCTGCACCCGACCCGACCGCGACGGTCGACCGGGCTCGTCAGACCGGATTGTCAGTGGCGGCTGTTTTACTCGTCAGACATCGGTGCCAACGCATCACGACCCTCCTGCCACGGAACGACCGTGGCCGCTGAGTCCAAAGGAGGTGGGTTACACATGCGTCACTACGAGGTGATGGTCATCCTCGACCCCGATCTCGAGGAGCGCGCTGTCTCCCCGCTGATCGAGAACTTCCTCTCCGTCGTCCGCGAGGGCAACGGAAAGGTGGAGAAGGTCGACACCTGGGGCCGTCGTCGTCTCGCTTACGAGATCAAGAAGAAGCCCGAGGGCATCTACTCGGTCATCGACCTGCAGGCCGAGCCTGCGGTCGTCAAGGAGCTCGACCGCCAGATGAACCTGAACGAGTCGGTCCTCCGGACCAAGGTCCTCCGCCCCGAGACCCACTGAGCGCCTAGCTCAGAGGCCATCGGGCCCGAGTGGCAACAAGCAGCCAGAAGCAATCCCCGCCGAGAGGTTCACCCATGGCAGGCGAGACCGTCATCACGGTCGTCGGCAATCTCGTCGACGACCCCGAGCTGCGCTTCACCCCGTCCGGTGCGGCGGTCGCGAAGTTCCGCGTCGCGTCCACTCCCCGCACCTTCGACCGCCAGACCAATGAGTGGAAGGACGGCGAGAGCCTCTTCCTCACCTGCTCGGTCTGGCGTCAGGCGGCGGAGAACGTCGCCGAGTCGCTCCAGCGCGGCATGCGCGTCGTCGTTCAGGGCCGGCTCAAGCAGCGGTCCTACGAGGACCGCGAGGGCATCAAGCGCACGGTCTTCGAACTGGACGTCGACGAGGTCGGCCCCAGCCTTCGGAACGCGACCGCCAAGGTCACCAAGACCAGCGGCCGCGGTGCCCAGGGTGGATACGGCGGCGGGCAACAGCAGGGCGGCGGCTGGGGCGGCGGCCCCGGCGGTGGTCAGCAGGGCGGCGGCGCTACCGCCGACGACCCCTGGGCCACCAGCGCGCCGGCCGGCGGCGGCCAGCAGGGCGGCGGAGGAGGCTGGGGCGGCGGCTCCGGCGGTTCCGGCGGCGGCTACTCGGACGAGCCCCCCTTCTAAGGGGTCCCGGGCCTCTTGAGGGCTCCGGGGCAGCTCGTACCCCCACTTCTTGATCACACAGGAGATACACCATGGCGAAGCCGCCTGTGCGCAAGCCGAAGAAGAAGGTCTGCGCATTCTGCAAGGACAAGACCGCGTACGTGGACTACAAGGACACGAACATGCTGCGGAAGTTCATTTCCGACCGCGGCAAGATTCGTGCCCGCCGCGTCACCGGCAACTGCACTCAGCACCAGCGTGACGTCGCCACGGCCGTCAAGAACAGCCGTGAGATGGCGCTGCTGCCCTACACGTCCACCGCGCGCTAAGGAGAGGGTGACCAGCATATGAAGATCATCCTCACCCACGAGGTCTCTGGCCTCGGCGCCGCCGGCGACGTCGTCGACGTCAAGGACGGCTACGCTCGCAACTACCTGGTTCCGCGCGGTTTCGCGATCCGCTGGACCAAGGGCGGCGAGAAGGACGTGGCGCAGATCCGTCGCGCCCGCAAGATCCACGAGATCGCGACCATCGAGCAGGCCAACCAGATCAAGGCTCAGCTCGAGGCCGTCAAGGTGCGTCTGGCTGTTCGCTCCGGCGACTCCGGCCGCCTCTTCGGCTCCGTCACCCCGGCTGACATCGCTTCGGCGATCAAGACCGCCGGTGGTCCGGAGGTCGACAAGCGCCGTGTCGAGCTCGGTTCGCCGATCAAGACCCTGGGCTCGCACCGGGTGTCCGTGCGTCTGCACCCCGAGGTCGCCGCGACTCTCGGCGTCGAGGTCATCGCCGCCTGAGCAAGCGCCTGACTCTTGCAGTCGGAAGGGGCCGCACTCTTCGGAGCGCGGCCCCTTTGCGTTGCCTCATTGCGCTGTTTCACGTGAAACGCCGGAAGCGGCGACTGCCGTATGCCGGGAGCGCTACCGCGTCGCACCGGTGACGATCCAGCGCCCGGACCGAGTACGCCACCACAGAGTCAGCATGCGCACCGTCATCATCAGCGCCATGGCCCACCACAGTGCGCTCAGCCCGCCTCCGAACGTGGGCACCAGCAGGGCGACCGGCGCGAACACGGCGAGGGTCACCAGCATGGCCCCGGCCAGATATGGACCGTCCCCGGCGCCCATCAGCACGCCGTCGAGAACGAAGACCACACCCGCGATCGGTTGGCTTACGGCGACGATGAGGAGCACCGGCAGCAAGGTGTCGTAGACGGCAGGGTCGCTGGTGAACAGCGGAATGAAGAGCGGTCGCGAGACCGAGACCAGCAGCCCCAGCACCACCCCTGCAGCCACACCCCATTCGACCATCCGGCGACAGGCCTGCCGTGCGCCCACGGCGTCCCCCGCCCCCAGATGCCGTCCGATGATCGCCTGCCCTGCGATGGCGATGGCGTCGAGTGCGAAGGCCAGCAGGCTCCACAGAGCCAGCACGATCTGATGGGCGGCGATGTCCACATCCCCAAGCCGTGCCGCGACCGCGGTGGCGATCAACAGTACGGCGCGGATGGACAGCGTACGGATCAGCAGTGGGACACCTGCCTGGGCGCTTGCGCGGATGCCTGCGGCATCCGGCCGGAGCGAGGCGCCGTGCCGCCGTGCCCCGCGGACCACAACGATCAGGTAGGCGATGGCCATGGCGCACTGGGCGAGGACGGTCCCCCAGGCAGAGCCGGCGATGCCGAGGCCCGCCCCGTAGACGAGCAGCGCGTTCAGAGCCGCGTTCGATGTGAAACCGCCGATGGCGATGTAGAGGGGAGTCCGTGTGTTCTGCAGACCGCGCAGCACGCCGGTGGCCGCCAGGACTGTCAGCATGGCCGGTATGCCGAGGCTGGAGATACGCAGATAGGTGATCGCATAGGGGGCCGCGGTTTCGGAGGCTCCGAAGGCATGCACCAGCCAGGGGGCGGCGGGGAGCGCGATGGCGACGACCGCCACGCCGAGCAGGAGGGCGAGCCAGACGCCGTCCATGCCCTGGCGAATGGCGGAGGTCAGATCGCCGGCGCCGACACGGCGGGCGACGGCGGCGGTGGTCGCATAGGCCAGAAAGACGAAGACGTTGACGGCGGTCATCAACAGGGCTGCCGCCACACCCAGGCCTGCGAGTTGCGTGGTGCCGAGATGGCCGATGATGGCGCTGTCGGCCATCACGAAGAGCGGTTCGGCGACCAGAGCGCCGAAGGCGGGCAGGGCGAGCCCGATGATCTCTCGGTCGTGTCGGTGTCGGCGTTCCTTGGGCAACTCGGGGGCCTGCGTCATGGCGGCAATCTAGTCTTCCACAGGTAATAGATGCAAATAAAGATCAGTCCTTACTGAGAGGGTGGGGGCGGTAACTGCTGTGCGCCGTTTGTTCTGATCTTGGTCCAGTCGGGAAAGTTTTTCTCCCCCACAGCCGGTGGATGGAGAAAGTGCAGGTCAGAAGGGGTTGGGAAGCGGCGCTGAGACTTTGTCCACAGGCCTGTCCCCCGCTCCGTGCACAGGTTTGCGGACGTTCTCCACAGCATCTGGTCCGTCATCCACACCCTGCCCCCGCTGCCTGTGGATAACCAGATTGGCTGACGGTGCCCGCGGGCCTACCGTGGACCGTCGCCTGACGCGCCGGAAGCGGAGTCTGGCAGCGTGTTTTGTCAGTGTCGTGCCGTAGAAAGAGGGGCACGGCGAGGTCCGCGGAGCGGGCGGGAGGAGGTGGTCCGGTGAGCATTTCCGAGCCTTTGGACGACCCGTGGGCCGACAGCAGCAGCCCAGGGGACCGTCTGCCCGTCTCCCGCCAGCGCCGTGGCGACAGCCGCACCGGGCGTGAGGACCAGCACGAGCGCGGTGTCGACCACGGCTGGGACGGCGGCTCGGCAGCCTTCGAGCGAGTGCCGCCCCAGGATCTCGACGCGGAGCAGTCTGTGCTGGGCGGCATGCTGCTGTCCAAAGACGCCATCGCCGACGTCGTGGAGATCATCAAGGGCCAGGACTTCTACCGGCCGGCTCATGAGACGGTCTATCAGGCGATTCTCGACCTCTACGCACGGGGCGAGCCGGCGGACCCGATCACCGTAGCCGCCGAACTCGTCAAGCGGGGCGAGATCGCCAAGGTCGGCGGCGCCCCCTATCTGCACGGCCTGGTCCAGACGGTGCCCACCGCGGCCAATGCCTCGTACTACGCGGAGATCGTGCATGAGCGAGCGGTCCTGCGCAGACTGGTAGAGGCCGGCACCAAGATTACGCAGATGGGCTATGCGGCCGACGGCGACGTCGACGAGATCGTGAACTCCGCTCAGGCGGAGATCTACGCGGTCACCGAGCAGCGCACCAGCGAGGACTATCTTCCGCTCGGCGAGATCATGGAGGGCGCCCTCGACGAGATCGAGGCGATCGGCTCCCGCAGCGGTGAGATGACCGGTGTGCCCACGGGCTTCACGGATTTCGACTCTCTGACGAACGGTCTGCACCCGGGCCAGATGATCGTCATCGCGGCGCGTCCGGCCATGGGCAAGTCCACGCTGGCGCTGGACTTCGCCCGCGCTTGTTCCATCAAGAACAATCTTCCGAGCGTCATCTTCTCACTTGAGATGGGCCGCAACGAGATCGCGATGCGCCTGCTCTCCGCCGAGGCGAGGGTGGCCCTGCACCATATGCGTTCGGGCACGATGACCGATGAGGACTGGACCCGGCTCGCGCGCCGGATGCCGGATGTGTCGCAGGCCCCGCTCTATATCGACGACTCGCCGAATCTGTCGATGATGGAGATCCGCGCCAAGTGCCGTCGGCTCAAACAGCGCAACGATCTGAAGCTGGTCGTCATCGACTACCTCCAGCTGATGCAGTCAGGCGGCTCCCGGCGCGCGGAGAGCCGCCAGCAAGAGGTCTCGGACATGTCCCGGAATCTCAAGCTGCTCGCCAAGGAGCTGGAGATCCCCGTGATCGCCCTCTCCCAGCTGAACCGCGGACCGGAACAGCGCACGGACAAGAAACCGATGGTCTCGGACCTGCGAGAGTCCGGCTCGATCGAGCAGGACGCGGACATGGTGATTCTTCTCCACCGCGAGGACGCCTACGAGAAGGAGTCCCCGCGTGCGGGAGAAGCCGATCTGATCGTCGCCAAGCACCGCAACGGCCCCACGGCGACCATCACGGTCGCCTTCCAGGGCCACTACTCCCGCTTCGTCGACATGGCTCAGACCTGAGCCCGCACCCGATTCGGGAAACGCGTCGCTGCAGCCGCCCAGAAACGTGCAGACTCACCCCATGGCGGACATGAGGGCGTTCCAGGATGCGGTCACCGGCTGGGCGACGGGGGGACCCGACGGGTCGGCACGCGATCTGGCGGAACGCCTGGGAGTGCGGACCGCGGTGCTCCTGGAGGGGCTGAGCGATCTCGCGGCCGTCGAGGCGCTGGCCGCCCGGCGCGGCCGGAACCTGTCCGCCGAGGGAGTGTGTGTCGTGCCGATGGGCGGGGCGATGAGCGTCGGCCGCTATGCCGGGCTCCTGGGGCCGCCCGGCCTCGGTCTGCGCCTGACAGGGCTGTGTGATGAGGGAGAGAAGGGCTTCTACGAGCGCGGGCTGACGCGCTCACAGGCTCCGCTCCAGGACATCTACGTATGCACCGCGGATCTGGAGGACGAACTCATCCGCGCGCTCGGTACGGCAGGAGTCGAGGAGATCCTCCGCGCCGAGGGTGACTTCCGTGCCTGGCAGTCCTTCCAGCGTCAGCCCGCACAGCACGGTCGGCCCCGGCATCAGCAGGTGCGGCGCTTCCTCGGCACGAAGAAGGGCCGCAAGATCCGCTACGGCCGTCTCCTTGTCAATGCCCTCGCACCGGACCGGACACCGCCCCCGCTCGACGGCCTCCTCGCGAGCCTGTGAGAGGTGTGGACGGATGCCCTTCTTCCTCCTGTCATCCCTTCCTCTCGAATCCACGAGTTCGACGCCGTGATCACGGTGCCGGTAGACCTGCTCCATGACTTCACTGAACGAAGAACTGCTGCCGGCCACCCGGCGGGCGCTGCTGCATCGGGTCGCCGTGGCGCAGGTCGAGGGGCGGACGCCGTCGCTGGTCGCGGGTGTGGTGCGGGACGGGCGTCTGGTGTGGACGGGCGGGCAGGGCCGCGGAGAGGCGGCTGAGGGCATTGAGGCGCAGTACCGGATCGGGTCGATCACCAAGACGTTCACCGCCGTCCTGGTGATGCGGCTGCGGAATGAAGGACTACTCGATCTGAGCGATCCGTTGGAGAAGCATCTGCCGGGAACCGGCGTGGGGGAGGCGACCATCGCTCAGCTTCTCGCGCACACCGCCGGCCTGGGAGCCGAGACGCCGTCGCCGTGGTGGGAGCGTACGCCGGGGACATTGCGCCCGGAGCTTGCCGATGTACTGGGCCCTCAGCCGCTCAAGCATCCCGTCGGGCGACGGCATCACTACTCCAACCCCGGTTATACGTTGCTGGGTTCGCTGGTCGAGGCGGTGCGCGGAGCATCCTGGGAGGAGGCGCTGAACAGAGAGATCCTGGAACCACTGGGGATGACGCGTACGACTGTGCAGCCACAGGCGCCCCATGCCGAGGGGTGGGCAGTGCATCCCTGGGCGGATGCGCTGCTGCCCGAGCCGTCCGAGGATCTCGGGCTGATGGCTCCCGCCGGGCAGCTCTGGTCGACAGTCGCAGATCTGTGCCGGTTCGCAGCCTTTCTCGCCGATGGGGATGAGCGGGTGCTGAGTGCGGCGTCCATGTGCGAGATGCGGACTCCGGCCGCGCCGTGCGAGCCGGGCGGGTGGGACAGCGGCTACGGCCTGGGCATGCAGCTCCTACGGATGGATGGCCGCACACTCGTGGGACACGGTGGCTCGTTGCCCGGCTTTGTCGCCGGACTCTGGCTGAGCGTCGAGGACGGAGTGGGGGCGGCGGTGCTCGCCAACGCCACCTCGGGGCCGCTGCCCGGCATGGTGGCGGGCGATCTCATCCGTACCGTGGCCGAGGCCGAGCCCCGCATCCCCCAGCCGTGGATGCCGCTGCACAACGTCGAGCAGGAGCTGCTGGACCTCACCGGCACCTGGTACTGGGGGACATACGCCTATGCGCTGCGGCTCGCGGCCGACCGCGGGGTCGAACTGGAGCCGTTGGCAGGCCGGGGCCGGGGATCACGGTTCCATGCGCAGCCCGACGGAACCTGGATCGGGCTCGACGGGTACTTCGCGGGGGAGACGTTGCGAACCGTCCAGCGCACCGATGGATCGGTCAGCCACCTTGACCTCGGTTCGTTCGTCTTCACCCGGGAGCCGTATGAGCCGCACGCAGCGGTGCCCGGAGGCGTACACAAGGACGGCTGGCGTGGACGTGACCTCTGACCGATGCGGGCGTTTCACGTGAAACGTGGGACCCGCGCCTGGTTGACCGGCAATCAGAGCTTCATCTTGAAACCGATATGGGAAGGCTCGAAGCCCAGCCGCTCATAGAAGCGCCGGGCATCGGTGCGCGTGGCATCCGAAGTGAGCTGGACCAACTGACAGTCCTGGCGGCGGGATTCGGCGATGGCCCATTCGATGAGCTGGGCGCCGAGCCCGCTGCCGCGCTCCTCGGAATGGACGCGCACCCCCTCGATGAGAGCCCGCGTCGCGCCCTTGCGGGACAGGCCCGGAATGATGGTGAGCTGGAGGGTGCCGATGACCCGGTTGTCCCGCACCGCGACGATCTGGTGCTGAAGCGGGTCCTGGGCCAGGCGCTCAAGCGCCACCAGATAGGGCGTGAGGTCGTCGGGCGACTCCCGCTGGGCGCCAAGCGGGTCGTCGGCGAGCATGGCGACGATGGTGGGGACATCGTCCACTGACGCGGGGCGTATCTCCAGATCGCTCATAGCTCGCAGCCTAGGCGACGGCCCTGGTCGTCGCGGGTTCACCCAGCGGCGACGGTGAGAGGCGCGAAGCGACGTGTCCAGTCGCCGGGCAGGGCCGGGATGCCAAGGGTCATCACTGCATTGTGGGCGATCGACTCCAGCCCCTGGGCCTTCACCCAGGTGAGCAGCTCCTCATGACGTACATCGATGTCCGTACGGAGCGGGCGCTCCGCCTCTACCGCGAGCGAGGAGATCAAGCCCTTGGCCGTCTCCGTGTCTCGGGCGATCAGCGGGCCGACCACATAGGTGCCCATATTGGGCCAGGCCGCGGCGAACCCGATCAGTGCGCCGGACTCCTCTGCGACCCGGAGCTGATCGGCGAAGGCGGGAAGGCGGGCGATGATATGGGTGCGGTCCTGCCCGAAGACCTCGGCATCCAGCCGCAGAACGGCCTGGAGGTCATCAGCCGTGGCCGGCCGGGTGCTCACCCGGGGCGCTTCCCCGGAGGGCACGAAGGCGCCGCGGACCATCTCGGCACGGCCTGTCGTGACAAAGCCCAACTGTTCATACAGGGGCTGACCGTTCGGGGTGGCGTGCAGGGTGAGCGGGGTGCCTTCGTGCTCCTTCAACACATACTGCATGAGCCGCTTTCCGATGCCCTGGCGTGCATGCCGTTCGGCCACGAGCACCATGCCGATCGCACTGAGGCCGGGGCCGTATGACGTGACCACACAGCCGGCGATCAGCCCCTTGCCCTGAGGGTCGTCGATGCCATAGCCCGTGCCGGCGCTGAGCAGCAGACCCCATTTGTGCTCCTCGCGCGGCCAGCCGCGATCCTCCGACAGATCGGCGCAGAAGTGGAGGTCGCCCAAGGTCAGACGTCTGACGGGCAGTGCGGCAAGGGATGTCGGCATGGGGATCAGGCTGTCGGATGCAGTGATCGCTCGTCCAGCGCTTTCCATGATCTGGCCAAGATCCACAAGTGAGCCGCCCTGGAGCGGGGTTTCACGTGAAACACCGGCTGAGAAGCGTCACCGTGAAGATCGGGCGTTGGCTCTGTGCAGAACCCGGGGCAGGGGTGGACGGGCGTGCTACGGCCAAAGTCACATTCCGGTGCCGGTTCTCCCGAATCAGTGAGCGGCCAAACGTTAGTGTGGGCTGGGGGCAGTCCTGGGCAGGGCGGGAATTCAAGGCACTTCCGGATCGGCGGAAGCGCGTGGACCGACCGAGAGATGTTCGAGGCGAGGCACACGATGGACGCTCCGACCACTACGGCGGCCGGAAACGGCACCTCGGGGGGAAGTTCTTCCGACGGGCAGGGAGGGGGCGGCGGATGGTTCACCCCTCGTAAGGAGCCGACACCCCGCCCTGCCACCGACTCCGCCGAGACGCCTGAAGGGAGTCCGGCGGAGGCCGAGCAGTCCGCGGGGGAGGAGACGGGGCGGGAGCGAATACCCCCGCCACGGCGCACCGTCGCCGCGATAAGGCCGGTGGGCTCCAGCGGGTCACGCCCGGCCCCTCCGCCGCGGCATGAGCCGCCCGCAGCCGAGCATGCCCCGGCCCGGCCGGAGACTGCGACTGCAGGCCGGCCACACGACCATGAACCGGTCGCGCCGGCGGCTGCGGAACGGGCATCCGTTCCCGCCCCGGCGATGTCTGCCAACCCGGCACCCGCCCCTGCGGCCTCCGCACCGGTCACGGGCGCTTCGCCCGGCGGTTCGCCAGACGCACTGCTGGTCCGACGGACGATGGCCGAGATCGCACCGGTCGCCGACAAGGTCACCTCGTACTTCTACGCGCTGCTCTTCGTGCGCCACCCCGAGTTGCGGGCCCTCTTCCCGGCCGCCATGGACGCCCAGCGCGACCGTCTGCTCAAAGCCCTGCTGACGGCCGCGGAGCATATGGACAACGCCGGCGTGCTGACCGACTATCTGCGCAACCTGGGCCGCGGTCACCGCAAGTACGGCACCGAGCCCGCTCACTACCCGGCCGTCGGCGACGCGCTGATCGGCGCGCTGACCCGCTATGCCACGACCACCTGGGACGAGGAGACCGAGGCAGCCTGGGTGCGCACCTATACGACGATCTCCCAGATCATGATCGATGCGGCGTCCGAGGACGAACTCCGCGCGCCCGCGTGGTGGGAGGCCGAGGTGGTCTCGCATGAGCTCAGAACCTCCGACATCGCGATTGTCACGGTGCGGCCCCATCAGCCGTATCCGTTTCTGGCGGGGCAGTACACCAGCCTGGAGACACCCTGGTGGCCTAGGGTCTGGCGGCACTACTCCTTCGCGGGGGCACCCCGCGCGGACGGCCTGCTGTCGTTCCATGTGAAGGCTGTTCCGGCCGGCTGGGTCTCCAATGCCCTGGTCCACCACGCCCGCCCGGGCGATGTGCTGCGCCTCGGTCCGCCCGCAGGCTCCATGACGGTCGACCACAGCACCGACAGCGGACTGCTCTGCCTGGGCGGCGGGACGGGCATCGCCCCCATCAAGGCGCTGGTCGAGGATGTGGCCGAGCATGGCGAGCGGCGTCCTGTCGAGGTCTTCTACGGGGCACGCACGGGTATCGATCTGTACGACATCGACACCATGCTCCGGCTCCAGCAGTCGCATCCCTGGCTGTCGGTGCGCGCGGTGGTCGACGACCGCGCGCAGTTCCCGGACGCCGTACGCGAGTTCGGCCCCTGGTACGAGTACGACGCCTATCTCTCGGGCCCGCCAGGGATGATCCGCAGTGGCGTGGACGCGCTGCGCGGTGTCGGCATCCCGTCGGAGCGGATCCGCCATGACTCGCTCGAGGAGCTCGTCACCGCAGCCGACTGACCGCCTGAACCGCCTGATGTCCGGCGGTCAGCCCAGGTCGGGGGCGTGCATCGCCCGTACACCCTCGATATTGCCGTCCAGATAGTGCCGCAGCGACAGCGGAACCAGGTGCACCGCGGCGATGCCGACCCGGCTGAACGGCACCCGTACGATCTCGTACTCGCCGAGGGGCTCGTCGACCTCCGGCCCATGACGCCGTGCGGGGTCCATCGACTCCAGTCGGCAGACGAAGAAGTGCTGCACCTTCACTCCGGTCACACCGCCCTCGGCGATGTGCTCGACGGTGTCCACAAAACAGGGCACCACATCAGTGATCTTCGCGCCGAGCTCTTCGTCGACTTCCCGGTGGAGGGCGTCGACGACGGTCGCGTCGCCCGGCTCGACCCCGCCGCCCGGAGTCAGCCAGTAGGGATCCACCCCGGGCTTGGTGCGCTTGATCAGGATGAGATCGTCTCCGTCGAGGAGGATGGCGCGTGCGGTGCGCTTGACCACTGGTCGTTCGGTCATGGCAAGAGAGTCGCCCGTACGGGCGGTTCTGAAACTCCCCTCGACCCCGCGGCGGCCCTCTCATGGTGCGGGGCTCGCTGTCACCAGCCCGCGGCGGCCCGCAGCAGCCGCTCATGCGCCCGTGCGATATGCGGGAGGGCGAGCGTTCCTGTGCGTACGACCAGGAAGTAGGTGCGCAGCGGCGGCACCGGGGGCTCCAGCAGGGCGACCACCCGGCCCTTTGCCAGCGCCTCCTCGCACAGATAGCGCGGCAGCACGGCGAGCCCGGCCCCCGTCGTCGTCGCCTCTAGCACAGCCCGAAGGTCGGGTGCGATGACGGCCGCGGCGGCGGCCGGCTTGGACTCGAAGACCGCGGACCAGTAGCGGGAGACCAGCGGCAGCGACTCATGAACCTCCACGACCGGCAACTGCTCCAGCAGCACGCGGCCCTCGCGCAGGACGTCGGGACCCAGCCGGGCGGCCCAGCGTGGCGCGGCGACCAGGACGTGCTCCTCGTCGCAGAGCGGGGTCGAGGCGAGCAGCCGGCCGCGCGGCCGCGCGGTGGCGATGGCCAGGTCGTGATGGCCCGCGGCGAGCCCGTCCAGCGTCTCCTCGGAGGTGCCGAAGGCGGCCCGCACGGCGAGACCCTGGGCGATCAGCGGGGTGAGCGCCGGCAGGGCGCGCTGCGAGGTGAACTCGGGGGGCCCGGCCAGATGCAGGGTCCGCACCCCGGACTCCTCGTCCAGACCGGCTTCCGCGATCTCCACCAGGGCGTCCAGATGCGGCGCCGCGCGGTGGGCGAGTTCGTCGCCGATGGTGGTGGGGGTGACGCCGCGGGCCTGACGGAGGAACAGCGGGCGGCCGAGCTGCCGTTCCAGCGTGCGGATCTGCCCGGTCACGGCGGGCTGGGAGAGCCCGAGGAGTGCGGCGGCACGGGTGAAGGAGCCGGCCCGGTGCACCGTGACGAACGTGCGCAGCAGGGCCAGATCCATGCCATGCCCCTCCCGATCCGACCTTTCCCCCGGACCAGTCCAACTATAAATAAGTCGATAGGTCGCTGTCGCTACTGTGATTGGACACTGACGCAGAGTCAACTAGCCTTGTTGGCGCGGTCCTTGCAGCGGCTCTTCACGCTCGGACCGCCGGCGGTCCGAGCCAGGAGGGGGGAGGCTCGGACCGCCCCGTTCAGCCCGCTGCCTTGTCCAGCGCCCTGAGGACGTCCGTCACCAGGTCGTCCGTGTCCTCGATCCCCGCCGAGAAGCGGATGAAGCCCTCCGGCACCGCATCGCCGCCCCAGCGGCCGCGCCGCTCCGCGGTGGACCGGACGCCCCCGAAGCTGGTGGCGTCGTCGACCAGCGTCAGCGCGGACAGGAACCGCTCGGCGTGAGCGCGGTCCGGGAGGGTGAAGGAGACGACACAGCCGTGGCGTCGCATCTGCCGTGAGGCGGTCGGGTATGAGGGGTCGGACGGCAGCCCCGGGTAGCGCACCGTCCGCACGTCCCGCGGGTCACCGGCCTCGGCGCGTCGGCGCAGCGCTTCGGCGAGGGCCAGCGCATTGGCGCACTGCCGGTCGGCCCGTAGCTGCACCGTGGCCAGCGAGCGGTGTGCCAGCCAGGCTTCCATCGGCCCCGGAATGGCTCCGACGACCTTCCGCCAGCGCCGCACGGCGGCTGCGAGCTCCGCATCGAGGCAGGTCACATGGCCGAGCAGCAGATCGCCATGGCCCGTTGTGCCCTTGGTGTCGCTGGCCACCGAGAAATCGGCGCCCAACTGGAGGGGGCGCTGCCCCAGAGGGGTGGCGAGTGTGTTGTCGACGGCGACCAGCGCGCCGGCGGCGTGGGCTGCCCGGGCCAGCCGGCGGATGTCGCAGACGTCCAGCCCCGGATTGGACGGCGACTCGATCCACAGCAGCCGGGCCCCGTCCAGCAGGCCGAGCTGGGCGTCGCCGCCGGTGGGAGCGGTCCGCACCTCGACTCCGTACGTCCGCAGTTGTTCCCGCACCAGCGGCAGCGCCTGATAGCCGTCGTCCGGCAGGACCACCGCGTCTCCGGACCGCAGCTGTGAGAACAGCACCGCCGAGACGGCCGCCATGCCGGAGGCGAAGGCGACCGTCTCGACGTTCTCCCCCGGCGCCTCCAGCTCCCCGACGGCCTGTTCCAGCCGCGTCCACGTCGGATTCTCGTCCCGGCCGTAGGTGTATGGTCCGGTCGGCTCGCCCGGCAGATGGAAGTGGGCCGCGAAGACCGGTCCCGGCAGCGCGGGCTCGTACGGCACGGGATCGGGCAGTCCCGCCCGTACCGCCCTGGTGCCGTCGCCCACCGGGTCGCCGGCCCGGTTTCCCGGCTCGACAGTGCCGCTCATCCGGTCAGTCCCCGTCCGGCAGGGCCACGTTCATCGCCCACGAGACGATCGAGATGACCAGCGCGCCCCCGACGGCCGTCCAGAAGCCGTCGACATGGAAGTCCAGATCGAGCGTGTCGGCGAGATACGAGGTCAGCAGTAGCATCAGCGCGTTGATCACCAGGGTGATCAGTCCGAGGGTGAGGATGAAGAGCGGCAGCGTGAGCAGCTTCACCAACGGCTTGACGATGACATTGACCAGACCGAAGAGCAGAGCCACCAGAATCAGCGTCACGGTCTTCTTGCCGGTGCTCTCACCGGTGAGGGTGATGTCCTGGAAGAGCCAGATGGCGACCGCCAGAGCCACCGCGTTGGCGATCGTCTTGACTATAAAATTCATCATGGGTCCGATCGTGGCAGACGCGATCGGGTGAAGGGCAGGGGCGGACGGACGATGAAGGCATTCCGACTGGATGAGCTGGAGGCGGAGCGCGCCGCCAACGAAGGCGCATACCTCCAGTTCCTGCGTGAGCGGAACATGTCGGTCGGGCTGTACGCACTGGATGCGGGGGAGCTGGACCCGCAGCTTCCGCACAACCAGGACGAGGTCTACTTCGTCGTCAGCGGCCGCGCGTCGATCACGGTGGGCACGGAGACGACGGAGGTGGCACGGGGCAGCGTGATCTACGTGCCGGCCGGGGTCCCGCACAAGTTCCACCACATCACCGAGGACCTGCGGGTGATGGTGGTCTTCTCTCCGCCGGAGGGCTGACGGCCGCGCCCGGCAATCCCTAGGGGCTCACTCAGGGGTTATCAAGGGCCGGCGTTCCCCCACTCACCTCCCCCGCACGCCTAGCATCGATACCGAGAGAACGCAGCGAGTCTTCAGAAGCGAGGTATGGACGATGGCCGTGCGGGAGATATTCGCAGGGATGCCCTGGTGGGTGAAGTGGGTAGCGGTGCCCGTCATCGCCCTCGTCCTGTTCGGGGGGATGATCGCCAGTGTCGTCGGCTTTGTGATCGGCCTGCTGTTCAAGGTACTGCTCTTCGTCGCGCTGGTCGGCGGGCTCATCTTCGTCGTTCGGAAGTTCATGTCGTCGTCGGGCTCACGCGGCGACTGGTAGAGCGGGGCTCGCACACCCTCGCCCCCGGCATTAGCCCGCAGGGGGGAACGCCCCAGGCAAACCCCTTGCCCGGGCAGGACCTGCCCCTACAGTGGCAAAGCTCTGCCGCCCTTGCGGTCGACAGAAGGGGCGGCGGGTGCGCGGGGGCGGCCCCCGCGGGCGGGTCTTTGCGGCCCGTCACCATGCCTGGGGGTGACCACGGCCATGGCGACAACGGCGGCCCACGCCGCTGCCCCTACGCTGATCGGCTCGGTGCAGCGGGCGCTGAGACTTCTGGAAGCCGTGGGTTCCCACCCGGACGGAGCTCCCGCCAAGCAGCTCGCACGGGAAGCCGGGCTCCCCCTGCCCACCGCCTATCACCTGTTGCGCACTCTGACGCACGAGGACTATCTCCGGCGTGAGAACGGCGTGTTCGTCCTCGGCGCTTCGGTGAGCCGGCTCGCCATGGACGCGGCACAGCAGAATCGTCTGACCAAGCTCGAGGAGTCGTTGACGTACTGGCGGGATGCGATCGGAGTGCCCGTCTACTTCGCGGTCTACCGCGAGGGTGAAATCGAAATCGTTGCAGTTGCCGACACCCCCTACGCGCCCGCCGTCGACGAGTGGGCGGACTTCCGCGAGACGGGGCATGCCCATGCGCTGGGCAAGTGTCTGCTCAGCCAGCTCGATGAACCGTCCCGTCTCGAGCATCTGGACCGGCACCCCGTCCAGGCCATCACCCCGTACACGGTGCGCGACCAGCGCACACTGCTGGAGCGGCTGAACGCCATGGACCGTATGCAGCCCGTCGTGGAGCGGCAGGAATATGCGCTGGGCACCGTGTGCGCCGCGATTCCGATCACCGCCGGCTCCGGCGCCGCGGCGATGGCCATTTCCCTGCCGTCCGATCAGCAGGGACGGCTGCTTCCGGCGGTGGAGCAGTTGCGCAGCGGAATTGGCCGGCTTCTGAGCTCCCTCGCCTTCTCTATCAGTATCTGAAAAACCACTGCTTGTGATCAGGTGCGGATTCCAGCACGATGGCGTCAAGTGGGCTGCTCAAGAAGGCCGATGGGGTCATTCCCGAGCAGCGTCCCTTTCTCACCATGAATTTCATTTCATTGTTTCATCTGCTGCGGGGTATCTGATGCGCGAGTCGGTTCAGGCCGAGGTCCTCATGTGCTTTCTGGTCTCGGAGGAGCTCTCCTTCAAAGTCCCAGTGGAGCTGTGTTATGGCACTGAGGATCCCTATGCGGTGCGCATGACCTTTCACCTCCCCGGGGACGCGCCGGTGACCTGGGCGTTCGGGCGAGAGTTGCTGCTCGACGGCGTCAACGCCCCGTCGGGACGCGGTGATGTGCACATCGCACCACTGGATCACGGCGAATCGGGAGTCCTGCGCGATGTGACCATCAGGCTGCAGGTCGGGGAGGACCGGGCGCTGTTCCGGGTGGGCGCGGCGCCTCTGGTGGCCTTTCTCGACCGTACGGACGCGCTGGTCCCGTTGGGGCAGGAGTGGGCGCTCTCGGACTTCGAGGGACATCTGGAGGCGGCGCTCGGACGGATCCTCGCCGAGGAGAACGCCGGCTGAGCCCTCCTTCCGCACCCGGCGCCGCGCCGCGACCGGCATTGAGCCCGGCATCCCATGGAGCCCGGTGGAGCTGCTCCCCGGCGGCTACTTCTTGCGCCGGCGGCCCCGGCCGCCCCGCCGCGGACCGCTCGACTTCTCCGCCGACGCCGCACCGGCCCCCGGGCCGCCCGCACCGGCCCCCGCGCCGACGGCCCCCTCGGCGGGCCGGTCCGCCGAGACGACGAGCGCGGCGAGGCCCGTCGTCAGCGGCACCGAGGCGACCAGCCCGATCGAGCCGACCAGCGTCCGTACGATCTCCTGTGCCACCAGCTCGCTGTTGGCCACCGTGGCCACACTGCTCTGCGCGATCGAGAAGAGCAGCAGCAGCGGCAGCGCCGCACCCGCATAGGCGAGGACAAGGGTGTTGACAACGGACGCGATGTGGTCGCGGCCGATCCGAATGGCGGCCTGATACAGCTTGCGGGGCCCCATCCCGGGGTCCGCCTGGTGCAGTTCCCAGACCGCGGAGGTCTGTGTCACCGTCACATCGTCGAGCACGCCGAGCGATCCGATGATCACCCCGGCCAGCAGTAGGCCGCTCATGTCGATATCCGGGTACAAGCCGTGGATCAGACCCGTGTAGTCGTCGGTGTCGCCGGTCAGACTGGCCCAGTCGATGAAGACGGAGCCGAGCAGCCCGATCAGCAGCAGCGAGATCAATGTGCCCAGCACCGCCACCGAAGTGCGTGCGGTGACGCCATGGCAGGCATAGAGCGCGATCAGCATGATCGCGCTGGCTCCGACCACGGCCACGACCAGAGGGTTCGAGCCCTGCAGAATCGCGGGCAGGATAAACAGCGTCAGCACGGCGAAGGATGCCGCCAGTGCGACCAGCGCCATCACCCCTCGCATACGGCCCACCAGAATCACTGCAAGCGCGAAAATCCCGGCAAGCAGGGCGATGGGGAGTTTTCTGTCCACATCGATCACGGAGTACTGGAGATCACGCGGTGCGTCCGGCGCATAGGCCACCACCACGCCCTGCCCCTCCTCCAACTGCCGTGGCGCGTCGGGCTGCACGATCTCGACGAAGGTCCGCCCCTTGTCCGGTCCGCTGGTGACCTCCACCGTCGCTCGCTTGCAGACGCCCTGCTGGGAGTTGATCGCCTCACGGCCCTGTGCCGTCGAGGAGTCTCCGGTCGGAGGGACCTGCCCGACGTTCACGTCCGCGCAGTCCACCTCTTCGATCTTGACGACCTCTCCCTGCTGGGTCTGCCGGTCAAATCCCACACCGGTGCGCTCATGCGCCGGGGCCCCACCGGGCCAGAGAACGGCGAGGCCCACGAAGACCGCGGTGGCGAAAGGAATCAGCACCGCCGCGATCACTCTGCGGAGGTGCTGTGAGACAGGCGCGGCGGGACCGTGGGCATGGCCGTGGCTGTGGGGTTCGGGCGTCTGCGGCGAGGAAGTCACCGACCGATCATCGCAAGAACGGAGGGACCCCTCTGTTCAGCACGCCAGAAATGGCGCTAGCGTGGTGGCACCTTTGCACACGCGGGAGCTCGGAGCACCGGGCTGAGAGGGCGCTGACCTCCGTACGACGGGTACGGAAGCCGCTGCGTCGACCGCCGAACCTGTTACCGGGTAATGCCGGCGTAGGGAGTAGGTCTCATGACCACATCGGACGTTTCACGCACGCCTGCCTCCGCTCAGGGCGCTTCCGCTTCGAGCACTTCGAGCACTTCGAGTGCTCCGAGCAGCGAGGCCGGGAAGTCCATCGGCTGGCACAAGGGATACATCGAGGGTCCGGCGGGAACACGCCCCGACATCCGGGTGCCGGTCCGCAAGGTGCATCTCACCAACGGCAAGGACGTCACCCTCTACGACACGTCCGGGCCGTACACCGACCCGAACATCGAGACCGACGTACGCCGGGGGCTTCCTCCGCTGCGAGAGAACTGGATCATCGGCCGCGGTGACACGGAGGAGTACGCGGGCCGCCCGGTCCGCCCCGAGGACGACGGGGTCAAGCACACGTCGCCGCGCGGCGGCCTGCGCAATCTCGACGCGGTGTTCCCCGGACGCCCGCGCCAGCCGCGCCGCGGCCGCGGCGGCCAGGCCGTAACCCAGCTCGCCTATGCCCGCCGAGGTGAGATCACCCCGGAGATGGAGTACGTGGCGATCCGCGAGAACGTCTCGCCCGAGGTCGTACGCGAGGAGATCGCGGCCGGCCGGGCCGTGCTGCCCGCCAACGTCAACCACCCGGAGATCGAGCCGATGATCATCGGCAAGCGGTTTCTGGTGAAGGTCAATGCCAACATCGGCAACTCCGCGGTCACCTCCTCCATCGAGGAGGAGGTCGAGAAGATGACCTGGGCGACCCGCTGGGGCGCGGACACGGTCATGGACCTGTCGACGGGCCGCAACATCCACACCACGCGCGAGTGGGTGCTGCGGAACTCCCCCGTCCCGATCGGGACCGTGCCGCTCTACCAGGCCCTGGAGAAGGTCGACGGCCGGGCCGAGGAGTTGACCTGGGAGATCTACAAGGACACGGTGATCGAGCAGGCCGAGCAGGGCGTGGACTACATGACGGTCCACGCGGGCGTGCTGCTGCGCTATGTGCCGCTGACCGCGCGCCGCAAGACCGGCATCGTCTCCCGCGGCGGTTCGATCATGGCCGCTTGGTGTCTGGCGCACCACAAGGAGTCGTTCCTGTACGAGAACTTCGAGGAGCTCTGCGAGATTCTCGCGGCGTACGACGTGACGTTCTCGCTCGGTGACGGCCTGCGGCCCGGCTCGATCGCGGACGCCAACGACGAGGCGCAGTTCGCCGAGTTGAAGACGCTCGGGGAACTCAACCGGATCGCCAAGCGGCACAATGTGCAGACGATGATCGAGGGGCCGGGCCATGTCCCGATGCACAAGATCAAGGAAAACGTCGATCTGCAGCAGGAGATCTGCGAAGAGGCGCCCTTCTACACCCTGGGGCCCCTGACGACCGATGTGGCGCCGGCCTACGACCACATCACCTCCGGCATCGGCGCCGCCATGATCGCCTGGTGGGGCACGGCCATGCTGTGCTACGTCACACCCAAGGAGCATCTGGGCCTGCCGGACCGCGACGATGTGAAGACCGGCGTCATCACCTACAAGATCGCCGCCCATGCGGCAGACCTCGCCAAGGGGCACCCCGGGGCGCAGGAGTGGGACGACGCACTCTCGGACGCCCGTTTCGAGTTCCGGTGGGAGGACCAGTTCAACCTGGCCCTCGACCCGGACACGGCGCGGGAGTACCACGACGCGACGCTTCCGGCGGAGCCCGCGAAGACCGCGCACTTCTGCTCCATGTGCGGGCCGAAGTTCTGCTCCATGAAGATCAGTCGGAGCATCACGGAACAGTTCGGGGGCGACGCGTCCGAGGCGACGGACGACGAGATCGCCGAGGGCATGCTCCAGAAGTCCAAGGAGTTCGCAGCCGCGGGCAACCGCGTGTATCTGCCGCTGGCGGACTGAGGGCTGAGCTGACCGAGGGCCAAGCGCACAGGACCGGCCCGCGACCCACGGGGGGTCGCGGGCCGGTCGTCTTTCTCCCGTTCTGCGGAGTCGGACCGGTCGTCTTGGCATCGGTATGGACACGGTTGTGCGGCAGGTCGGCGTCCCTTTTGGCAGTGGGGAGAACGGACTTGATCTGCCGTCGGCGCATGGTTAGGTTTCCGCCTGCTTGGCTGAAAACGATGCGTCCCTGACAAGGGACATTGGGAGGGGAACCGCAGTGGACTGGTACCTGGCAGTGCTCAAGAACTACGCCGGATTCGGCGGCCGTGCGCGCCGCAAGGAATACTGGATGTTCACCCTCTTCAACATCATCGCTTTCGTCTTGCTGGCGATCATCGGCGCTCTGATCGAGTCGATGGTC
Source organism: Streptomyces chengmaiensis (assembly GCF_029846775.1). Taxonomy (NCBI): domain Bacteria; kingdom Bacillati; phylum Actinomycetota; class Actinomycetes; order Kitasatosporales; family Streptomycetaceae; genus Streptomyces; species Streptomyces chengmaiensis. Next base: position 124,857 of record NZ_JARWBG010000004.1, read on the forward strand.
CCCTACGCTCTCTACTACATCGCGATCCTCGTTCCGCTGATCGCCGTGACGGTCCGTCGGCTGCATGACACCGACCGTTCGGCCTGGTGGCTGCTGATGTACTTCGTGCCGCTCGTCGGCGCCATCGTCATGCTGGTCTTCATGGCGACGGAGGGGCAGGCCGCCGAGAACAAGTACGGCCCGAATCCCAAGTTCGTGTCCGCCGCCTGAGACGACGGTCCCGGTTCGGAGCATGGGAAGGGGCTGTGTGCGGCTGTGAGCCGCACACAGCCCCTTCACCGTGTGTGTCGGCAGGTGGGGCCCATGCCGGGGTCGGTCGCCGGGGTCAGTCCTGACGGCGTTCCGGGGTGCCGTAGTCATGGCCGCCGAAGTCGGGACTGGTGAAGTCCGGTCCGCTGTAGCCGATCTTGGGCATACGGCTGCCGGGTCGGTGTGACGACGGCGTGCCGTCCTCCAAGGCGTCGTCGGCGGGAGTGCGGCCCTGGCCGGGAACCGTCCCCGGCGTCGCGCCCGGGGCGGTGAGGGCGGCATCGAGGAAGGGCAGGATGCCCCGCACGAGGAGGGCTTCCCGCCAGGCGTCCCTGGCGCGGGACAGCTCGTCGGGGACACCTGCAGCCGAGGCGTCTGCGGAGACCTGGGTCGGGCCGTTGCGCAGGGCTGTGACCAGCAGCCCGACCGCGGCGGCGAATATGCCGACCGCGGTGAGCGCGCCGAAGAGCCAGCCCGCGGTGAGCAGCGTCTCGGCGAAGGTCGGGGTGGGGCTGAGGAGCTTCAGGATGTAGCCGACGATCAGGAATATCGCCGCGGCGGCCCCGGCGAGGACCGGCGCGAGCACGGTGATGACGGCGCCGAGGCCGGCGCCGCGCTCGGCGGCCTCGCCGACGGTGGCGGGGGCGAGCACCGAGTGGTGCATGGATGCGGAGGAAGCCGAGGCGCGCAGTTCGTCGCGGACCTTGACGTAGTGCTCGTACTCGGCCGCGGCTGAAGCGGTGATCAATGCCGTGGCGTTCAGGGCCATCGTGCGCAGCTGTTCGGTGGTGAGACGCCGTTTGGCTGCCGGTTCAGGGCGGTGACGAGCAGTGCGCAGCGCCTCGTCGAGGAGGCGCCCGTACTCGGCGCGGTCCTCGGCCATCAGGTGCCCAGCGCTGTTCATGTGCATCCCCCGATGCTCCGTAGGGCCGGATCGCCCGTGTCGAGCGGGCAGTCGGGCGGAAACGGAGGAGAGCCTGCTGCGGATAAGCCGATGGTAGAGCGGTCAAGCCGCGCGGAGACAGGGGGTTTCCGTAAATCGCCCGTCTCGGAACGGTTCAGTTATGCAGGGGAAGCTGTGCCACAAGGAGCTTTCCGGCCATGGTGATGCCTCCGTCCATGGCGATGGCGAGCCCGTCCGCGTACACATGCGGTCCTTTGACGACGGGCTGCTCGCCTTCCTCGCCGTCTTCGGTGCCGACCTCGCCGAGGAGGTACGGAATGGGGCTGTGGCCGTGGACGATGCGCCGGCCGCCATAGGTGTCGAGAAGCTCGCGCACGGCCATCGGTCCGGCCTCGTCGTCGCGGAAGGCGAAGCGTTTGGTGAACTTGCGGAACAGGTCCCAGCATTCGTCGGCGTCATTGCGGTTGAGGATGTCATGGACCGTGTCATTGACATCGGCGATTGTGTCGCCGTACTCCAGATAGGCGGTTGTGTCCGAGTGAAGCAGCAGGTGCTCGTCCTCTTCCACCACCGCGTCGAGCCGTGACATCCACTGGAGATGCACATCCTGCAACCGGTCCATATCGGACTTCTGGCCGCCGTTGAGGAGCCAGGCGGCCTGGAAAGTAGCCGTTCCCGCACCTGAGCTGACGGGTGTGTCGCCGAAACGCTTGGCGCCGAGCAGCAGCAGCTCGTGATTGCCCATCAGGGCTTTGCAGTAGCCGCCGGCCGCTGCCGCCTCGGCGGAGAGCCGCATCACGAGGTCGATGACGCCGATGCCGTCGGGGCCCCGGTCGGTGAAGTCGCCGAGGAACCACAGACGGGCGTTGCCCGCGGCCCAGTGGCCTTCGGAGTCGATGAGGCCCTGGGCGGCCAGCGCCGCGAGGAGTTCGTCGAGGTAGCCGTGGATGTCGCCGACGACGTAGAGCGGGCCGAGGCCCTCGGGGACGGGTGCCGGGGACGGGGTGATCTGCACCTGAAGGGTGTGACCGGGCCCGTCGCCGAGCACGGGAAGATCCCGCTCGGTGGGGGTGTAGCCGTCCGGCTCGCTCTCGGGGACGGCGTTGCCGGGGTGGACCGGGTCCGGATGAGGCCCGTCCGTGCCGGCCTGGACGGCGGCGGGGTGCGGGGGGTGCACAGGGGTGGGTACGGCGGCGGGGTGCGGCCGGCCGGCCACGGGGTGCGGGGCCTGCGCCGTCTCGGGAGACCCCTGGTGTTCCGGGGGCCGTCGGTCGCTCGGGTCGTCCTTGTGGTCCAGGTGATCCGGGTGGCCCGGAGATTGCGACTGCACGGGAACCTGCGCATACGGCGGTACGCGGAAGTCACGCAACGTCGCCGTCCGCACCACGGGTCCCTGACCGGCCCCCTGAGTCATCGACCCCTCCACCACCGTTGCGCCGTTCACCAGTCGGTCCAGCCTGGTCGGGGTGGCCCGCGGTGTCGTGCGCCCATCATAGGAATGAGGTCCCCGCTCTGTGACGCACCAGGGGTGGTGAATCCGCACGCACTCCTGCTTGGTCGATCGATTCGTCCCCTTTAGGGAGGTCTAGTCCAGGCTGCTTCTGGTCAGACCGGTTACCCGCGTCCACGCCCTCTCCTCTGCCATCGTGCGGGGAGGGCCCTAGTCCTGTGCCGGGGAGCGCGGAGGGCTGACCTTCGTCCGCGGTGAACGACGCCGCTGCGAGGACGTGCGGACGATCAGCTCCGTCGGTATCACCTGCTCGACCGGCCGGTTCTCGTCGATTCCTTCGATGGCGTCGATCAGAAGCTGGACGACGGCCGTGCCGATCCGGCGCGGCTTGAGTGAGAGGGTGGTGATCGGCGGCTCGGTGGCGGCGTACACGGTCGACTCGCTGCAGCACACGAGCAGCAGATCGTCGGGTACGCGCAGTCCGTACCGCCGTGCGGCGGCGAGCAGATCGGTGCCGTTGGGGTCGAAGAGCCCGTAGACGGCGTCGGGCCGGTCGGGCCGGGCGAGCAGCCGGTCGGCTGCGACGGCCCCGGCGCACGGGTCGTGGGCCGGGTAGGTCTCGTACACCGGGTCCTGGCCGATGCGCTCGCACCAGCTCAGATAGGCCGTGGTCGACAGCCGGGTGTAGGTGTCGGTGGTGTTGCCGGTGAGCAGGCCGATGCGTCGGGCGCCCGCGGCGGCGAGATGGTCGAGCAGGCCGAGCACAGCGGCTTCGTGGTCGTTGTCGACCCAGGCGGTGACGGGGAGGGTGCCGGCGGGCCGGCCGTCGGAGACTACGGGCAGACCCTGGCGGACCAGTTCGGTGACGACCGGATCGTGATCGGAGGGGTCGATGACGACGGTGCCGTCGAGGGCGACGTTCTGCCAGACGTCATGGCGTGAGGTGGCGGGCAGGATCACCAGGGCGTAGCCGCGGGCGAGCGCAGCGGAGGTGGCGGCTCTGGCCATCTCGGCGAAGTAGGCGAACTCGGTGAAGGTGAAAGGTTCATCCCCGTATGTCGTGACCGTCAGACCGATCAGGCCCGATTTTCCGGTGCGCAGTGTGCGGGCCGCTGCGGACGGGCGGTAGCCGAGCCGGTCGGCGACCTCCCGGACGTGGCGGCGGGTGGCGTCGGGGAGACGGCCCTTGCCGTTGAGCGCGTCGGAGACAGTCGTGATGGAGACACCGGCTGCTGCGGCGACGTCTCGGATGCCCGCGCGGCTCTGCCGGCTGCCCCGACGGGATGTGTCCGTCCGGCTCACCTGGTGCTTCCCTGCTGCTGTCATGGCGAGCCGATAGTAGGGCGAGGGCGGGTGGTTGAGCCGGTCGCATATTCACTCGTTGACAGGTACGTTTCTGCATGGGTGAACCTCGTCAATTGCCTTGGAAACATAGGGAGTTACCTCCTGCCGACGTGGGGCCTCGGGTCTCTGACGGCATAGGCCTGGCATACGGGCGAAGTTTCGAAGAGGTCTCAACTCACTACTACGGGGGATGCGCGCCACGGAGCGAGCCACCAGCGCGTGACATCGCAGGGGGCGCATAGCTCACTGAATGCGCGCCTGATTGTCCTGAAAGAGCGCTGCTTCCCGCCGGGTGCCTGCGGTCGTGGCGGCCGCCGGAGCCGGTCGTGCACACCAACTTGGTCACGGCATTCGCAGCGGGCCCGAATCCTCATAGGGTGAGAAGCATTGAGCGTCGGCGGTGAGATCGGCGATGTCGAGGATGTGGAAGGTCGAGGAGGACCTGCGGTGAGCGAGACGACCCCCAAGCTGCGCCCCGAGCTGGACGGCATCCCCACGTACAAGCCCGGCAGGCCGGCCGCCGCCGGCGGGCCGGTCGCATACAAGCTGTCCTCCAACGAGAACCCGTATCCGCCGCTGCCGGGTGTGATGGAGAGCGCACTGTCCGCCGCCCAGTCCTTCAACCGCTACCCGGACATGGCGTGCACCGGGCTGATGGAGGAGCTCGCGGACCGCTTCGGGGTGCCGCTCACCCATCTGGCGACGGGCACCGGTTCGGTCGGCGTCGCACAGTCGCTGCTGCAGTCCACATCCGGGCCGGGCGACGAGGTCATCTTCGCCTGGCGCTCGTTCGAGGCCTACCCGATCATCACGCAGATCAGCGGGGCGACGGCGGTGCGGGTGCCGCTGACCGAGGGCGAGGTCCACGATCTCGACGCGATGGCCGACGCGATTACCGACCGGACCCGGCTGATCTTCGTCTGCAACCCCAACAACCCGACCGGCACGGTGGTGCGCCGGGCCGCGCTGGAACGATTCCTCGACCGGGTCCCCTCCGATGTCCTGGTGGTGCTGGATGAGGCCTACCGCGAGTTCATCCGGGACCCCGAGGTCCCCGACGGCATCGAGATCTACCGCGACCGTCCCAATGTGGCGGTGCTGCGCACCTTCTCCAAGGCGTACGGGCTGGCGGGCCTGCGGGTCGGGTTCGCCGTGGCCCATGAGCCGGTCGCGGACGCGCTGCGCAAGACCGCGGTCCCCTTCGGCGTCAGCCAGCTCGCCCAGGACGCCGCGGTGGCCTCGCTGCGCGCGGAGGACGAGTTGCTGGGGAGGGTCGGCTCCCTGGTCGCCGAGCGGGTGAGGGTCCGGGACGGCCTCGTGGAGCAGGGCTGGACCGTCCCCGAGACACAGGCGAACTTCGTCTGGCTGCGGCTCGGGGACCGCACGGTCGACTTCGCCGCGGCCTGTGAGAAGGCCGGAGTGGTCATCCGGCCGTTCGCGGGCGAGGGCGTACGCGTCACCATCGGCGAACACGAGGCCAACGACGTCTTCCTCAAGACTGCGGAGGGCTTCCGCAAGGAGGCATGAGCGGGCGGCCGCCGTCCCGGCGCCGCCGCACACCGCCCCTCGACCCGGCCTGACCTGCGTGGCTCAGGCCGGGTCGACGCGTTCCACGCGGATCGGGTCGCCTGAGCGGACGGTGGCCAGCAGCCGGGGATCTCCGTTGAAACGTCCGAGGACATTGCACGGGCTCGCCAGCCGGCACTCCTCGCCCCGGGAGATGGGGGTGGGGCCGTACGGCAGTGCGAGCGCATCGCCCTCGGTCCAGAAAGCGACGGTGCCCGGATCCACCACCTGCCGGGCGTCCGGCTCCGCGGCGACGGAGACCGGTGTGTCAAAGTAGACCTCCTCGCCCCAGGTGCAGGCGGTGGAGACGATCGGGAGAGCCTTGGCGAGCGCCATGCTCGTGGGGGTGTCCCCAAGGGTCGCGGTCAGCTGTCCTGCGGGCCAGGAGATGCGAATCTGCATGCCGCGGATTCAACAATATGTTGAAGTTCTTGGGAAGGGATGGCGGAAAGGGGACCCCCCCCGAATGGCCGCCGAGAGGCGTGGTCCATAATGCTTGTGAATGTGAACGCGTTCACAAGCGCGCCTTGCTTCTCCAGATATCGGAGGAATCGGCAGGGCGGGCTGCCGCTGTGACCACGGCGATGTAAGGAGAAGCGACGTGGACCTGGCTCTGGCGCCGGAAACCCTGGCGCGATGGCAGTTCGGCATCACCACCGTCTACCACTTCCTCTTCGTTCCCCTGACGATCTCCCTGGCCGCGCTCACCGCCGGTCTGCAGACGGCCTGGGTGCGCACGGGCAAGGAGAAGTACCTCAGGGCCACCAAGTTCTGGGGCAAGCTGTTCCTGATCAACATCGCCATGGGTGTGGTCACCGGCATCGTCCAGGAGTTCCAGTTCGGCATGAACTGGTCCGACTACTCGCGCTTCGTCGGCGATGTCTTCGGCGCGCCGCTCGCCTTTGAGGCGCTGATCGCGTTCTTCTTCGAGTCGACCTTCATCGGGCTGTGGATCTTCGGCTGGGACAAGCTGCCGAAGAAGATCCATCTGGCCTGCATCTGGATGGTGTCGATCGGCACCATCCTCTCCGCCTACTTCATCCTGGCCGCCAACTCCTGGATGCAGCACCCGGTCGGCTACCGCATCAACGAGGAGTCGGGGCGCGCGGAGCTCACCGACTTCTGGGCGGTGCTCAGCCAGAACACCACCCTGACCCAGGTGTTCCACACCATGTCGGCGGCCTTCCTCACCGGCGGCGCGTTCATGGTCGGCATCGCTGCGTACCACCTGCTGCGCAAGAAGCACATCCCGGTCATGCGGACATCGCTCCGTCTCGGTCTGGTCACCGTGGCCGTCGCGGGACTGCTCACCGCCGTCAGCGGCGACCTCCTCGGCAAGGTCATGTTCCAGCAGCAGCCCATGAAGATGGCCGCCGCCGAGGCCCTGTGGGACGGCGAAGCCCCCGCCCCCTTCTCCGTCTTTGCGTACGGCGATGTGGAGGAAGGGCACAACAAGGTCGCCATCGAGATACCGGGGCTGTTGTCCTTCCTCGCCAACGACGACTTCTCCTCCCATGTCCCCGGCATCAACGACACCAACAAAGCGCTCCAGGAGCAGTACGGCCCCGGCGACTACCGGCCCAATATCGCGGTCACCTACTGGGGCTTCCGCTGGATGATCGGCTTCGGCATGGCCTCCTTCGCCATCGGCATGGCGGGGCTGTGGCTGACCCGCAGGAAGTTCCTGCTGCCGCGGGGGCTGAGGACGGGCGAGGACGAGGTGCCGCATCTGGTGCTCTTCCGCCGGAAGGCGCTGGGACCCCGGCTGACCAGGTGGTACTGGCTCGCCGCCGTATGGACGCTCGGCTTCCCGCTGATCGCCAGCAGCTGGGGATGGATCTTCACGGAGATGGGACGCCAGCCGTGGGTCGTCTACGGCGTGCTGCGCACCCGCGACGCCGTCTCCCCCGGTGTCTCTCAGGGCGAGGTGCTCACCTCGATGATCGTCTTCACCCTGCTGTACGCGGTGCTCGCAGTGATCGAGGTCAAGCTGCTGGTCAAGTACGTCAAGGCGGGACCGCCCCAACTCAGCGAGTCCGATCTCAACCCGCCCACCAGGATCGGCGGCGACGACCGTGACGCCGACAGGCCCATGGCCTTCTCGTACTGAGGAGTCGAGCAATGGAACTCCACGACGTCTGGTTCGTGCTGATCGCCGTTCTGTGGATCGGCTACTTCTTCCTCGAGGGCTTTGACTTCGGGGTCGGGGTTCTGACCAAGCTGCTGGCTCGCGACCGTGCGGAGCGCCGGGTGCTGATCAACACGATCGGGCCCGTCTGGGACGGCAACGAGGTATGGCTGCTGACGGCCGGCGGCGCCACCTTCGCCGCCTTCCCCGAGTGGTACGCCACACTGTTCTCCGGCTTCTATCTGCCGCTGCTGCTCATCCTGGTCTGCCTCATCGTGCGCGGAGTCGCCTTCGAGTACCGGGCGAAGCGGCCGGAGGAGCGCTGGCAGACCAACTGGGAGCATGCGATTTTCTGGACCTCGCTGCTGCCGGCCTTCCTGTGGGGTGTGGCCTTCGGCAACATCGTGCGCGGAGTGAAGATCGACGCGGAGATGGAGTATGTCGGCTCCCTGGTCGATCTGCTGAACCCGTACGCGTTGCTCGGCGGACTGGTGACTCTGACGCTGTTCACCTTCCACGGAGCCGTGTTCACGGCGCTCAAGACGGTGGGGGACATCCGTGAGCGAGCCCGGAAAGCCGCTCTGGGACTGGGGCTGCTGACGGCGGCACTGGCACTCGCCTTTCTGCTCTGGACCCAGGCCCAACGCGGCGACGGCGTCAGCCTTATCGCGATGATCGTGGCCGTGGCCTCACTCGCCGGTGCGATCACCGCCATCAGGGCCGGACGCGAGGGCTGGTCGTTCGCCCTGTCCGGGGTGACGATCGCGGCCGCCGTGACGATGCTCTTCCTGACGCTCTTCCCAAACGTCATGCCGTCCTCGCTCAACGACGCCTGGAGCCTGACGGTGACCAACGCCTCGTCGAGCCCGTACACGCTGAAGATCATGACCTGGTGCGCGGGCATCGCCACTCCTGTGGTGTTGCTCTACCAGGGATGGACGTACTGGGTGTTCCGCAAGCGGATCGGCACCCAGCACATCGCCGACGCTTCGCACCCATCGCACGCTTCGCGCTAGGGGCGTGTTTCACGTGAAACCGATCGACCCGCGTCTGCTGCGGTACGCCCGGGCCACCCGGCTCTTCCTTGCCGCGGTGGTGGTGCTCGGCCTGGTCGGCGCCGGACTGGTCGTCGCCCAGGCGATGCTGATCGCCGAAGTGGTGGTCGGGGCGTTTCAGCGTGGGCTGTCGGTCTCGGCACTGGGACTGCCGCTGTCGCTGCTGGCGACGGTGGCGGCAGGCCGCGCCCTGGTCGCCTGGCTGACCGACCTGGCAGCACATCGCGCGAGCGCGGCGGTCAAGTCGGAGCTGCGGGCACTGCTGCTGGAGCGGGCCGCGGCGCTGGGCCCCGGCTGGGCGGGCCGTCAGCGGACCGGTTCGCTGGCCGCGCTCGCCACCCGCGGGGTGGACGCGCTGGACGACTACTTCGCGCGGTATCTGCCCCAGCTGGGGCTCGCCCTGGTCGTTCCGGTCGCGGTGCTGGCGCGCATCGTGACCGAGGACTGGGTATCGGCGGCCATCATCGTGGGGACGCTGCCGCTGATCCCTGCGTTCATGGTGCTCATCGGCTGGGCCACACAATCCCGGATGGACCGTCAGTGGCGGACGCTCTCCCGACTGTCGGGTCACTTCCTCGATGTGGTCGTCGGGCTGCCCACACTGAAGGTCTTCGGACGGGCCAAGGCACAGGCCGAGTCGATCCGGGCGATCACCTCGGAGTACCGGCGCGCCACCCTGCGCACGCTGCGCATCGCATTCCTCTCGTCGTTCGCTCTGGAGCTGCTGTCGACGCTGTCGGTGGCGCTGGTGGCCGTCGGGGTCGGAATGCGGTTGGTGCACGGAGACTTGGATCTCCATACGGGTCTGGTGATTCTGATCCTGGCCCCGGAGGCATATCTGCCGATCCGTCAGGTCGGGACGCACTACCACGCGGCGGCGGAAGGGCTCTCGGCGGCGGAGGAGATCTTCCGGGTACTGCAGACCGAGCCTCGGCGCGGCGGCGCCGGGCAGGCGCCCGGCCGAATCCGGCTGGAGCTTGAGGAGGTGACCGTCCGGCATTCGGGGTGGGCAGAACCGTCCTTGATGCGTGCCTCGCTGGTGGTGGAGCCGGGCGAGACCGTGGCTCTGGTCGGGCCGAGCGGGGCGGGCAAGTCCACGCTGCTCGATGTGGTGCTCGGGTTCACCGAGCCGTCCGAGGGGCGGGTGCGGGTCGCCGGGGCCGATCTGGCGGGGCTGGACCTGGACCGCTGGCGCGAGCAGATCGCCTGGGTGCCGCAGCGACCGTATCTCTTCGCCGGGACGGTCGCCGAGAACGTACGTCTGGCGAGGCCGGACGCCGATGACGCCGAGGTCTGGTCGGCGCTGGCGGACGCGGGGGCCGAGGAGTTCGTCGCCGCACTCCCCCAGGGCGTCGACACCCGGATCGGCGAGGACGGCGCGGGCCTCTCGGCCGGCCAGCGGCAGCGGCTCGCCCTGGCCAGAGCGTTTCTGGCGGACCGTCCGCTGCTGCTGCTCGACGAGCCGACAGCGGCGCTGGACGGTACGACCGAGGAGGCCGTCGTCGAAGCGGTGCGTCGGCTGGCCCGGGGGCGTACGGTCCTGCTGGTCGTCCACCGCCCCGCCCTCCTCGCGGTCGCCGACCGGGTGGTGGCACTGGGCCCGCCGCCGCGCGCGGAAGCCTGTGCTGAGCCGTGCTCGGGACCCTGCCCTGGGCTGTGCCCGATGCCGATGCCGATGCCGGAGGCGGAGGCGGAGGCGGAGGCAGAGGTGGAGCCGCACCGCGGACCGTGCCCCGGACCGGACTCCGCCGATGCGTCATCGCCGTCCGTGCCGGTAAGGGGCCGACTCCGGGCGCCGGAACCGGGCATGGACCCGGATGCGGCAGCGCAGCCGGAACCGGCCACCGGCCACCGTACGACGGAAGAACTGTCTGCGGCGGCGGGGCGGACGGGCGCCGCCACGCGTGCCGCAGCCCGGTATACGGGCGATGGGCAGAGCGAGCGCCCCGGGGGCGGTCGACCCGGGCGCGGTCACCGGGACCCGTTCGCGCGGATACGCGACGCGGCAGCCGGGCTGCGGGGGCGGCTCGGGCTCGCGCTGCTGCTGGCGAGCCTGGCGCTGGGATCGGCCGTGGGTCTGATGGGCGTCTCCGGATGGCTGATCTCACGGGCCTCCCAGCAGCCGCCCGTGCTCTATCTGATGGTGGCCGTCACCGCGACGCGGGCCTTCGGCATCGGCCGGGCGGTCTTCCGTTATGCGGAGCGGCTCGTCTCGCACGACGCCGTGCTGCGGATGCTCGCCGAGACCCGGGTCGCCGTCTACCGCGGGCTGGAGCGGATCGCGCCCGCGGGACTCCGCCGCAGCCGCCGGGGCGATCTGCTGTCGCGGCTCGTCGCCGACGTCGACGCACTGCAGGACTACTGGCTGCGCTGGCTGCTGCCCGCCGGGGCGGCACTGGCCGTCGGCGCGGGCTCGGTCGGCTTCACGGCGTGGCTGCTGCCCGAGGCGGGGGCCGTGCTCGCCGGCGGGCTGCTGACTGCCGGGGTTGCGGTCCCTCTGGTCAGCGGGGCGTTCGCGCGCCGCGCCGAGCGGCGGCTGGCCCCCGCCCGCGGGGCGCTGACCGTCCATGTCGTCGATCTGCTGCGCGGCACCGCCGAGCTGACGGTCGCCGGCGCCGCCCTGCGCGAGCGGCTCGGCAGGGCGCGGGAGGCGGACCGTGAGCTGACCCGCATCGCCGCCCGCGGAGCCGCCGCAGCCGGGCTCGGCAGCGGCCTGTCCGCACTGATCTGCGGACTCACGACAGCGGGGGCAGCACTCGCCGGGGTACGGGCGGTGGGCGAGGGTCGGCTCGACGGAGTGGCCCTCGCGGTCGTCGTGCTCGTTCCGCTCGCAGCGTTCGAGGCGGTCGCCGGGCTTCCCGCGGCGGTGCAGCACAGACAGCGCGTCGCCCACAGCGCCGCGCGCGTCCACGAGTTGCTGGACGCGCCCGTGCCCGTGGCCGAGCCCCAGCACCCCGCCGCGCCGCCCGCCTCGCCCTTCCCTCTCGAACTGCGGTCGGTGACCGCCCGGCATCCCGGGCAGCGGCAGAGCGCCCTCGACGGCTTCGACCTGCTGCTCACCCCCGGTCGGCGCGTCGCCGTGGTCGGGCCCTCCGGCTCCGGCAAGACCACGGCCGCGCAGGTGCTGCTCCGCTTCCTGGACGCCCGGGACGGCGCATACCGCCTCGGCGGTGTGGACGCCCGTGCCCTCGACGGGGACGCGGTGCGGCGGTTCGTCGGCCTGTGCGCACAGGATGCCCATGTCTTCGACAGTTCGCTGCGCGAGAACCTCAGGCTCGCCCGCCCGGACGCGAGCGAGGCGGAGCTGCGCGAGGCCCTGGCCGCGGCCCGGCTCCTCGCGTGGGCGGACACCCTGCCGGACGGTCTCGACACTCTGGTCGGCGAGCACGGGGCCCGGCTCTCCGGGGGCCAGCGGCAGCGGCTCGCCCTGGCCAGGACGCTCCTCGCCGACTTCCCCGTGCTCGTCCTCGACGAGCCTGCCGAACACCTGGACCTGGCGACGGCGGACGCGCTGACGCGGGATCTGCTGAGCGCGACCGAAGGCCGCACCACCCTGCTGATCACCCACCGGCTGCAGGGGCTGGAGGAGGTGGACGAGATCGTGGTCCTGGACGAGGGGCGGACGGTGCAGCGCGGCACGTACGAGCAGCTGGCCTCGGCGGACGGGCCGCTGCGCCGGATGCTGGAGCGCGAGCGGGCCGCTGATCTGCTCGCCGGCCCGCCCGCCCCCGGCGTCATGGCAGGTGCGGGCGCAAGAGGCTGACTTTTCTCGTCGAATCGGACGTTTCTGACTGAAGGTCACGACGGTGAACCGAGCCGAACGATGATCCGCTCGAAGCCGCGCCCGCGGCGACCCGCGGCCTTCCGGGCCTGTCCACCGAGCTGACCGCGCGCATGCCGCAGCTGCTGGAGGCGATGCGGTTGCTGCCGCAGGAGGCTCGCTGGCGGCGGGAGGTTGGGCCAGCCGGTCGTACCGTGCCCCACACACCGCACAGGTACCACGGAACCCTTGGACCACGGGGGACGATCCGGGAATGCGCTTGATCCACCGCGACCGGCTGATGCTCGTCCCGGCGGTGCTGTGCGTGCTCCTCGGCACTGCGGCGAGTGCGGCGGCGCCGGCCGCGTACGCCTCCGACGGGCCGGACACCACGACGAGCGCCGAGGTGGCGCGGCTCTTCGACGAGGCGGCGCAGGCCACCTTGGTGTACGAGAAGGGCAGACGCGCCGCCGACGCACAGCGCACCAGGGCTCTGCACCTCCAGGAGCAGCTGAAGAGACAGCGTGGTCACCTCGCCACCCTCCACGATCAGATCGGCGGAGTCGCCCGCGACCAGTACCGAACCGGAGGACCGCTCGCGCTCGCCGCCCATCTGCTGATGGCGAGCAGCCCGGAGGAGTTCATGCGAGCCCGGCGGCTGGTCTGGCAGGCCGAACTGGCCGTCAACCAGCTGCTGCAACGCGCCAGGCAGGGCGAGCGCCGGCTTGCAGCGGCCGAGAAGACGGCCAGAGCGGCCTGGCGGAGGCTCAAGGAGCGCAGGGACCGGCTGGCGGCGATCAAGAAGGACATCGAGACCAAGCTGGAGGCCGCGCAGTGGCAGCTCCAGGGGGAGGCAGACCGCAGCGTCGCGGCCGGCGCCTGCGCGGGCGCGGTACAGCTCGAGCAGAGCGCGGATGTGCCGAGCGGCGTCGAGTGGGTGCCGCCTGTGGAGGACTATGAGCTGTCCGCGGGCTTCGACAGCGTCGGCGAACGCTGGGCGCACCGGCACACCGGGCAGGACTTCGCCGTCGGCATCGGCACCCCGGTGCGGTCGATCGGCGCGGGGCGGGTGGTCTCCGTGTCCTGCGGCGGCAGCTTCGGCATCGAAGTGATCGTCGAGCACACGGGAGGCTACTACTCGCAGTACGCGCATCTGGCGGCGGTCACCGTCGAGCAGGGGGAGCGGGTGGCGACCGGTCAGCAGATCGGGCAGGCGGGGACCACAGGCAACTCGACAGGCCCCCATCTGCACTTCGAGGTACGGCTCACCCCGCACCTGGGCTCCGGCGTGGACCCGGTGTGGTGGCTGCGGGAGCGCGGGGTGACGCTGTAGCAGCGGCAGCGGCAGCGGCAGCGGCAGCGGGCCGACCGGCCGGGCGCGGCCGGTTCAGGTGCATGGGACCGGCAGAGCGCGGTAAAGGCGTCGGCCCAGGGGCGACGGGCTGGGCGGGCTGACTCAAGGGTGCGGGCCGAACCGCGTGGCCGCGGCGATGAGATCAGCCCGCCGTGCTCCGGGCGCGGTCGGCGAGGATTTCCTCGATCACCACCGCGACGCCGTCGTCGTTGTTGGCCACCGTCCGTCCGGACGCCGCCGCGGTCACCTCCGGATGGGCGTTGCCCATCGCATAGGACATCCCGGCCCACGCCAGCATCTCCACGTCGTTGGGCATGTCCCCGAACGCGACCACCTCATCGGCGGAGATGCCGCGCTCCGCGCAGCACAGCGCGAGCGTGCTCGCCTTGCTCACGCCCAGCCCGCTGATTTCGAGCAGGGAGCTGGGGCTGGAGCGGGTGAAGGACGCGAGCTCTCCCGCCGCCGTGCGAGCCAGCGTGAGGAAGCCGTCGGGGGACAGCTCGCTGTGATGGGCGAGGAGCTTGAGCATCGGAGCGCTGCTGCCGGACGGGTCCTCCTGGAGCAGCTTCTCGGCGGCGGCGACCGTCGCCCCCGGGTCCGTATGGAACGGGGGGTACTCCGGCTCGTAATGGATTCCGGTCGTCAGCTCGACGGCGAACGAGGTGCCCGGCGCGGCGTCGCGCAGTGTCTGTACGACGCTGAGCGCGTGCTCCCTCTGAAGCGCACGGACTTTCAGCAGCTCGCCGCCCGCATGCAGATCCACCACCGCCGCTCCGTTGGCGCAGATCGCCAGTCCGTGGCCGTGCACATGCGCGCTGACGACGTCCATCCAGCGGGCGGGGCGGCCCGTGACGAAGAAGACGTCGATCCCGGCCTCCTCTGCGGCCGCGAGGGCGGCGATCGTACGCTCCGAGACCGATTTGTCGTCGCGTAGCAGGGTTCCGTCGAGATCGGTGGCGATCAACCGGGGCGTGGCGGACAGCGGGGCGGGAACAGTGTCTGGGATCACAGATCCATTCTCCCGTATGAGGGCGCACGGGCGTGCGGCCGGTTGCACATTTGAGTGCGAGCCCTCTGGGGGCAGCGGGGACCTGGGGTTTCGTGTGCCGCATGGGAGCGTGTCCGTGGGACCCCGTACGCTCGACGTCATGCGTTTGAGCACCGTGATCCTCCCCGTCCGACGCTGGCACGAGGGCGGCCGTGACGAGTGGCTGCGCGCCGAGCGGCTCGGCTTCCACACCGCGTACACCTATGACCACCTGTCGTGGCGCTCGTTCCGCGATGGCCCCTGGTTCGGCGCGATCCCCACGCTGACGGCCGCGGCCGCCGCGACCGAGCGACTGCGTCTCGGCACGCTGGTCACTTCGCCGAACTTCCGCCATCCGGTGACCCTGGCGAAGGAGCTGATCTCACTGGACGACATATCCGGCGGGCGCATCACCCTGGGGATCGGCGCGGGCGGGATGGGCTTCGACGCGACGGCGCTGGGCCAGGAGGCATGGACTCCGCGCGAGCGGGCCGACCGGTTCGCAGAGTTCGTTCCGCTGCTGGACCGGCTGCTGAGCGAGCCCGCCGTCACGAGTGACGGGACGTTCTACTCGGCGGTGGAGGCCCGCAACATTCCCGGCTGCGTCCAGCGGCCGAGGCTGCCCTTCGCCGTGGCGGCGACCGGACCACGGGGGATGAAGCTCGCCGCGCGGCATGGACAGGCGTGGGTCACCACCGGGGACCCCAAGCTGTTCGAGTCGGGCACCCCGGCCCAGTCCCGCGAGGCGATCCGCGGCCAGATCGACAAGCTCGACAAGGCGTGCGCGGACATCGGCCGCGACTCCGCCGAGCTGGACAAGGTCCTCCTCACCGGCTTCACCCCGGATCGCGGCGGCCCGCTGCAGTCGCTGGACGCCTTCGTCGACTTCGCCGGTCGGCACTTCGCTCTGGGCATCACGGAGATCGCCGTCCACAGCCCGATTCCCGACTCGGACTTCTCGGCGGATCAGGCGGTCTTCGAGCGGATCGCCGCGGAGGCGCCGGCGCAGCTCGCCTGAGGCGACGGCCGGCCGAGCCGTGCGGGTCCGGCGCCGGCAGCCGGGGCTCATTCGGCGAGGCGCAGAAACTCCGGCAGCACGGCGTCGGTCAGCCAGACGCCATTGGCGCTGACGTGGAACACATGACCCGCCTGGTGCATCGCGTCCGCGTCCACGGACAGGACGACGGGCCGTCCGCGGCGGGCGCCCACCGCGGTGGCGGTCTCCCGGTCGGGTGAGAGATGGACATGGTGGCGCCGCATGGGAAGCAGGCCCTCGGTGCGGATGGCGGGCAGGTTGCGGGCCACCGTGCCGTGGTAGAGCCACCCGGGTGGCTGTGCGATGGGCAGGTCCAGGTCGACGGTGACGGTATGGCCCTGGTTGGCCCGGATCCGCCCATCCCGGACCGTGAAACGCTGCTTGTCGTTGACGGCGACGGCATGGTCGAGCTCGGATCGGGTGAAGGGGAAGCCGTGGGCGGCCGCGGCCCGCATCAGCTCGTCGATCTCCACCCAGCCTTGTGCGTCAAGTGCGATGCCGATGCGGTCCGGTCGATGGCGCAGATGCTTGGAGAGGTACTTCGACACCTTCACGGTGCGCT
Organism: Streptomyces chengmaiensis; assembly: GCF_029846775.1. Lineage (NCBI taxonomy): Bacteria > Bacillati > Actinomycetota > Actinomycetes > Kitasatosporales > Streptomycetaceae > Streptomyces > Streptomyces chengmaiensis. The sequence goes on from NZ_JARWBG010000004.1 coordinate 141,292, forward strand.
GTGGCGTCGTGCTCATGCCATTAGCCTGCCCGGCGGCCGAGACGGCTCGCCACTCAGAATTCAATCAATGCAGGTGATCGAAAAGGTTTGATCCACAGTCAACCCGACTTATCCACAGGCCTTTTGGACTTTCTGTGGACAACGCGACCAGGATTCAGGCTTGTTGGCAACCATCCGGTGGACAGCGCCCTGTTGCGGTCAGAGTGTCCAATGTCCTTGCCTTCACCTCCCGTTCAGCGGCAGCCGCGATGAACGCGGCTGTGTTCTCGTCGCCAACGAGCCCCTGTACGGCCCGTATCGTCTCCGGGGGCAGGGCCACCGCCCGCGGCCCCGACTCCATGGGCGGCGGGCCGTCCGGGCGCAGATGCTGCTGAAGGTGGCGCGTGGCGAACAACCGCATCGCGCGGGCCAGTTCGGCGTCCACGGTCTGCTGGGCCAGCGGGCGCAGCCGCCGCACCAGGGCTGCGGCCTCGGCCGCATCCGCGTCCGTCGGAGGCCGGTGCCCCAGGTAGCGGGCGAAGACATGCTCCGTGGTGAACTCCAGGAAGCGGGAGGCGATGTGCTCGACCTGACCGCGAAGTTCCCTCAGATGCCCGGAGATCGCGGAGAGCGGCACACCCGCGGCATACAACTCCACCGCCACCGCAAGCTCCTGGGGGCTGGGTACCAGGAATTCATCGTCCCTCCCCGGAGCCGGCTCCAGGACGCCCAGCTCCATCGCATCCGCCACCGCCTCATCGTCCGGCTCACCGCCGAACCTGGCATCCAGCTCCGCGCGGGTGATCCGGGTCGCCTCCTCGTCCGACCAGGGGCCCTGTACCTCTGCGACGAGCCCCAGCACCCCGCCGAGTCCGCGGCCGGTGTCCCACGCCTGAAGCAGTTCCTTGATGGAGGCAAGGGTGTAGCCGCGGTCCAGCAGATCCGCGATCTGGCGCAGCCGGGCGAGATGAGCGGCACCGTACACATTGGACCGGCCGCGCCGCTCAGGCTTCGGCAGCAGCCCGCGGTCCTGATAGGCCCGGATCGTGCGAACCGTGGCGCCGCTGCGCTGTGCCAGATCCTCGATCCGGTATTCGGCGCCGGACTGCGTCGACTGCCCCGCCGTCACAGCCGGGGCTCCCAGCGTGCCATCGCGCGCAGCACACGCGGCGCGAAGCGGGACAGCAGCAGTGCCCCGCGCGCCTCCGGTGTCACCGGCGCCACCGCCTCATTGCGCAGTACGGCTCGCAGTACGGCCGTGGCGACCTTCTCCGGCGGATAGTTGCGCAGCGCGTACAGTCGGGCCGACTTCCTCTGGCGGCGCTTCTCCTCCGCCGCGTCGACCCCGGCGAAGCGGGCCGTTGAGGTGATGTTGGTGTTGACGAAACCCGGACAGACAGCCGTGACGCCGATGTCCTTCCCGGCCAGCTCCGCACGCAGACACTCGCTCAGCATCAGCACCGCGGACTTGGAGGTGCTGTAGGCGGGCAGCGTCCTGGAGGGCAGATAGGCGGCGGCCGAGGCCATGTTGACGATATGGCCCCCCTGGCCGCGCTCCGCCATCTGCCTGCCGAATATCCGGCAGCCGTGGATCACGCCCCACAGATTGACGTCGAGGACCGCGCGCCAGTCCTCGGCCGTCGTCTCCAGAAGGGGGCCGGAGAGGCCGATGCCCGCGTTGTTGACCAGCACGTCCACGATGCCGTACTCGGCGGCGACCTTTTCCGCGAGCTTCTCCATGGCCTGTTCGTCGCTGACGTCCACCGTCTCGCCCCAGGCGTCGGGGGCTCCGATCAGCCGGGTCAGCTCCGCGGTCCTGGCCGCCCCCTCGCCGTCCCGGTCGACCGCCACGATCCGTGCTCCGGCCTCGGCGAACGCGAAGGCCGTAGCCCTCCCGATGCCGCTCGCCGCCCCGGTCACCAGCACCAGCTGTCCGCCGAACCGTTCGGCAGAGGGCCGGCCTGCCGTCGGACGCGTGACGACCGGCACGGCCGACGGACCGCCGGAACCGGCTCCCGCCTCGTGCGCGGAGACGAAGTCGGCGATCCAGGCCGCCAGCTGATCGGGTCGGCTACGCGGCGCCCAGTGCTTGGCGGCGAGCGTGTGGCGCGTCAACTGCGGTGCCCATTCGCCCAGATCGTCGTAGAGCCGCTCGGAGAGGAACGCGTCCCCGTTCGGCGTGATGAGCTGAACGGGGACATGAGCGAAGGCGTCGGCCCTCGGCCGGCGCAGCCGGGCACGGACGTTGTCCCGGTACAGCCATGCCCCGTGCGCGGCGTCCATCGGCAATGAAGCCGTGGGGTAGTCGTCCCCCGACGTCTTCTCGACCCGCTGGACGAGTGCGGGCCACCGCTTGCCCAGCGGCCCCCGCCAGGCCAGCTCCGGAAGGACCGGGGTGTGCAGCGCGTACACGTACCAGGACTTGACGCCCTGGCCCAGCAGCTGTCCGACCCTCCGGGGCGTGGGACGCCTCATCCGCTTCTTCAGCCAGTGCCCGAAATGGTCGAGCGAAGGGCCGGAGATCGAGGTGAAGGACACGATACGGCCCTCGGTTCTGCTGACCGTCACGAACTCCCACGCCTGCACCGAGCCCCAGTCGTGCCCGACCAGATGCACCGGCCGGCCCGGGCTCACCGCGTCCGCGACAGCCAGGAAGTCATCCGTGAGCTTCTCCAGGGTGTAGCCGCCGCGCAGCGGGACCGGCGCGGTCGAGCGGCCGTGCCCCCGGACGTCGTAGAGCACGACATGAAAGCGGTCCGCCAGCCGCTCGGCGACCCTGGACCACACCTCCTTGGTGTCCGGGTACCCGTGGAGCAGCACGACGGACGGGTGGGAGGCGTCTCCCAGCTCCGCCACGCACAGCTCCACCCCGCCCGTACGCACCCAGCGCTCCCGCGCCCCCGGCAGCCGCGACCCCTCCGGCAGGTCCGACGGCCCCCGTGAAAACGACGCCCCTGACATGCTCGGCTCCTCCCCTGCTCGCACGCCCGCCATCAGATGTCCTCCCGTCGACGCCGCACATGCGGCAGATCGTCATCCAGCCAGAACGCGCTCTGCTCCGGATCCCGGGAGTCGGTGACCACCAGGATCTCCTCGAACCTCGCGCCGACGCGACCGCCTCCCCGCAGTCATACGCGAGACGCCGGACATCTCTGAAACCCCGCAGATCCGGGGTCAGTTCGCTTGCCACTGCCAAGGCCAACCACCGTCCGTCCCTGAGCGGTACACCCGACGTAACTTGACACTGACGAATGTGACAATGCCTGACGGCGACGTCAAGAGCGCTGCACGCCCTGTGGAAAACCCTCCCCGCCTCCGCCGGGCCCGCCTGTGGACAACCCACGAAAGTCGCATGGCTGTGCTTTCTTAGGTCGTAGCCCCCTACGGGCCTCTACGTCTCGAGTCGGATCCGGAACCAGCCGCCGAGGCTGACGACCCCTGTGTCCTGCGCCACTACCGTCGAGGTGTGACTGTGATCGCGACCGAAAGCCTGAGCAAGCGGTTCCCCAGAGTGACCGCTCTTGACCGGCTCTCGTTGGACATCGGCCCCGGTGTGACCGGCCTGGTGGGCGCCAACGGAGCCGGCAAGTCCACGTTGATCAAGATCCTGCTGGGTCTGTCCCCCGCGACGGAAGGCCGGGCCTCGGTGCTCGGCCTCGACGTCGCCACGAGCGGCGCCGCCATCCGCGAGCAGGTCGGCTATATGCCCGAGCACGACTGTCTGCCGCCCGACGTCTCGGCGACGGAGTTCGTCGTCCATATGGCGCGCATGTCCGGACTGCCTCCCACCGCCGCCCGTGAGCGCACCGCGGACACGCTGCGCCACGTTGGTCTCTACGAGGAGCGGTACCGCCCCATGGGCGGCTACTCGACCGGCATGAAACAGCGCGTCAAGCTCGCGCAGGCCCTCGTCCACGACCCGAAGCTCGTCCTTCTGGACGAGCCGACCAACGGCCTCGACCCCGTCGGCCGTGACGAGATGCTCGGACTGATCCGCCGCGTCCACACCGACTTCGGCATCTCGGTCCTCGTCACCTCGCACCTCCTCGGCGAGCTGGAGCGCACCTGCGACCATGTCGTCGTCATCGACGGCGGCACGCTGCTGCGGTCCAGTTCCACCAGCGACTTCACCCAGGCCACGGCGACGCTCGCCGTCGAGGTGACCGACTCCGACGTCTGCCCCGACGGCACGTCGGCCCTGCGCGAGGCGCTCACCGCCGCCGGAGTGACGCTGCACGCGGGCTTCGAGGAGGGTCTGCCCGGAGCCGGTCACATCCTCCTGCTGGAAGCTGCCGGTGAGGAGACATACGACATCGTGCGCGACGCCGTCGCCGAACTCGGCCTCGGCCTCGTACGCATGGAGCAGCGCCGCCACCACATCGCCGAGGTCTTCCGTCCGGACGCCGCCGCGGCCCGCCCTGACGGGGCGGCACGCCCGGCCGACAACGCCATGGAGGTGCAGGCCCGATGAGCGCCGATACCGCCACACAGATCCACAACATCGGGTACCGCAACTACGAAGGGACACGGCTCGGCCGCGCCTATGCGCGCCGCTCCCTCTACTCCCAGTCGCTCCGCGGCGCCTACGGACTGGGCCGCAGCGCCAAGTCGAAGGTCCTTCCGATGATCCTGTTCGCGGTGATGTGCTTGCCCGCGGCCATCATCGTCGCGGTCGCCGTCGCCACCGACCTGGATGACCTGCCGGTCGACTACACGCGCTACGCGATCGTGATGCAGGCGGTGATCGGGCTGTACCTGGCCGCCCAGGCGCCGCAGACCGTCTCCCGCGACCTGCGCTTCAAGACCGTCCCGCTGTACTTCTCCCGCCCCATCGAGCGAGTCGACTACGTCCTCGCCAAGTACGGGGCGATGGCCACGGCCCTGTTCGTCCTCACCGGCGCCCCGCTGCTGATCCTCTACGTGGGCTCCCTGCTCGCCAAGATGGATCTGTCCGACCAGACGCTGGAGCTGGGACAGGGACTGGTGTCGGTGGGGCTGCTCTCACTCCTCTTCGGCGGGATCGGCCTCGTCATGGCCGCGCTCACCCCGCGCCGCGGGTTCGGCGTCGCTGCGGTGATCGCCACGCTGACCATCACCTACGGGGCGGTCTCCACCATCCAGGCCATCGCCATCGAGGCGGGCTCGACCGGCGCCGTCAAGTGGCTGGGCCTGTTCTCCCCGATCACTCTCATAGACGGTGTGCAGACCGCCTTCCTCGGCGCGGCCACCGCCTTTCCGGGAGGCGACCCCTCCGCGCCCGGTGCGGGTGCGGGCGCCGTCTATCTGCTCGTCGTCCTCGCGCTCATCGCCGGCTCCTACGGCATCCTGATGCGCCGCTACCGAAAGGTCGGTCTGTGATGTCCGTCATCGACATCGACCACGCCTCGCGCTGGTTCGGGAACGTCGTCGCCGTCAACGACGTCAGCATGCGCATCGGCCCCGGGGTCACCGGCCTGCTGGGCCCCAACGGTGCGGGTAAGTCCACGCTCATCAACATGATGGGCGGCTTCCTCGCCCCGTCCACCGGCGCCGTCTCCCTCGACGGGCAGCAGATCTGGCGCAGTGAGTCGGTCTACCGGGAGATCGGCATCGTGCCCGAGCGGGAGGCGATGTACGACTTCCTCACCGGCCGGGAGTTCGTGGTCGCCAACGCGGAACTGCACGGGCTGGGCAAACGGGAGGCGCAGAAGGCGCTCGCCACAGTCGAGATGGAGTATGCCCAGGACCGCAAGATCGCGACATACAGCAAGGGCATGCGCCAGCGGGTGAAGATGGCGTCCGCGCTGGTCCATGAGCCCTCGGTGCTGCTGCTCGACGAGCCGTTCAACGGTATGGACCCGCGCCAGCGCATGCAGCTGATGGATCTGCTGCGGCGGATGGGCGCGGAGGGCCGCACGGTGCTCTTCTCCTCCCACATCCTGGAGGAAGTGGAGCAACTCGCCTCCCATATCGAGGTGATCGTCGCCGGCAGGCATGCCGCGTCGGGCGACTTCCGCAGGATCCGCAGGCTGATGACGGACCGGCCGCACCGCTATCTCGTCCGGTCCAGCGACGACCGTGCGCTCGCCGCGGCGCTGATCTCCGACCCGTCGACCGCCGGCATCGAGGTCGATATGACGGAGGGCGGGCTGCGCATCCAGGCCGTCGACTTCCTGCGGTTCACCGAACTGCTGCCGCGGGTCGCCCGCGAACACTCCATCCGGCTGCTCACGGTCTCGCCCTCGGACGAGTCGCTCGAGTCGGTCTTCTCCTACCTCGTAGCGGCCTGAAGGCCCGACAGAAAGGAGCGGTGACTTCCATGTACAACCCCACAGTCGCCCGGCTCACCTATCGGGCCGTGCTCGGCAGGCGGCGGGCTGCGATCCTGTTCGTCCTGCCCGCCCTGCTGCTCGCCATCGCCGTCGCGGTGCGCACCTTCAACGGCGTGGACGACCAGGTCGCGGCGGATGTGCTCGGCGGGTTCGCGCTCGCTGTGATGGTCCCGCTGATCGGAGTGATCGCGGGCACCGGCGCGATCGGGCCTGAGATCGACGACGGATCGATCGTCTATCTGCTCGCCAAGCCGGTGAAGCGGCCGACGATCATCGTCACCAAGCTGACCGTGGCGATCGCGGTGACAATGGTCTTCTCCGCCGTGCCGACCCGCATCGCCGGTTTCATACTCAACGGCAACGGCCAGCAGGTGGCCATGGCGTACACCGTCGCGGCACTCGTCGCCTCGATCGCGTACAGCGCGCTCTTCCTGCTGCTGGGCACGGTCAGCCGGCATGCCGTCGTCATAGGGCTTGTTTACGCGCTGGTCTGGGAGACCCTCTTCGGCAGTCTGGTCTCGGGCGCCCGCACCCTCAGCGTCCAGCAGTGGGCGCTGTCGCTGGCCGAACGGATCGCGGGCGAGGGGCTGATCGGCTCCGATGTGGGCCTGCCGACCGCGGTGGCGCTGCTGGTGGGCGTAACGGCCGCGGCGACGTGGTACGCAGGCCAGAAGCTGCGGGTGCTCAAGCTCGCCGGTGAGGAGTGAGCCTGTGTGAGGACTGAACCCTGTGAGAAGCGAACCCTGTGAGGAATGAGTCCCGTAAGGAGTGGGTCCCGTAGGGAGTGGGTCCCGCGAGCAGTGAGTCCGGTCGCGGGCGGAAAATCCGGTGGCGTCCGCTGTGCCCGGAACGGCACAGTGGTGAGGCCACCAACCGGGAGAGGAGCACGACGGTGACCGCCGGTACGGACAGTACGGGCGCGGGGCCGTCGGGCTCTCGTCGGGGCAGCGCAGGGCAGGCCGCGGAGTAGCCACCGACCACTCCGCGGAGCCGCCCGGGAGCTGCCCAGGGGGCGGCCGCTTCGAGCGCGCATCCGCGCGGGCCGCCCCCTCCCGCAAACCCGGGGACTCGCCCCAGGCCCTGCAGTGGAGGGAGCGGCAGGGCTGCCGCTCCACGCTCGTTCCGGCGGCTTCGCGCCGTGCTCCCGTCGGAGCTCCCGTCGGACGGCTTGCCGGCGGGCGTCTACGGGGCCTTGCGGTCGTATGGTCCGAGGTGGAGCCCCTGACCCACGGGTGACAGGGGCAGCAGACGGTCGGCGAGAGCGCCAAGCGGTTCACGAGAGCGCCAAGCGGTTCAGATGGTGCGGAGCAGATGCTCCAAAACCACCGCGATGCCGTCGTGTTCGTTCGAGGCCGTGATCTCGTGGGCGACGGCCTTCAGTCCGTCGTGGGCGTTGGCCATCGCCACGCCGTGCGCCGCCCAGCCGAACATCGGGATGTCGTTCGGCATGTCGCCGAAGGCGATCGTGTCCGCGGCCCGCAGCCCCAGGCGGCGGGCCGCCAGGGAGAGGCCGGTCGCCTTTGTGAGCCCGAGCGGCAGGATCTCCACGACCCCGGGGCCCGCCATGACCACGTCCACCAGTGCGCCGACTGTGGCCCTGGCCGCCTCGGCCAGGGCGTCGTCGTCGAGTTCCGGGTGCTGGATATAGACCTTGTTCAGCGGCGCGGACCACAGCTCCGACGGGTCGTCGAAGGGCACCACGGGCAGCGGCCCCTCCTGGACCCGGTAGCCCGCGCCCACCAGCACTTCGCCGTGCAGCCCGTCGCGGCTGGCGGCCAGAGCCAGCGGGCCGACCTCCGCCTCGATCTTGGACAGTGCGAGGCCGGCGAGCTGGCGGTCGAGGGTCACCGAGGTCAGCAGTCGTTGTTCGCCCGCGTGGTAGACCTGGGCGCCCTGGCCGCAGACCGCGAGGCCCTCGTATCCCAGGTCCTCGAGGATATGCCTGGTCCACGGCACCGACCGGCCGGTGACGACGATATGTGCGGCGCCAGCCTCGGTGACGGCGGCGAGCGCGTCGCGTGTGCGCTGCGAGACGGTCTCGTCGGCGCGCAGCAGCGTCCCGTCGAGGTCCGTCGCGATCAGGCGGTACGGCAAGCTCACCGGGCGACCGGCTCCAGCAGCTCACGACCGCCCAGATACGGCCGCAGCACCTCGGGAACCCGCACCGAGCCGTCGGCCAGCTGGTGGTTCTCCAGCAGCGCCACGATGGTGCGCGGCACGGCGCACAGCGTGCCGTTCAGCGTGGCCAGGGGGGCCACCTTCTTCCCGTCGCGCATCCGCACGGACAGCCGCCGGGCCTGGAACTCGTTGCAGTTCGACGCGGAGGTCAGCTCGCGGTACTTGCCCTGGGTGGGGATCCATGCCTCGCAGTCGTACTTGCGCGAGGCGGAGGCGCCCAGATCGCCGGTGGCGACGTCGATCACCTGGAACGGCAGCTCAAGGCTGGTCAGCCACTGCTTCTCCCATTCCAGCAGCCGCTTGTGCTCCGCTTCGGAGTCCTCCGGCGCGACATACGAGAACATCTCGACCTTGTCGAACTGGTGTACACGGAAGATCCCGCGGGTGTCCTTGCCGTATGTCCCCGCCTCGCGGCGGTAGCAGGGCGAGAAGCCCGCGTACCGCAGCGGCAGTTTGTCGGCGTCGACGATCTCGTCCATGTGGTACGCGGCGAGAGGGACCTCGGAGGTGCCGACGAGGTAGTAGTCGTCCTTCTCCAGGTGGTACACGTTCTCCGCGGCCTGGCCGAGGAAGCCGGTGCCCTCCATCGCGCGCGGCCGCACCAGCGTCGGGGTCAGCATCGGAGTGAACCCGGCCTCGGTGGCCTGTGCGATCGCGGCGTTGACCAGCGCCAGTTCCAGCAGGGCGCCGACGCCCGTCAGGTAGTAGAAGCGCGATCCGGACACCTTCGCACCGCGCTCGACGTCGATGGCGGCCAGAGCTTCGCCCAGCTCCAGGTGGTCCTTCGGCTCGAAGCCCTCTGCTCCGAAGTCGCGGATCGTGCCGTGCGTCTCCAGGACGACGAAGTCCTCCTCGCCGCCGACGGGCACCTCCGGGTGGACCAGGTTCCCCAGCTGGAGCAGCAGGCGCTTGGTCTCCTCGTCGGCTTCGCCCTGGGCGGCGTCGGCTGCCTTGACGTCGGCCTTCAGCTGCTCGGCCCTCTTGAGCAGCTCGGCGCGCTCCTCGGGAGACGCCTTGGGGATGAGCTTGCCCAGCGACTTCTGCTCGCTGCGCAGCTCGTCGAAGCGGACGCCGGACGACCTGCGCCGCTCATCGGCGGAGAGCAGGGCGTCGACAAGGCCGACGTCCTCTCCACGGGCGCGCTGGGAGGCGCGAACACGGTCGGGGTCCTCACGGAGCAGGCGAAGGTCAATCACCCCACCAGGCTACCGGTGCGGACAGAGCCCACCCCACGCGATATTGACATGCGTGTCGTTTTGCCCGAATTGACGGAATTGCAGCGAATTTCGAAAACGTCAATGCGGCGGTCAAGGGAATCGCCGCCGGTCGCCGGATCAGGGTATGCCGCCCCGCGTCCGACTCTCCTGTCCGGGTGCACTTGTCCACAGGAATGCGATCTTGCGGAAAGTTATCCACAGGGTGTGTGAAGCGCCTGTGGACTGGGGTGGAGATCGTTCTGCTGCCCATGTGCGAGGCCCATTGATTCCCCTTCTGTGCTCACTTCACACACTCATTCGGGTGGGAATTCCTCGCTCTAAAGAGTTGATCGAAGGAATTGGGGTGACACGGGGAATCCTGTCCCCTGTGGGTCGGTCTGAAGTCAGAGAGGCGATTTGTCGATGATGTCGGATGGCGGTCCGATGGTGATGTCGACTTGTCCCCAGATCGAGATGGCCACCTGTGGATAAGTCCTGTGGACAGCGCTCGACAGTGAAAATCGGCAGGTACGACCGGCGGTCCGGGCGGCGACCGCCTCTCAGGCCCGCCCGTCCTGGCACCGTGCCAGCCAGTCCGACGCCGCGAGGAACTCCTCGTCCGTCGTCCCCCTCCGCAGCGGCTGCACGTCCTCCGGCGCGACCCCGGCGCGCGGATACGACCCGAGGAACCGCACCTTCGGGCAGATCCGCTTCAGCCCCATCAGCGCCTCGGCCACCCGCCGGTCCGAGAGATGCCCCTCCGCGTCGACCGCGAAGCAGTAGTTCCCGATTCCCGCGCCCGTGGGACGGGACTGGATCAGCATCAGGTTGACGCCGCGAACCGCGAACTCCTGGAGCAGCTCCAGCAGCGCGCCCGGGTGGTCGTCGCCCAGCCAGATGACCACCGACGTCTTGTCCGCTCCGGTCGGAGCCGCGGGTCTGGCAGGCCGGCCCACCAGGACGAAGCGCGTCTCCGCGTTCTCCGCGTCGTGGATGTCGGTGACCAGCGGCTCGAGCCCGTAGGTGGCCGCGGCGAACTCGCCCGCGAAGGCGGCGTCGTAGCGCCCCTCCTGCACCAGCCGCGCCCCGTCCGCGTTCGAGGCTGCGGATTCCCAGTGTGCGTCCGGCAGATGGTCGCGCAGCCAGTTGCGCACCTGCGGCTGGGCCACCGGGTGCCCGGTCACCGTCTTCACCTCGGACAGCTTCGTCCCCGGCCGCACGAGCAGCGCGAACGCGATCGGCAGCAGCACTTCGCGGTAGATCATCAGCGGCTGCCCGGAGGCCAGCTCGTCAAGGGTCGCGGTGACCCCGCCCTCCACGGAGTTCTCGATCGGCACGAGGGCGGCCGCGGCCTCCCCGTTCCGTACGGCGTCCAGCGCCGCGGGCACCGACAGCATCGGCACCAGTTCCCGGGTGGCGGCCTCGGGGAGGGTGCGCAGCGCGGCCTCGGTGAAGGTGCCCTCGGGGCCGAGATAGGTGTAGCGGGTAGCGGACATTGCGTCATCCCTGCTGGCGGCTGGTGGGCGCGGACATCACCGTCACCCTAATAGCAGGGTCGCAAATTGCCGGGCCGCAGGTCGCGGACGGGGTTCACTCGCAGGTCGCGGACGGGTTTCACCGGCAGGTCGCGGACGAGGTTCACGACTCCAGAAGCCGCTGTCCGACGTACTCGCCCTCCCGCGCACCGCCGGGCACGGCGAACAGCCCGCTCGCCTCGTGTCGGATGAACGCCGACAGGGCGTCGCCGCGGTCGAGCTTGCGCTGCACCGGCACAAAGCCCCGCAGCGGGTCCGCCTGCCAGCAGACGAACAGCAGCCCGGCGTCCACGGTGCCGTCCGGGCCGATCCCGTCGTGGAAGGAGAAGGGCCGCCGCAGCATCGCCGCGCCGCCGTTCGCCTCCGGGGCCGAGATGCGGGCGTGCGCATTGGCCGGGATGACGAGCTTGCCGTCCGGGCCGGTCTTGTCGAGGGCGAGCGGCGTGGTCTCCGAGCCGCCCGTCAGCGGTGCACCGTCGGACTTGCGGCGGCCGATCACCTCCTCCTGCCCGTCGAGCGGGAGCTTCTCCCAGTCGTCCAGCAGCATCCGGATCCGGCGCACGACCGCGTACGAGCCGCCCGCCATCCACGCCGCATCCCCCTGGGCGGCCTCGCCCTCCGCGGGGACGAAGATCCGCCGGTCGAAGTCGGGGTCGGAGGGCTTCGGATTGTTGGTTCCGTCGACCTGGCCCATCAGATTGCGGGAGGTCATCGGGGAGCGGGTGGCGCCGGGAGAGCGGTTGAAGCCGTTCATCTGCCAGCGCACCCGCGCCGTGTCGCCCGCCGACCGCTGGACGGCGCGCAGCGCATGGAAGGCGACCAGCCCGTCGTCGGCCCCGATCTGCACCCACAGATCCCCGTCGGAGCGCTTGGGGTCGAGTCGGTCGGAGGAGAACGCGGGCAGCGGGTCGAGTGCCGCGGGCCGGCGGGCGGTCAGGTCCGTACGGTCGAAGAACGTGCGGCCCAAGCCGAAGGTGACCGTCAGCGAGGACGGGCCGGCGTCCAGGGCGACGCCCGTGTCGCCGTCCCCGGCGGGCCGGCCCGCCATCACCTCGGCCGCCAGCCGCGACCAGCGTCGCAGCAGCGCGGCCGCTTCCTTGCGCCCGGCGCCCGGGGCGAGATCGAAGGCGATCAGATGGCCGCGGGCCTGGAGCGGTGTGGTGATGCCCGGCTGGCGCTCGCCGTGGAAGGGGACGCCGGTCGAGCCGAGCGTGTTCAGCGCCGTGGCCGGAGAGGCCGTCGCGGCGTGGACCGCGGTCCCGCCGGCGGCGCCCAGGGCGAGCCCGGTCGCGCCCGCGGCCCCGGCGGTGCCGAGCAGCCGGCGCCGCGAGATGCGGCCCTGCCCGTTCTCCGCCGTCTCGTTCCGGTCGTTGCGGTCGTTCCGGGTCTCTTTCTGCGTTGTCATACGTCAGCCGATCTTCACGTTCTTCTTGACCGTCGTCTGGTCGAAGTCGGAGGTGCGCACGGTCACCTTGAGCTGCCAGTCGCCGGGCATCGGGACCTGCACTCCGGCCGCACTCCAGTGACCTGCCGAGATCCGGTCGGGGGTGACCGGCAGCGGGCCGATCTGCTTGTCCTCGAGGGTGAAGGACGCCTTCACCTCGGGGGCGTCGAGCGGCTTCCCGTCCGGTGCGCTGGCCCATATGTGCAGCTCATTGGCGCCGGAGCGGGCCGGGTCGAGGGTGAGCAGCAGTGTGCCCTTGCCGTTCTCACCGCCGGTGTCGAACGGCAGCTTCAGCTCGGCAGGGCCGCCCGCCGGAGCCGCGGCCGCCGACCGACCGGCCCCCGCCTCCTCCTCCGTGCGGCCGGGCTCCGTGGAGGTCAGCACCGTCGTCACGGCCAGCAGCACGACGGCGACACCGGTCTCGGTCAGCACGGAGCGGCGCAGCCCGGAGCGCTGCGGGTCGGCGTCCCGCTCCTTCTTCCGCTGGGCCGTGGCCACCGCCGCCCGCTGCCGCGCCAGTTGGCCGGCCCGCTCAACGTCGCCGCCCGCCGGCTTCGCGGCGGCCTTCTTCCTGGACGGCTTCCCGCTGTCGGACTTCGCCGCCTTGCCGGGGGCGGGGGTGTCGTCCGCCGGCACCTCGGCGAGCTGCGCCGTCCACCGTCGTGAGATCCAGGCGACGCCGAGCAGGACGACGACCAGCCCCACCTTCAGTACGAGCAGTTGTCCGTACGCGGTCCCGGTCAGGGCCGACCAGGAGCCGACCTGACGCCAGGACTGGTAGAGCCCGGTCACGGCCAGGACGACGACGCTGCCCAACGCGACCGACGAGAACTTCCGCACCGCCGTCCGCTCGATCGCCGGACCGCGGTACAGCGCGGTGAGCAGTGCCGCGAGACCGCCGAGCCAGGCGGCGACGGCCAGCAGGTGCAGCACGTCGACGGGCATGGCGATGCCCGGCTGGATGCCGGTGGAGGCGTGCTCTGACAGTGCCCAGGTGGCGGCGATGCCCGCGGCGACGACCGTTCCGCCGACGGCGAGGCCAAAGGCGAGGTCCTTCCGTCCGGTCCTGCCCTCCTCGCTCCGCTCGGCGTCCGCGGTGCTGGTGCTGGTGCTGGTGCTGGTGTCGGTACTGGTGTCGGTGCTGGTACTGGTGCCGGTGTCGTCGCCGCGCGCGTACGTGCCGAACAGCACGGCGACGAAGAGCGCGGCCGCGCCCAGCAGCAGCAGCCGCGAGACCAGGGCCGCCCCGGTCTTCGTCTCCAGGACCAGCCCGAGGCCGGTGAGATCGAAGGCGTCCCCGAGCGAACCGGTGGTGGTGTAGGGGCTGCGGAGCAGCAGCATGGCGAGGGTGCCCGCGGTGAGCGTCACCCAGCCGTGTACGACGAGGCGTTGCAGCGGACGCACTCGGACGCCGCGCGGCCAGCAGGCGAGAATGAATGCCGCGCCGCCCACGAGCAGAATGAAACCGGCATACGATGCATAGCGGGCAATGCCGTACAGCGCCCCGACGACTCCACCGCCCGCGGTCTGTTCGGGGAGCGCGACCGTGGTCTCGGAGGGCGCTCCGATGGAGAAGGTGAACGCTCCCGACACCGGATGGCTGTCCGCGGAGACAGCCTGCCAGGCCACGGTGTAGGTGCCGTCGGGCAGTCCGGAGTGCAGCCCGACGCCGTAGACGATCGCCCCGTTCTCCCCGATCTCGCGGATCTCGCCGGTGTCGGCGCGCTTGCCGCTGGGTTCGAGGACGCGGATGGCGTTCTCGCCCACCGCGATCTGTTCGGAGAAGGTGAGGGTGACCTGCTTGGGGGCGGTGGCCACCACCGCCCCGTCCTTCGGGTCGCTCGCCGTCAGAGCGGCGTGTGCCGCGGCCGGGTCCGCACCGGCCAGTACGGCGCAGAGCGCGGCCAGCAGCGTGCCGGCCAGCGTCAGCACGGCGACCGGCCGCCGGCAGGCGGCTCTGGCGATCCCGAAGTCCGGGGCGGGGATGGCTTTCATGGCGTGACCGGTCCCTCAGTGCTTCTTCGCGTGCTGCGGGTTGTGGTTGGGCGCCTCGACGGGCAGCGCGACCTTGATCGGGTCGGACTTCTCGAAGTGCAGCTCCACGGCGACCTTCTCGCCCTGCCGGGGCTGCTTCTTGAGCTTCATGAACATGATGTGGCTGCCGCCGCGTTCGAGGTCCAGATGGCCGTCGGCCGGGATGTCGAAGGACTTCACCTCCCGCATCTTCTGGTCCACGGTCTCGTGGATGGTGACGTCGTCGGAGATGTCACTGGTGACCGCGGTCAGCCTGTCCCCGGCGTCCCCCGTGTTCTCCACGGTGAGGAAGCCGGCCGCCATATCGCTGACGGGCTGCGGCATGAACGCGCCGCTCACCTTCAACTCGGGCCCGGACGCGGTCGACGAGCAGCCGGTCAGGACCGCCGCAGCGGCCAGGGACGCGGCCGCGGCGAGTGCCGCCGCGCGGGACGTACGAGAGCGGTGGGCGGTGCTTGCCGCACGGGTGCTGATCGCACGGGTGCTGGTTGTGCGGGTGCTGGTTGTGCGGGACGGACCCGCGGTGCGGGTGAGGCGGCGGCTCACGGCTTCTCCCCCTGGATCAGCTTGGGCAGGTCCTCGGCGTACTCGTCGGCGGTGGTGTCCTCGCCGTACAGCACATAGCCCCGGTCGGTCTTCGGCGAGAAGGCGATGACCTGGGCGCCGTGCATGGACTCGACCGTGCCGTCCTTGTTCTTCTTCGGCGGGTCGATGCCGATGCCGATCGAGCGGGCCGCGGCCTGGATGGTCGAGAAGTCGCCGGTGAGCCCGGTGAAGGACGGATCGCCGGCGCTCGGGAGCCACTTGGCGAGCTCGGCGGGGGTGTCCCGCTCGGGGTCGGTGGTGACGAACACGACCTGGAGCTTGTCGCGGTCGGCCTGGGGGAGCTGCTTCATGGCGATGGCGATGTTGCTCATCGTCAGCGGGCAGACGTCGGGGCAGTGCGTATAGCCGAAGTAGATCAGCGTCGGCTTGCCCTTGGTCCGCTCGCGCAGGTCGTACTGCTCGCCCTTGGTGTCCGTGAGGACCAGGTCGGGCTTGGTGAACGGCTGGTCGAGCACCGTGGCCGCCTTGGTCTTCGGCTGGGCGGAGACCTCGGCGACGGTGCGGTCCGCGGAATCGTTCTTGCCGTCGGTTCCGCAGGCGGAGAGGGTGAGCCCGGCGGCCGCGACGAGCGCGGCCGCGAGCACAGTCTTCGTGCGCATTGAGAAATATCCCAGATGTCGGGTTCGGTGTGTCAGGAGGCGCGGCGGCGGGTCAGCACGCCGAAGGCCAGACCGGCGGCCCCGACGAGGATGCCGGCGATGCCGAGGGCGCGGGCGGTGGTGTCGCCGGCGTCGGCGGCGGCCGAGGACTTCGTCTCCCCGTCCTTCGTCTCCCCGTCCTTTGCGTCTCCGCCCTTCGCTTCCCCGTGGTTCGCCTCGCCCTTCGCGGCGTCGCCCGACGAGGCGCTGCCGGCGCCGTGGTGGTCGTCGGCCGCCGCGGACAGCTTCAGGACCGGTGCGGGGGAATCGGGCTGCTCGCCGCCCTCGGCCGGTTCCTCGATCCAGCGCACGATCTCCTTGTTGTCGTACGTCTGGAGGGCCTTGAACACCAGCTGCTCGGCGTTCTCGGGCAGTCTGCCCATCGAGACCGGGAACTGCTGGAACTCACCGGGAGCGATCTTGGAGTCGGTCGCCGTCCAGGTGATCTTGGTGACCGCCTCGGTGATCTGCTTGCCGTGCACTTCGAGCGGCTTGTCCAGCTTGGACTTGGTCACCTCGGCCTTCCAGCCCGGCACCGGCTGCGGCATCGCGGAGGCCAGCGGGTGGTCGGCGGGGAAGCTCACCTCGAGCTTGACGGTGGAGGCGTTGTCCCGCTCGTTGGGGACCTTGAAGTTGACCGTCGCGTAGCCGCCCTTGGCCGCCTCGCCCTGCGGCTGGACGGTGACGTGCGCGAAGGCCGTGCCCGAGAGCAGCAGCACGGACGAGGCGGCGACGCCGGTGGCGACGGCGAGACGGGACAGCGTGGCCGCGGTGCGGCGCGGGATGGGGGCGGTGCTCATGGCGGAGGTCACTCCAGAGTGAGGGAGAGGTGTGTGAGAGGTGCCGGGCGCACGAGGGCAGGGCCGGCACGGCGACTCCACTCCCGGTGCTCCCGGAGGGTGGGCCGCGTCAGGCTGCGAGTGCGAGCTCTGCCGGAGGCCCGCGCCTGATCACCGTGTGCTGGAGTGCCTCGTCCGCTGCCGGGACGGGCGGCTCGTCCGCCGGCCGGGGGCGGCAGGGCGTCCGGGCCGCGGGCGCACCCCTCAGCCCTGTGCGCAGCGCCCGTACGAGGGCGAGCGCGGCGCGCAGCGAACGCAGCCGGGCCTCCTGGGCCACCGACTGCGCGGGGCCGGCCGACAGCCGGGCCAGCGTGCAGAGCGCCAGGTCGCCGCGGCGCAGCAGCCAGCCGGTGGCCAGCGCCGCGAGCAGATGCCCGAGCAGCATGGGCAGCGAGGGCAGCAGCTCGGGGGAGGCGGCGGCCTCGGTGACCGAGGGGAGTGCACCTCCGGGCAGGGTGTGCGTCGGGTGCGCCGCCTGCGCCGTGCTGGCCGAGGATGCGGCGGCGGTCGCCGTCGCCGGATCGAGTCCCGCCGTGGTGATGATGCGGCGGGCGTCCGCCGCGGACATCGACGAAGCGCCCGCGCCGCACATCAGCTTGGCGGCCATCCTGATCAGGGCGTCGTCGGCGCCGGGCGCCAGTCGCAGCTGCTGGTGCTGCCCCGCCCCGAACAGCGCGTGCAGGGCGAGTTGTCCCGCGCCCAGCCCCGCGGCGATCGACGGCAGCGAGCGCTCCCGCCCCGCAAACGGTGCGACCAGCACGAACAGGAAGAGAAAGCCGACGGGGAGCGTCCACCAGGGGACGGCCGCGCAGGCTGCCAGCGCATGTCCCGTCGCGGACAGCGCAACGCAGACCGCGGTGAACACCGCGGCCCTCAGAAGCCGCAAACCGGCTCCGGCGCGTACGACGGACGTGGACGACATGGCCGGGCCATCATCGCACTGAGAGGAGGCGGCCCGTACGGCAGGTCCGGAAGGTCCCCTTTGCTGTACACCGCTGTACGGAGAAGTCGCATCCGCCGAACGAGCGCTATCGCGTCAACTCTGGGCTTACAGGAAGTGCTTTGGGGGCAATAAGTAACGGTATGTCGAGCCGCAGCCAGGAGGCTGGAGCATGAGCATCTGGTGGTCTCTGCATTTGCGGCGCGAAGCCGCGAGCGTTCCGCTCGCCCGGCGTCTGCTGCTCGGCACCATGGAGACCGCAGGTGTCGATCCAGATATTTCTTACGATTTGTCCGTTGCGCTCAGTGAAGCGTGCGCGAACGCCGTGGAACACGGCGGCGGCCAGGAGCCCGGCGGGGCCTCGGGGGCGTACCGGGTGACCGCCTATCTGGACGGCGAGATGTGCCGTATCGAGGTCTCGGACTCCGGTCCCGGATTCCCGGTCAGACCCGGAGGCCCCTGCGGCTACACCACGCCC
This sequence comes from Streptomyces chengmaiensis, assembly GCF_029846775.1. Taxonomy (NCBI): domain Bacteria; kingdom Bacillati; phylum Actinomycetota; class Actinomycetes; order Kitasatosporales; family Streptomycetaceae; genus Streptomyces; species Streptomyces chengmaiensis. The sequence goes on from NZ_JARWBG010000004.1 coordinate 159,470, forward strand.
CTGGCCACTCAGGGCGCGGAGAGCGGGCGCGGGCTGTGCCTGATCGAGCAACTCGCCGATCACGTGCACTTCCACAACGGCCCGGAACGCGGTGCGGTCGTCAGCTTTGACAAGATCCTCAAATGGCGGGAGGACGCGCCTCTGATGGCCGGGTAGCGCTCGTCCTCCGGACACACCCCGCAAGGTCACGTGGCCGGCTCGGTTCCGGCCGTGACGCGGCCCGCGGCCACCGCTTCCGCCAGGGCCCGGTGGTCGCGCTCGTTCTGGTCGGCGTAGGCGTGGGCGAACTGCGCCACGGCGCGGTCGAAGGCGTCGCCGCGGCCGAGGTAGGCGGCGATCGCGACCGGGTCGCCCGAGCGGGCGTGGGCCCGGGCCAGCGAGGCTCCGCACAGCTGCCCGAAGCGGGTCAGCGTCCCGGGTCCCATGGTCTCCGGCTGTGCGATGCCCTTCCAGTCCCGCAGCTGCCTCACATAGAAGTCGCGTTCACGGCCGTCGATCCCTGTGACGCGCTGCCAGCCGAGGAAGATGTCACTGGCCGCCTGCATCAGCCGCTGCCCGGCCACCACCCGCCGGCCCTGGTTGTCGTACACACTGGCTCCGCAGTAGGGCGCGAGCACCGACTCCCCGGCCTCCTTGGCCTGCAGCAGCAGTGGATCGTCGCCATCGCGGCCCAGCAGCAGGATGACGAAGCAGCGGGTGCCGACACTGCCGACGCCGACCACCTTGCGCGCCAGGTCCACCACATGGAAGCGGCTCAGCAGGTGCCGCCGCTCCGTCGACAGGGTGCGCGCATAGCCCGCGACCACCGCGTGCAGGGCCTGCTCCAGCTGCTCGCGTTCTGCGTCGGGCAGCAGTTCGTCGAGCGGTGTGAGCAGCGGGGGATCCGAGACGATCCGGGGCGCGCCGTCCACCACGCGGGTCAGCTTCGCAGCGGCCTGCAGGCTCGTCCGCGTACGGGCCTTGGCCGTCGCCCTCGCGACGCGCTGCCGGTCGTCCCTGCCTGGCCGCCCGGGCAGCAGCGCCTCCATCTGGTCGGCGTCGTCCCTCGCGTACCAGACGTCGAGGGTGCGCATCCCGGCGAACGCCCGCATGCGCTCGCGATACGCCCTCACGCCCGCCCGTACGACATCGCCGCACCGGCCGGCCGGGAACCCGTTGGCCCGGCCGGCGATCACCAGGCTCGCAGCGAGCCGCTTGACGTCCCACTCGAAGGGGCCCGGCAGGGTCTCGTCGAAGTCGTTGATGTCGAAGACGAGATGGCGTTCGGGGGAGGCGAGCAGCCGGAAGTTCAGCAGGTGGGCGTCGCCGCACAGCTGGACGGTGAGCCCGCTGTGCGGCGCGGCGCCGAGATCGGAGGCCATGATGGCCGCGGCCCCCCGGTAGAAGCGGAACGGGGACTCCAGCATCCGGCCGTAGCGGAGCGGGACGAGCTCGGGAACACGGGCGGCGGACTGCCGCTCGATGATGTCGAGGGGATCCGGCCGTCCGTCGTCGGGCGCGAAGGCGGCATGGGCGCTCCGCCGCAGCCGGGCGCGTGCCTGCTTGCCGTGTGCCGCACGCTCGGACGGAGACAGCGGACCGTCGTTCACCGTGTCCATGGCCGGATCTCCTTTCCCGACACCCCGTTCCCGCATGGTCACCGCTGTGCGCGCCGAGGAGGTCACCCGGGCCGGGTGATGTACGGCTGGGGCAGGGCAATCCCGGGATGTTGCGCCACGGCCGGTGTACGACGAGGAGCGGAGCCCACCTCAGGCCGACGCCGTCCCGCGCGGACTTGTCATGTCCGGGAGCGTCCGGGCCGGCGAAGACCATGGGCGCCGACACCGGGGTCGAGGCGAGCCGCCGCGAGACGAGTGCGTACCCCCCGGTGACGGCGGCGACCGCCACCCCGGTCCAGGCATCGGCGCCGCTCATGGGGGCATTCTGGCCCGGCGCCCGCCGGGCGCCGGCATCGACGCTCCTGTCGTAGACCGCGATCACTCGTTGTGGGCGGTCTCCGCACCCGGGCGCACGGAGGCATGAGAGGCCGCCGTCGAGCATCGGGTCACGGCCACCACAGGAGCCGGGGATGAGGGGTGGGGCGAGGGGTGAGGAGCGACAGGTGGCGAGTGGTGAGCGGCGAGACGGCCGCCTGCCACGCGCCACCCGTCACCGGCATCCGGTACGGCGCGCCGCGGCTCAGCCCGTGAGCGACGCCATCCAGGCCTCGACCTCGTCCGCCCGGCGCGGCAGCGCGGCCGACAGATTCCGGTTGCCGTCCTCGGTGACCAGGATGTCGTCCTCGATGCGGACGCCGATGCCGCGGTACTCCTCCGGCACCGTCAGATCGTCGGCCTGGAAGTACAGGCCCGGCTCCACGGTCAGGCACATGCCCGGCTCCAGCGTCCCGTCGACATACGCCTCGGTGCGCGCTGCCGCGCAGTCGTGGACGTCCATGCCGAGCATGTGGCCGGTGCCGTGCAGCGTCCAGCGGCGCTGCAGCCCCAGCTCCAGCACCCGCTCCACGGGCCCCTCGAGCAGGCCCCACTCGACCAGCCTCTCGGCGAGCACCCGCTGAGCCGCGTCATGGAAGTCGCGGAACTTGGCCCCCGGCTGCACCGCCGCGATGCCCGCCTCCTGCGCCTCGTACACCGCGTCATAGATCGTGCGCTGAAGCTCGGTGTACCGGCCGTTGATCGGCAGGGTGCGGGTGACATCGGCCGTGTACAGCTCCGTCGTCTCCACGCCCGCGTCCAGCAGCAGCAGCTCGCCGGAGCGCACCGGGCCGTCGTTGCGCACCCAGTGCAGAGTGGTGGCGTGCGGCCCTGCCGCGCAGATCGAGCCGTAGCCCACGTCATTGCCCTCGACGCGGGCGCGCAGGAAGAAGGTGCCCTCGATATAGCGCTCGCTGGTCGCCTCCGCCTTGTCGAGCACCTTCACGACGTCCTCGAAGCCCCGCGCGGTGGAGTCGCACGCCTTCTGCAGCTCGGCGATCTCGAACTCGTCCTTCACCGCCCGCGCCTCGGAGAGGTACACCCGCAGCTCCTCGTCCCGCTCCGCGGTGACCTTGTCGGTGAGCGCTGCCTCGATGCCCGCGTCATGCCCGCGGACCACGCGCACCGGACCCGACAGCCCGCGCAGCAGATCCGGCAGCTCTCGGACGTCCTCGGCGGGGATGCCCAGCAGCTGCTCGGCCTCGCCCAGCGACTTCCGCCGGCCGACCCAGAGCTCGCCCTGCCCGGACAGCCAGAACTCGCCGTTCTCCCGGTTGGAACGGGGCAGCAGATAGATCGTGGCCTGGTGGCCCCCGTCGCCCGCGGCGCCCTTCGGCTCCAGCACCAGGACGCCGTCCTCGGTCTGGTCGCCGGTCAGATACGCGTATTCGGTGGCGGCGCGGAAGCTGTACTCCGTGTCATTGGACCGCGTCTTGAGATTGCCGGCGGGGATCACCAGGCGCTCGCCCGGGAACCTGGCCGACAGCGCGGCACGCCGCGCGGCCGTGTACGACGCCTGCGGGACGGGCTGCAGATCGTGCTGCTCCGTGTCCGCCCAGCCCGTCTTCATGTTCTCGGTGAGCTCGTCGGAAACGCCCGGGTACAGGCCGTTCTTGCGCTGCTTGATCGGCTGCTCGTCCTCTTCCGGGGTCTCGGGGATCTCCGGGGTCTCCGGGGTGAGCTCCTCGGCCACGTCTGCCTCCTGGGCCACTGGGTGGGGTGACCTCACCATCGTATGTGCGACCGGAAGACTGCCGGGGCCCTGTGGAAAACACAGGGGGGATCATGCAAAGCGGGCGGCGAGCAGAACGACGTCCTCGGCGCCCGCAGCGCCTTCGGCGCCCCCGGTGAACTGGGCGCTTCTCGCGTCTACGCCACCGTCGCCGAGGCTGCTTCCGCCGCGGCCGTGGCCGCGTCCGTCGCAGTAGCCATCGCGGCCGGGCCCGGGGGCTCCGGCCGGGCCGTCCCTGCCCGGCCGTCGCACCCGAGCCGCGGCATCCGGCAGCATCGCGGCCAGCACATGGTCGGCGATCGCCCCCGGGTCCTTGCGCGCCGCCTTGGGCACGCCAGCGGCCGCGGCATGCAGCCGCGCGAACGCACGGTCCATGGGGTCTCCGGTACGACGCAGCAGTCCGTCCGTGTACAGCAGCACCGACTCTCCCGGGGCGGGCGCCAGCTCCACGCTCGGCGCCTCCCAGCAGGAGAGCATCCCCAGGGGAGCCGAGAGGGACGTCTCCACGAACTCGGCACGCTGCTCGCCGATGATCAGCGGCGGGGTGTGGCCCGCCCCGGCCAGCACCATCTTCCCGGCGGCGGGCTCGGCGTAGCCGAACAGCGCGGTGGCGGTCCTGGCCGGCTCGGTCAGCCGCAACAGCAGCTCCAGGTCCGACAGCACGGCGACCGGGTCCTCGCCCTCCATCACCGCATAGGCCCGCAGGGAGGCCCGCAGCCGCCCCATCGCGGCCAGCGCGCTGGGCCCGGATCCGGAGACGGAGCCCACCGCCAGCCCGAGGGCGCCCTCCGGCAGCGGCAGCGCGTCGTACCAGTCGCCGCCGCCGCGCGGTCCGGTGAGGTGTCGTGCGGCGAGCTGGACCCCCGGCACCCGGGGCAGCCTGGTGGGCAGCAACTCCTCGGCGACCGTCGCAACGGTGGCGCGGGCGTGCTCCAGCTCCAACAGCCGGGCCAGGTGTTCCGTGGCGTAACGCATGTACAGGCCCACGAGATGGCGCTGGCGCTCCATGGGGGAGGCCGGTTCGTCGTAGAGCCAGACGGCGGCTCCGAGCGTGCCCGCGTCCTCGGCGGCGAGGGGGAGGGTGTAGCTGGCGGCGTAACCGAGCCGTACGGCCACTTCGCGGTGGCGCGGGTCGAGGGAGTCGTCGGCGAGCAGATCGGCGTTGGAGACGGCGTGTCCGAAGGCCGGTCCGCCGTCCGGAGGCTTTCCGCCGTCCAGGATGCAGCCGAGCGCGGTGGCGCTGCGCGGCACGGTTTCGAAGTGCCCCAGCTCGGCGTGCGTCAGACCGAGTCCCTTGGTCAGGGACGGGCCGCGGCCGCCTTCGAAGCAGTCGGCGCGATCGGGGCCCCCCTCGGGGGGTTGGAGTACGACCATGCCGCGGCGCGCCCCGACGAGCGCGGCTCCGGCGCGCAGCAGCTCCTGGAGGGCTGCTTCGAGCGTGGCGGTCCTGACCAGGCGTTCGGTCAGTTCGTGGAGGGTGGTGAGATCGGAGACCCAGCCGGCCAGCCGGTCCTGGATCACCGCTCCGGGCGGAGCGGGCGCGGAAGGAACGGTTGGTGACAGGGGTGGCGCAGTGTGCGCGGGAGTGGGAACCTCTGTATTGAATCCAGCCACTTTCGGCAGGTGAGGGGCGCTCATGGCAGCCGGCTTTCCGACTGGTGCGTTTCGCTCAATAGCATCGCGAACCCCCATGTCATTCTGCGCTGCTAGCAATGCATCCACATGTACACGCACAAGTGAGTGGATGTCCAGCATTGTCCCAGTGGGATTGCTGGTGTCCGAGGGGCCCCAAACTTGGCTGGAAAGAGCAGCGGATGGAGGCCCGTTGCGGTCGACTGAGGCAGTGCCGAGCACATCCGGCTGATGTCTGGTCGGCCGTCGCACCGAGCACGCGCCGAGCGTCACACCGAGCCCGACGGGTACGTAAACGGTGACGGGCAGAGGCAGTTGGGGCCGCGCCCGGAACCCGGAAACGGGCGCCGGCGTCCTAACAGCCAGGAGCCGCCGCAGCGGCAGGGTCGACGGCGGCGGCAGCAGACGGTGACGGGTCGGCGATGGCGCGGCAAGCGGGATCAGCGGCACCAGCGGGATCAGCGGGACGGGCAAGGCGGGAAACGCCAGGCGTGCGCCACCCCTCGCCATGCGTTTAATGGACACCGGCCGGGTTCGGCCTCGAAGTACGAGCGGCGATCTTCCTGCCGCCGTTCGTGTGCACAGAGAAGACTGCTCACATGGTGTGAAGTGGACCTCGGCGTTCAACGGAAAGGAACGAGCGCTCATGCGCGAGATCCTCGGAAGGCGACGCAGGCTCCGGTTCCGGCGCAGGAGAGGGCCTGCTCAGCTTGATGCGGCGCTCGTCTGCGCCGTCGAGTGGGAATGGCCCGTGCTTCCCGGTGTGGGGCGCGGCGACCGGCCGGGCCGACGCTGCGCCTGCCCGGACCCCGATTGCGTCGTTCCCGGCGCACACCCCTTCGACCCCGTCGTACTGGCCGCGACGACCGACGAGCGCTTGGTGCGCTGGTGGTGGACCAACAGGCCGTACGCGCCGATCATCCTCGCGACGGGAGGGCGTGCGCCCTGTGCACTGAGCCTGCCCGCGGCCGCTGGCGCGGCCGCCCTGTCCGAACTGGACCGTATGGGCATGCGGCTCGGACCGGTCGTGGCCACCCCCACCCGCTGGTCGCTGCTCGTCGCCCCGTACACCCTGGAGCGCCTCGGCGAACTCCTCTACCTCAAGGACTGCGTGCCGAGCTCGCTCCGCTTCCACGGTGAAGGCGGCCATCTGGTGCTGCCCCCCTCGGAGACGGGCATGGGCCAGGTGTGGTGGGAACGGGCGCCGCTGCCCGGCTCCGCGACCCCCTGGCTGCCGGATGTGGAGGCGGTGGTGGACGCGCTCGTGGAGGCGAGCGTGGGCGCCCCGGAAGCGGGCGAGGACAGCAAGCTCGCCTACTGACGGACCGACTTCGGCTGCCACCCGGACCTGGGCTGCCGCACGCAGGGCCGCCCGGCGCCCGGGGTCGGGCATGTCACCCGTACGGGTAGGAGCTCGACCGAGTTGTACGGGAATCGGGCGCACGGGCCTCCGCGCGTCCTGAACACCTCGCTATCTTCGGCCCACCGTCAACGACTCCCGCGGCATCGGCAGGTGGACCCACCATGAACCTCCGTCTGATCGGGCTGGCCGCAGTCGTGGTGTGCACCGCCCTGCTGCCGCTGGCCGCAGCGGCGGGCCCGGCCGGGGATGCACGTGCCGGAGATGTGCGGGCCGGAGAGGCGGTCCGGGATGTGCGGGCGGCACGGCCTGAGGCCGATGCCAAGGTCCGAGGAGAGCGGGGGAGCCCGGCCCGGCCGTCGACGGCGACTGGGCTGCTGCCCCGCCTGGGCGACGGTGGCGGTGATGGTGCCGATGGCGGCGATGGTGGTGGTGGCGATGGCGCGGACGGGGGCGGGGATGGGGACCGAGGCGCTGACCGCTCGTCGCAATGTGGGCCGGAAGTCGCCTCTCCCGGTGGCGTGGAAGCCCAGACCTGTGTATTGACCCACGCCGGTGAAACCTGGGGGCGCACCTACTACCGCAATGCCATGGGCAGGGAATTGAAGGCGGTGCTCACGCTGATGGGTCCCGCGGACCGCACCGTGCAGACGTACTGCGCGGTGGCGGCGGACGACGAGCCGGATGTTTGCGAAACTCCGAGAGAGCCCTCAAGAGGCGACGCGCGGAAGTATTCGGCGGTGATCGAGTTCGCCGCTGCGGACCAGGCGGAGGAAGGGCCGCTGCTGCTGCGGTCGGGAAGCAACTCGGCTGCTCGTGAAGGGCGTTGAGACGGCCGCCGGCATTGAACAGGGCTACGGCGTGGCGGCGCCTGGCGGCGGACTGAACGGGCCGTACGGTCAAGAGCCGGAATGGGCTATTCCGTAGACATGGAAGCGCCCGGTCGCTGGCGACGGGGGATGCACCAGCGACCGGGCTTCTAGAACGGTAACAAGAGATCGCCGGTTCGCAAATTCGATCTCTGGTATTCGGACAGAGATTTACTCGCCCTCAGCCCACGCGTTGTGACTGGCGTCACCAGATGCCCGCCAGCAGTGCGCCGAGCCGGACGGTTGTGGGGCTTCCCCGGCTTCCTCGACTTCCTCAGCTGAGGGTCACCTGGCGGTTGGTGAGCCCGCCGCGGGCCCGGCGCTCCTCGGCGGTGAGCGGGGCGTCGCTCGCCAGCGCGGTGGCGAGCCGCTCGGCGAACTCGGCCGCGGGCTTCTCGCACTCGTCGGCGCCCATCCCGCTGGGCAGGTCCCAGACCGGCACCATCAGCCCGTGCGCCCGGAAGGAGCCGACGAGCCTGGTGCCCTCGCCCAGTGAGGACGAGCCGGCGGCGTGCAGCCGGGCCAGGGAGTCCAGCAGCCGCTCCTCGGGGTGCGCCATGACCCAGCGGAGGTGGTTCTTCTCCGGGGTCTCGCACCAGTACGCGGCGTCCACGTCGGACAGCTTCACCGTAGGGATCGCGGCGGCGTTGGCGCGCTCCAGGGAGGCCGCCACCTCGGGGGTGGCGTTCTCCGCCGAGTCCGGGATCCAGAACTCGAAGCCGGAGTGCACGGTCGGCTGGAATGCTGCGCTCGTGTCCAGCAGATCCTGCAGCCGGGGGCCGTCGGCCGAGACGCGCTGTGCGGCGACGGGGCTGCCGGGCTCCGCGGTGAGCGCGCGCTGCAGCGTGTCCGCCAGGTCGCGGCTGAGGTCGCCGGAGGAGGTGTCGTTCTGCAGTCCGAGCAGCACGGAGCCGTCGTCGCGGCGCAGCGCGGGCCAGGCCATGGGCAGCACGGTGGCGAGCGTGACGGAGGGGACGCCCTCGGGGAGCCCGTCCTTCAGCGTCAACTCGGCGGTCGCGGCGGGAACCAGCTCGCGCATCGCGACCCAGTCACACTCGCCGGGAAGCCCCTCGAAGGGCCGCTGCACCAGCTCGGTCGCGGCGTGCGAGGCGGCCCGGCCGTGACAGGCCTTGTAGCGGCGGCCGGAACCGCAGGGGCAGGGCTCACGACCTCCGACCACGGGGACGGTCCCGTTCGCGCCCGCGGCGCCGGCTCCGTCCTTGCGCTGAGGCTTCGTCGCCTTCGTCTGGGGTCGCTTCTTGGCCATGGTGTGGCTTTCTCCCGATTGCGGCGGTGCTGCTGCTGTCTCGGGCGCGAGCCTAGCCGTCCGCCGTGCCGAGGGGGGAACGGCACGTCTCGGCGGGCCGCACCACGCTCCTTAGACGAGGTCGTCGAACGACTCCGCGAAGTCCAGACCGCCGTACCCGCCGTACCCGATGCCGGAACCGTGCCCGATGCCGGAACCGTGCCCGATGCCGGAACCGGACCCGATGCCGGAACCGGATATGGAACCAGACCTTGGACCCGTGACGCGCGTAGCGAAATCGTCATGCCGACAGGCGTTGCCGACGACCGCCCAGACCGTGACCTCGCCCGTGGCGCCGTCGCGCACCCCCCACTCCTCGGCGAGCGCCGTGATGATGTTCAACCCCCTGCCGCCGCGCGCGGTGACCGACGGCGTGGCCGGAACCGGACGGGTCGGGCCGCCGCCGTCCGTCACCTCGACCGTCAGCCGCCCGGCCGTGTCGACGCGCCAGGCTGCGCGGACGTCGCCGTCTCCCATGTCTTCGCGCTTCAGCGGTCTGCCGTGCCGGCAGGCATTGCTGAGCAGTTCGGAAAGGATCAGAACAGCGTCGTCGACCACCGCTTCGGACACCCCGCTGCGGCCCAGCTGCTCACGCATCCGGTGTCGTGCCTCACCCACGCCCGCAGGGCCATGGGGTACGGCCATGCTCGACGACGTGGGCACCTCCTGTGCCACCACCAACGCCACCCCCGAGACCTCCTTTGCCCCACGCCACGGTGTGAATGCCCCAATGGACTGGACCGGAAACCGGCCAGCGCCCGGCTGGTGACGCACTCGACATGATCGAACACGGAACGAGCGCGCCGGTGCACTCCCTGTGACGGAGGTTATGCACGGCCCAGCTGGGACAGAACCTGTTTAGGGCGATTGGTGATGATTGCCTCCACGCCGAGCCGTACACACAGCTCCACGTCCTCCGGTTCGTCGACCGTCCATACATGGACACGGTGCCCTGCCTGATGTAGGCGCTCGACGAAACCGGGATGGTTCCGGACGAGCCGGATGCCCGGGCCCGCGATCCGTGCGCCGGCCGGCAGTCGCCCGTCCCGCAGCCGGAGGCTGAGGAACTGCATCAGATACACCGTGGGGATGCACGGCGCGGCCGTCGCGACCCGGTGCAGCGACCGTGCCGAGAAGCTCATGATCCGCACGGTGGATTCGGAGGCCCGCTCGGGCGAGGCGAGGCCGAAACGCTCCAGCAGCTCGATCAGGCGCTGCTCCACCTGGCCCGCCCAGCGCGTCGGGTGCTTGGTCTCGATGGCCAGTTCGATGCGGCGGCCCGAGTCGGCGACCAGTTCCAGCAGCCGCTCCAGGGTGAGTACGGAGGTGAGGGAGGGATCTCTCCAGTCAGGGCTCTCCGTCGCATCCTCGCGGCCCTTCCAGTTCCCGAAGTCGAGTGCGGCGAGATCCGCCAGCTCAAGGGCGGAGACGGCGCCGCGGCCGTTGGAGGTGCGATTGACGCGGCGGTCGTGAACGCACACGAGATGGCCGTCGGCGGTGAGCCGCACATCGCATTCGAGGGCGTCCGCGCCGTCCTCGATCGCCTTCATATACGCGGCGAGGGTGTGTTCCGGGGCGTCTTCCGACGCGCCTCGATGGGCGACGACCTGGATGCGATGCTGCCGTGCTGGGGTCACCGCGTCATGGTGTCATCGGGGTCCGAGGCGGGTACGCGCAGGGTCTATGTCGCACTGGCGGGGGCGACGTCTGAAATATCCGATATAAAGACTCCAGGGAATCGCACAGGTCCTGCTTACAGTGGCCTGACGTGCTGTGAGACAGGCTGGTGCAGACACCTGCACAGCGGAGACCAGCGGAACAAGCCGGTGAAGACTGACTGAGGAGACGACAGCGTGAGCACCGAGAACGAGGGCAAAGACGTTCCCACTGCCCCGGCCGCCGCGCCCGATCCCGAGGGCAGTCCCGCACCCGCGCAGGAGGCGCCGACCCCTCAAGCGCCGACTCCTGAAGCCCCGGTGCCTCCCCCTCCGGCCTCTGCCCCTCCGGCCTCTGCCCCGGCTCCTTACGGTTCTGCGCCCGCCCTCGATGAGCCGGCAGCGGACAGCGGCATGCCCGCGACCGCGGCGGGAGCGCACGGACACTCCCCCCAGTCCGGACACGCCCCCGACCCCGCGTCCGAGACGCCGCCCGCCGCCTACGGCGGTCAGACGCCGCCGCCGTGGCCGCCGTCCCCGCCCACCACCCTCCCCTCCTATGGCGGCGGGGGCGGCGGCGACCACACGTGGGGTGCGCCGCTTCCGCCTCCCCCCGCACCTCCGCGCAGGAGGACCGGCGGGCTGGTCGCGGCGGTGCTCGCCGCCGCGCTCGTCGCGGGAGGCGTCGGGGGAGGCATCGGCTACTGGGCCGCGGAGCGCAACGACAACAGCGCCGGCACCACGACGGTTTCGGCCGCCGACTCCCCCCGCGAACTCCGGCGTGATCCCGGCACGGTCGCCGCAGTGGCCAACAAGGCGCTGCCCAGCGTGGTGACCATCGAGGCCAAGTCGGGCGGCGACGACGACCTCTCCGGCCAGGGCGAAGGCGGCACGGGCACCGGCTTCGTCTACGACAAGCAGGGCCACATCCTCACCAACAACCACGTCGTGGCCTCCGCCGCGGACGGCGGCGCCCTCTCGGCGACCTTCTCCGACGGCAAGACCTACGACGCCGAGGTCGTCGGCCGTGCCCAGGGCTACGACGTAGCCGTGCTGAAGCTCAAGAACGCGCCGCCGGGACTCAAACCGCTGCCCCTCGGCAACTCCGACAAGGTCGCGGTCGGCGACTCGACCATCGCGATCGGCGCGCCCTTCGGCCTGTCCAACACGGTGACGACCGGCATCATCAGCGCCAAGAACCGCCCGGTCGCCTCGGGCGACGGGACCGGCGGCCGCAACTCCTACATGAGCGCCCTGCAGACGGACGCCTCCATCAACCCCGGCAACTCCGGAGGCCCTCTCCTGGACGCGCGCGGCGCGGTGATCGGGATCAACTCCGCCATCCAGTCCTCCGGAAACGGCTTCGGCCAGTCCCAGGCGGGCTCGATCGGCCTCGGCTTCGCCATCCCGATAAACCAGGCGCAGACCGTCGCCCGGCAACTGATCAAGACGGGCGAGCCGGTGTACGCGGTCATCGGCGCGACAGTCGACATGACCGGCCGCGACACCGGCGCCCGCATCGCCGACCGCGGCGCCGACGGCACCCCGGCCGTCTCCCCCGACGGCCCTGCCGCCAAGGCCGGCCTCAAAGCGGGCGATGTCATCACCGGGTTCGACGGCAAGCCGGTCGACAGCGGCCCCACCTTGATCAGCGAGATCTGGACCCACCAGCCGGGCGACCAGGTCACCCTGACCTACGAACGCGACGGCAAGGAACGCAAGGTCACCCTCACCCTGGGCGAACGCAAGGGCGACAGCTGACCAACCCCACCCTCACCACCCACCCGAGGCCGGTAGGCTGTAGGCCGCCCCACCGCAGGCCGGACGGGGCGAGGGTGGGTTGCCCGAGCGGCCTAAGGGAACGGTCTTGAAAACCGTCGTGGCGCGAGTCACCGTGGGTTCAAATCCCACACCCACCGCTTGCAGGTCAGAGAAGTAGCAGGTCAGAGGGCGCGGCTCCGATTCGGAGCCGCGCCCTCTGCGTTCACCTTGTCTCACCCTGCGCCGCCCGTATCCCACCTCTGATCAGGGCGTGTGGGCCATCTGTGGGCCAAGATTCGGGTCACTCGTCGCCGCTCAGCCCCTTGTCGATGAGGTCATTGGCGAGTGTCTGCTGACCGCGCAGGATCTTCGCGTAGAAGCGGAACAGCACGGTGAGGCTGTGCCCCGCCCGCCGGGCGACTTCGACCGGGTCCACGCCGGAGTTGATCCACAGGGAGACGCCGGCGTGCCTGAGCGAGTACGGGACGTCGGCGAGCGGCGACGCTGCCTCCGCCTCGGTCAGGGCCTCGCCGCGCGCCGTGTCCCAGATCTCGCAGTACTCGGTGGACCGCACCCGGCCGCCGCGGGCCGCGCGGAACAGCCGTCCGTCCTCGGCAGTGCCGTACGCCTTGAGGTGGTCGCGGAGCATCGCCGTGAGAACGGGCGGGATCGGCACGGGCCTGGTCGCCTTTCGCGCCCTGCGCTTCAACCCGCGCTGCTCGAACGATGCGCCGTCGTCGGTCCACCCGGAGCCGACCTCCGGGCGGCTTCCGGCGAGGATCAGCTCACCCCACCCGGTCTCAGGCAGCTTGCAGTCCGCTTCGGTCAGGGCCGCGATCTCAGACGGCCGCATGGCCGCGTAGTAGAGACAGCCGAAGAACGGGGCCAGGTGCGCGCCCCTGGTTCCCTGGTCGCGCACGGCCGCGATGAGTGCGGCGGCTTGCTTGGGGTTGGGGACGTACCGGAAATCGACCTCGTCGTCCTTGGTCGGCGGCTCCCAGTCGACACGGGCGAGCGGGTGGACCGAAAGGATGTCCTTCTCGATCGCGTAGCGCATGGCGTTGCTGAGGACCATCCGCTTGCGGCTAACGGTGTTGTCGGCGGCGGGCTTCCCATCGAGTCTTCGGGAAAGAGCGTCCAGGGCGGCTCGCATCCGGTCCGACTTGGCCGCGTCGGTGACCTTGAACGAGTGCTTCGCCAACCAGGTGAGAGCCGACTGCACTTCTGCCGGCGGCTCGTCCACGTCGGCGCGGGAGACGAACGTGCCGTCGTCGGCCTGGACCGCGCGGAACGCCCAGGAGTACAGGGCGATGCGCAGCACCTCCGGCTCCGGTGCACCCCGCGTCGTCGCCACAAACGCCGGCGTCACCGTGGCGAGCGCTTCCGCGATGCTCGCTCGGTGCTTGGCGGCGGCCTTGGGCCACTTCATGACCGCGTACGCCTTGGCGTGCTCGTACCAGGTAGGCGTGTTGAGCGCTTCCAACTCGCTCGCGGGCAGACCGGAGACCTCGTCGAACTGCTGGCGGTCGCGGAGCGCCGCCATGAGTTCCGAACGCCGTCCGTCTGCCTGTGTTTTGAGCTTGAAGCTCCTTGAGTGCGGGCGCGTGCCGACGCGCCACCGGAGCTCGAACGGCTTCGGGCGGCCCTTGCGTTGCCGAATGGACCAGATGTCTACGTCGTACGTGAGCATGTCTCCCCATGCCGAGAGGGACCCGCCGATGGCGGGCCCCTCTCAAGTCGCGGTGGTGCGTGGTGGTCAGGCGGCTTCCTCGTAGCTGGCGAGCCAGACGTCGAGATCGTTGCGGCGGACGCGGATCTGCCCGTTCGGCAGCTTGATGAGGCGCGGACCCTGACCGCGGGCGCGCATTCGGTAGAAGGCGGCGCGACTCATGCCGAGTTCGCTGAGAACTTCCGGGAGTTTGAGCATCTGCGGACGTGCCATCGGTGACTTCTCCTGCTCTGGGAAGGGAGCGGGGCCCGGCCCTCTCCTGTCAGAAGTGCTACATCCGCTACATCTGCTACACCGCAGGTCAGGGGCCTGCTTCGTGTAGCAGATGTGCGGGATGTAGCAGATAGCTGCTGCTACGGGGCGGCGGTGGCCGCGCCTGGCGTAGCGGATTGCGGGGCCGTGTAGCAGATGCCGGGGATCTCTTCTGCTACGGATTCACCCCGGCTGACCTGGGCTGTAGCAGATGTAGCGGATGTAGCGGACTTTCCGGGGGCCGGGGGGCAGTAGCGGGCCCAGGCGTCGGCCAGGTCCTCGGCGTAGTAGCCGCGCGGGACGGTGCCGCCGGGGGTGCGGATGGGCCGGGCTTTGACGGGCCGGTTGGCTGAGGTCATGTAGCCGCTGAGCAGCCGTCCGAGTCCGCGCGGGGTGAGCGGCTTGCCGCCCATGTCGACCCAGGGCGCGTCGTCCATCGCGGTCAGGCACTCGATGATCGCGGCGGTGGGCATGCGGTCGATGCCGCAGAACACGGTGTCGCGCAGGTCGGTCAGCAGTCGGATACCGAGCGAGGATTCGTCGTCCTGCGCGGCGGCGGTGACCAGCTCCAGGCAGGCGGCGCGGGCCCGCGCCGGCCAGTCGCCACCGGCGGCGTCGGCGACGGCGAGCAGGGGCTCCCACACGTCGGCCGGCCGGTCGGTGACCCCCTCCGGCATCTCCGGCCATGCCCCGGTCAGGGGCTTGCGCACCTGGTCGGCCCAGCGGGCGAGCCGGTCCCGCAGGGCGTGCCCCTCCTTCTCGTCACGGCGCTGCCGGTAGGGCTGGACGTGCTCGTTGGGCGCGCGGCGCCGCATGCGGATGATGACGGAGCGGGTCAGGATCGTGTCCGGCAGGGAGCCGAGTCCGGCGACCGCGACGGCGCAGTAGGAGGGGAAGGGCTGCACGCTCTGGTTCGAGCCGTCCCCAACGCAGCGGTAGGTGACGCCGGAACGGCGATGTCCGGCGTTCAGGAAGCCGCGCAGTTCCTCGTTGTCCCCGGCCTTGGGGCCGAACACGGTGTCGATCTCGTCAAAGAGGATCGTCGGCCGCCCCTCGGTGCCGGACACGGCCCGGAAAAGGGCTGCCGGGGAGGCGTTCACGGCCACCATCGGCTGCGGTACGAGGGTTTCCACGATCTCCAGCGCGCGGGACTTGCCCGAGCCCGGTTCGGGGGAGAGGAACGCCAGGCGGGGTGTGGAGTCGAAGGCGTCGAGCAGGTGGGCGTGCGCGTCCCACAGGGCGACCGCGACGTAGGCGGCCTGTGTCGGGAAGACGTTGAACCGCCGGTGGAACTGCTCGACCTCGTTGAGCAGCGCGGCCCCGTCGATGGACGGCGCGGGCGGGGTGTTGCTGGTCATGCGGCGGTCCTCCCTTCCGGGGAAGCGGTGCGGAGCGGGCAGAGGTCGCGGTGGGCGGTGTGGTCGGTGATCAGGTCGTGCACCTTGCGGTGGCCGACCGCGCTGCGGTCCCGGCCACACGCGCATTTCGAGGCGGCGGTGGGGATAGCGCCGCGTCCGGGTGCGGTGATGTGCAGCCACGCGACCGGCCACCGGCCGTCTCCCGGCTGCGGGTCAGGGCGAACAGCAGAAGGGACGCCTTCGGCGACGCCCTTCGGGACGCCCACGGCCCGCTCGGGCGTGGGTCGTTCGGCGGCGGGCGGCCGGTGGATGGCGGGGAGGCTTTTCAGAGAGGGGCGGGGAGGCGGGTTGTTCATGCCGTCTCCCGTGGCCGGCAGGTGCGGATCGACCAGTTCAGAGCGGAACGCAGAGTCGAGCGGCACTCGTACGGCTTGAGTCCCACCGACTCCCCCGCGCTCTGAAAAGCCTCCTCGACCACGTGGCGGGGGATGTCGCCCCACGCGACGAAGCGCCCCATGGACCGCGCGGCCCGAAAGAGCGTGTCCTCGCGGTTCGGCTCGCGGGAGGCGAGGATCGCGGCCTTCTCCCGCTCGAACGCCACATCCGCCACCCGCGAGCCGCTGGTGACCGGCCGCGCGATCTGCACCGGCCGGTCGGGCGTCGGGGCGGGCTTGAGCGCGTCCAGCAGCCACCCGGGCAGCGGCAGGACGGGGCCGTCGTGGATGACCTCGTACATTCCGCCGGGGGTGGTGCTGCCGGGGGCGACGACGTATCCGCCGTGCGCGCGGGTGTCGACCAGCGGGGCGAGGGCACCCGCCGTGTTGCCCAGCCGGACACCGGCGGGGGCGGTGAAGTACAGGTGCCGACCGCCGCTCACAGTCCGGATCGTGCGAGTGGTGGGGACGGCCTGTCGGGCGCGCTCGCAGAGCGCCTTGAAGGTCGTCACGCCGCAAGGCGTGTCCGCATTGCTGTTGGTCTTGGGCTTGTCGAGGTCGATCACGAGCAGTCCGGCGGGGCCGGTGGCGATGCCGACGTTGAACGCCCCTGCGGACCAGGCGGCGTGGATGCGGTCGGGGTCGCTGGTGGCGCGCTGCTCCCACTTCACGTGCCCGCCGGCGCACGGGCCGGTGCGGGTGCAGGCGTTCTCTCCGTGCAGCGCGGGGCGCTTGCCGCTGGGCACCAGCGGCAGGACGGGCCAGCCGCGAGCGGCGGCGTCGAGCGCTGCGGCGAGCAGCGCGGACTTGCGGTCATGGGTCATGCTAGTTGTCTCCAGTTCTGTGAGAAGTGCTGGCGGACGAGAGCGGCCCCGCTTCATTGGCGTGAGTGGGGGCCGCTCTCGGCTTGTCAGAAGGGCGGTTCGTCGCTGTAGCCGCCGGGGCCCCACGGGTCCGTGTGCGTGCGACGACGACGTGGCAGGCGCGGCAGCGGGAGCAGGACCCACGTGCGGTCCTCGTTCCAGCAGGGGCAGGGCTCCCAGTCGGTTCCGGCGTACTCGCCGGTCTCGTAGTCGCCGTAGTCGTGCTCGAAGCCGCTCTCCCCGGCGCAGTTGGCGCAGTCGGGGCGGGGCGTGTCGGCGAGGATGAGCGCGGGGCCGGGGCCAGGTAACCCGGCGGATGCGCAGTCGGGGCACTGTCGTCTCCTCAGCGGTGGTTGATGGTTCCGTTGGCGCGGCCGAAGAGGCCGGTGGCGGTGATGTTCTGTGTGATCTGCGTGGGGGCGGCCCGGCCGCGGCTGCGGCGGGCGGTGCCGAGGAGCAGGGGGAGAGCGATGGCTCCGGCGGCGATGAGGGCGACGGCGGCCCACAGGGCTTGGCTCATGGCGATCAGTCCCGGTGCGGCGTAGGAGAGGCCGATGCCGCCGGCGGCGACGCCGCTCCCGATCGTCGGCGCGAGGAGAGCGGTGGTCTTGGCCCACGTCGGAATCGGCTGCGCGACCGGTACCGGCTGAGGCGCGGGCGCGGCCAGGGACTGGGTGTAGGCGAGGGTGCGGATACCGCCCGGCAGGGTGACGAGTTGAACGCCGGGCGGGATCTCGTGCGGCAGCATCTCATCGTGCCGGACGGACGGCTGCGCAGGGACGGTGGTGATCTCGTACGGGGTCTGGGAGGGCACAACGGGGTCCCTTCAACGACGGAGGGCAGCACCCCGCCGTGGGGTGCTGCCCGGTGCCTTGCTTGTCGTGTCGCTTGTCGTCTGCCTTGTCGTGCGGCTTGTCGCTTGTCTTGTCTTGTCGCTTGTCGCCTTGCAGGTCACAAGCCGTTTCCGGCCCTCACAGAGCCGCCCGGGGGCGTTCCTGCGGGCGCGGGTGACAGGTGACAAGGGCTCACGCTTCGGGGGCGTGGCGATGGTGGACGTAGCGGGCTTTGGTACCCGCTCCGACACGGACGGCGGTGCCGTCGTCGGTCCACGTCTTGAGCCATCCGACGACGGTCTGCCGGGTGGTGCCGTGCTCGTCCGCGAGCGCTCGGGCGATCGCGGACGCCCCGGTTCCTTCCGGGCCGGCGGCGAGCAGCAGCGCGAGCGCGGCATCCTTCGCGGCGTTGTCCTCACCCCGCAGAGCGGACAGGTTCAGCCCGGCCGCCGTGGGCGGCTGCTCCGTCGCCGCGCCCGGCTCGGTGGTGCCGGGTTCGGGGGCGGTGGCGAACTGGGCGTCGATCTGCTCGCGGAACCGGCGCGCCAGCTCCTCCTCGGCGGACGTGCGCGCGGGCCGCTGCTCATCGCGGAGCGCGGAGAGATTCAGCCCGCCCGTGCTGCCATTTTCCCGCTGTGTGGGGGGCGCGGGCTGGTCGTCGCGCATCCATGCGGTGCGGGCGTGGTCCCAGCGGCGGGCGTACTCGGGCCCGGCCGCTTTGCTCGAGACGGTGTCGAGGGTGGGGTGCCGGTCGGATGTGGCGGCGACGATGTCGCGGATCTGGTTGGGCAGGATCCGCCACGACTTGAACAGCGCCGGGGCCGATTCGGGGGTGCCCATGAACCCGGCGCCCTTGTACGGGGCCTGGTCGACGCGCAGCCCGCGAGAGCCGGGGAACTGCTTGCCCAGGTCCATGCCCTCAGTCTCGCCACCGGTCAGGGCAACGCGGACCTTGGCTTCCCGGCGGATCATCAGGTTCCCGAGCACGGCCCCGGTGGCTCCGAGCGCGGTCAGGACTGTGCGGATGCCCATGGCGCGGGCGATCCGGATCACTTCCAGGATCTTGGCGGCGAGCTTGCGGGATTCCTTGTCGGTACCGGCCAGGATCTCCGCGCCCTCATCGATGACCAGCATGATCTGCGGAATCTGCGCGCTGACGGGCAGCAGGTCCGTGTTCGCCTTCGACATGAGGTCCTGGTAGGCCATCTTCCGGTGCTTGGCGACCCGCACCACCGCATCGAGCATCAGCTCGGCTTCCTCCGCAGTGGAGGCGAGCCAGTCCACGCCGGGCCGCATCCCCTCCCCGTCACCCGCGAGGGCGGGTCGTACCCAGGGCAGGCCGGCCGATCCGGCGTTCAGGTCGATCACCCAGGTCAGGACGTCGGTGGTGCGGGCGAACCCGGCGAGGATCGTGTGGACCATGTTCGTCTTGCCCGAGCCGGTCGGCCCGACGACCAGCGCGCACTGCTCGCGTAGGTAGGCGCGGACCTCGTCCGCGTTCGTCCGCAGCCCCCACGGGATCCCGGTGTGCAGGGAGAGGGGGCCGTAGTCGGTGGGGTAGGTGACCTCGGCCGCGAGCACGTTGACCGTGGTCACGTCGATGAGGACGCGGCCCTGGTCGATGCCCTGGGAGGCGGTGGCGGTGCAGCCGTGCGGCAGGCGTGCGTCGGCGGACAGCCGCGCCGACTCACGGGCGATCTTGTCGTAGGTGGTGCCGCCGGCGGGGAGTTCGGCGTCGATGGTGAACCCGGCACCCGTGGGCCACTGCTCGACTGCGAGCACCCGGACGGTGATGCCGCATACGCGCTTGATCCGGTCGACCCACTCGGTGGCGATCGCCCGACGTTCGGCGGACAGCTCCCGCGAGATCTGCCGCTCAGCAGCGGCGATGGCCTCCAGCTCCCGCGCCTCTTCGCGCAGGAGGGTGGCGCGGGCGGCGGCCCCCATGCCGACCCCGAACGTGGCCAGGGACCCGAGGGCGGCCCAGTTGAGCGGGCCGGTAGTCATGGCCCACGTTGTCCACCCGGCGCCGATAAGCCAGGAGGCGGCGCGCATCCCGATCGTGCGGGCGGAGAGGCGTTCGCGCAGGCTGGTGACGGTGTGGCCGATGGCTCCGGCCGTGCCGATGGCGAGGGCCCAGCCGGGCGGCATTCCGGCGGCGGCGCCGGTGGTGGCGACGGCGAGGCATCCGGTGGTGGCGGACAGAGCGCCGGTCACGGGTCCGTGACCGGCCGCCCAGTCCCACACCGGCCCCGTGTTCGTGGCGGTGTTGTTTGCCATGGTCAGACGTTCCATCCCTTCTCGGCCTCGGGCCCGTTGCGCGGGTCCTCGTGGCGGGCGATGTCCTGCTCGTGCGCGGTGCGGAACAGCGGGCCCATGTCCTCCGCGACCGCCACCGCGCTCATCAAGGCGCCGAAGATGTCGTTGAAGCCGTCCGCGACTTCCTTCTCCAGCGGGAACTCCGAGTCCGCGCGCTCGGCGAGGATCCGCATCACATTCGCCACGCTGGTCAGCGCGGCGGGCAGTCCTTCGACCATGGCCAGGATCTCCATGGCGTTGTCGGGGTCGTAGTTGTTGGCGGCGGATTCCATCTCCGCCGCGTACTCCTCGAACCGGAAACCGGACACGATCTCTCCCTCACTCGTCGTGCTGCTGTCGGGTGCGGCGGGGACGACACCGGCCGGACGCTCGGCCGTGTCCCCGATCTGCTCGGCGTCGTTCGCTTCCGCGTCGGCGGCGGCCTCGTCGTCCTGCAGAGCGGCGAGGGTGGCCTCGTCGCGCTGCTCTCGCTGCTCGGCGGCGGTGCGCATCATCCGGGCGTAGAGGCGGCGGCCGGGGTGGATGAGCCAGGGGAGCCCGAGCTTGCGGCCGATCGGGGACGTGATCAGACCGACCAGACCCAGGGCACCGGCCAGCAGCGCGGCGAGCAGGCGGCGGCGCTGGAACCGGGCCGCCGACCGCAGCAGCGCCTTACGCGCCTTCTGGCGGGCCGGTGCCTTGCGCGCCTGATCACGTTCGGCAGCGACCTGCCCGGCGGCCCGCTGGTCACGCGCCTTACGGGAACGCTCTATCGCCGCGCCGCGGGCTTTCCCGACGCGTCCGGCGGCTTTGCCCACGGCCCGACCGACCGGGCCCTTAGCGGCCAGGCCGGCGGACCGCTGGTCGGCCTTCGCCTGCCGCCGGGTATCAGCGACCGAGCGCCGCGCGCCCGTCGTCTCGTTCCGGCGAGCGGCCCGCGACGGCGACGACTGC
The DNA here is from genome assembly GCF_029846775.1 of Streptomyces chengmaiensis. Lineage (NCBI taxonomy): Bacteria > Bacillati > Actinomycetota > Actinomycetes > Kitasatosporales > Streptomycetaceae > Streptomyces > Streptomyces chengmaiensis. Next base: position 180,479 of record NZ_JARWBG010000004.1, read on the forward strand.
CGGGCCGCTTCCCGCAGCGCCTTGACCTGCCCGACCTTGCCCCTGTTCTTGCCGGACGCAGCGGACGGCGACCCCGCGGCAGCCTTGCGACCACCGCGGTTCAGCCCTTCCGACTTGGTGCCGGTGAGGGAACCGATCGCAGCCGTGCGCGGCTTACCCCAGCCGCGACCAGCGGCCCTGGTGGTGCCGGCGCTTCCGGTACGGGACTGGCCCGGCACCCGCCCGGCACCCGGTCGCCGCGCGCGTGCGGCTCCGGCTGCTGTGCCCGTGCGGTAGCCGCGAGCGGCACCCTTGCCCTTCTGGTCGCGGCGGTTGCGGGCTGCGGCGGCGGTGCCGAGTACGACCGCGCCGGTGGCGACGACGGCGAGTGCGGCCGGGCCGCCGACCATCGCGGCAGCGGCCATCACGGACGTGGTGGCGTTCGTCCCGGTCAACGCGAGCGGGACGACCGGCCACCCGCCCGGCGTGTGGTCGACGTCGGCAGCGGCCGGGGCGGGCACCGGGTCGGGTGCCGGGGGCGGGGTGATGTCCGGCGGGGCGTCGGGGCCCGCTACCGGCGTGATGGTGGTGTCGGTCATGCTGTGTGCACTCCCTTCGGGAGATCAAAGGCCCGGACGCGGGCTTGGGAAGGCAGCGCGTCCGGGCCTTGCTCATGGGGTGGTGCGGTGCAGGTCAGAGCCGGTTCGGCTCCAGGGAGAAGAAGACGACGTTGCCCGTGGACAGCTCCGGGTTCTGCTCACCGATCTGGTTCCGCAGCGCCGTGAAGACGTCGTGCCGACTGGCGCCGGGGGTCGGGGTGAAGGTGCCGTACCAGGTGCTGGACATCCGGCCGGGGAGTTCGAGGGTGAGCACGTAGTGGTGGCTGCCCTGGTTCGTGGCGGCCGGGGCGGTGCTCTGCTGAGTCTGGCTGCTCATGGGGTGTTCTCCTGTCGTGTCAGGCGGCGAGGGTGGGTGAGTCGTGGCAGGGGGTGCACATGCCGAGTGAGCGCGGGATGCGGTACCCGGCGTCGCGGCGGCAGTTCGGACAGATGCGCTGTGCGGCGTTCGCCTTGGCGAGAGCCGCCCAGCGGGCCGGGGTCATGGGCCGGACGGGCTTGGCCTCATCGATGCGGTACAGGTGGGCGACCAGCGGGCCGCGACGGCGGCGCGGGCGCTGCAGCTCGGCGGCGACGTCCTGTCCGCCGGGCCGCAGCCCGAGGGTGCGCAGCTGGCGGTAGGTGGCGTAGCCGTCCGGGGCGAGCCGCCACCGGAAGGTGGGCAGCGTGCTCACGGCGTCGCGCCTTCAAGCGTCCGGCCGGCGACCGCGTCGCGGTGCTCCTGGTAGCGGGTGGAGACCCAGCCGATGGACCAGCCGCACAGCTCGGCAGCCGACCGCACCGGAAGCCCTTCACCGAACGCGGCGTGCACGATCCGGCGCGCGTGGTCTTCGGGCAGCTTCTCGTTCACCGGGCCGCCGGACAGCAGTGCCGCACGTTCACGGCGGGCGGCTTCCTCGCGCTGCTGCTGCTCCTCCTGGCGGCGCTGGGCGGCCTGTCGTTCAAGCTGTTCACGCTCGCGCTGCTGCTGTTCACGCTCGCGTTCACGGTGTTCACGGGCTTCACGATCGGCACGCTCCCGCGTCTCCCGCTGCTCGCGTTCCTCGCGCCGTGCCGCCTCCTCCCGCTCGGTCTGTTCACGGGCGAGGCGGGCTTCGTGCTCGCGCTGTTCACGGGCGAGCGCGGCGGCGTGCTCGCGTTCCTCGCGGGCCCGCTGCTCGGCCGCCTCACGCCGCTGCTGCGCCGCGCGTTCACGCTCGGTCTGCTCGGCCTTCTGCTGCGCTTCCTGCGCGTCCAGAGCGGCGGTGATGGCGCGGCGGTAGGCGAGTCCGGTCTCTGCCGTGACGATCAGCAGCAGCGGCGCGACCGCGTGCACGGCCACGCCGACCAGGTCTTTCCTAAGTGCGGAGTCGGCCACATTGAGGGCGAGGGTCATGCAGCCGGTCATCCAGCGCAGCACGACCGGCCACCGCCCGCCGTTGCCGCCCAGGCGGGCCAGGACGGCATCGAGGCGGACCACGATGACGACCGCAGCGTCCACCACCAGCGGCAGAATCGGCGCGGTCCAGTCCCACTCATCAGGGGTGTGCGCGGCGGCGAGCGGGGTGACCGTGAGGATCGAGTAGAGCATCGCCCCCGCCACGATCAGCCACGTCCCGACCGACAACGCACGCTCGGCTGAACGGATCTGAACACTGTTCACCACGTCGCCTCCCGCACCGTGACCGACGCGATCAGCAGCACCGCCGACGACGGGTCGTCAGGGCTCTCGCTGTCCTCGGTCCACTCCCACCGCGCCCCGTCCGTGAGCGCGTAGCCGAGCGCGTTCAGCGCCCGTGAACGCGCCTGAACAGTCAGCACCACCGCACCGCCGCCCAGGTCCCGCTCAGGCCACGCCACACACGTGTTGAGCAGCACCACATACAGACGCCACCGGCCCCGGCGGCGCGACATCTGCGCCGTGAACGCGGCGGCCATCACGCCACCTCCGGCGCACCGGCCACGCCCCGGTTGGTCAGCTCACGGCGGGCGACCAGCACCCGCCGGCGCGCCCGCCGGATCCGGCGCACGTCCAGCGGCGACGGCTCCCGGTCCAGCGTGACGATCTGCGCGTCCAGCAGCTCCAGCTCCGCCGTGATGACCGGCATCTCCAGTTCGATCGCGTCCAACTCCGCGGCCGTGGGCTCGCAGTCAAAGTCGAGGGCGGTAACAACCGCCTGAACAGCACCGATGTGCTCCATGAGTCGTGTTCCTCTCGCGTAGGAACGGCTCAAAGAAGCGGCCCCGGTGCTCCAACACCGGGGCCGCACGCCGTTGAAGTCGGTAGATCCGGCTCCCCTCAGCGCTCGTACGAGACGAGCAGCGGAGGCAACCGGCCGCAGCGTCTGCTGCGCGGTCGTTCAGACCTCCGATTCGCGTGGTCCGCTGACCCCGGGGAGGTCTGGTTCCCGGGGCGCGTCGCGGCGTCAATGTCGGCCACGCGGTTCTTTAGAGCCGATGGCGTGTCCCCCTGCACGGGGTGTGGGGCCCGGTTGTGACGCGGGCCCGGTCTCGGTCGGCTGTTCTCCACTCGTCTCGGCCGGCGTCCTCACGGCCGTGGTGCTGCGGTGGATCACGCTGTCCAGTTGTTGAGCAAGGTCCGAGCAGCCCAAAGAAGGCCCATCGGAGCGCAGCAGCTCCGTAGTCCTGGGACTACGTGGCCGCTAGTGAGACAATGCACCCGTAGTCCCAGGACTGTCAACAGTCCTGGGACTGTGTTTGACTGGTTGCGTCGAGAGGAGGCTCGAATGGCACCGAAGTGGCGGGAGCTGGCGGACAAGCTGGCGGACCGGATCAGGTCGGGCGAGTACGCGCCCGGTCAGCAGTTGCCCCACATCAGAGACCTCGTCGAGGCCGGGGAGGGCTCAAAGTCCACGGTCCACGCGGCCTACAAGGCGCTGGAAGCGGAAGGGCTGGTCACCTCGTCACGCGGCCACGGCACGGTGGTGCGGCAGCAGGCTCCGCTGAAACGACTCGGCATCGCTCGGTACGACAAGGCGAAGTGGCGCGACGGTGATCAGGTGGCGTTCATCGCCGACCGGGTGGCATCGGGACGTTCATACCGTCGCGGAGAGCAGACGCAGACGGTCTCCCGTGTTGAAGCCCCGCCGGCGGTTGCTGATGCGCACGGCCTGCCGGTCGGCGCCGACGTGTACGCGCGTGCCCGCCTGGTGAAGGAGGGTGACCAGCCTACGCACACGCTGACCAGCTACTACCGGCCCGAGCACGTTGAGGGCACGCGCATCGTTGACCCCTCGCCCGGCCCGGCAGGCCGCGGCGGCGGCTTCCGCGTTCTGTATGACGCTGGATACGAGATCGACCACATGCGAGAGCAGCTCTTTGCGCGTGTCCCCACGACGGAAGAGGCGAAGCTCCTCCAGCTGGCGCCCGGCGAGTGGGTTGTGGAGCTGCACCGCACCACTTTCACGGCTGACGGCACGGTTGTTGAGTTCGCCATCGGCATCCACGCCGCCTCGCGCTTTGCGTGGGAGTACGACTTCAAGGTGCCCGACTCGGCTCAGGGGGAGGTGACGGCATGATCTCGGCACAGGCGTGGTCCGACGCCCAACTTCTATGGGACTACCAGCAAATGCACCACGATCCGCGCCCCTGTTCAGTAGGCATCGGACTGGGCAGCCACGATCTGGGCGTGGCCGATGTGGCAGTCGATCTCTACCGGCGCGACATGATGCCGCTCATTGTCTTCACGGGCGCTACGAGCCGCACCACCCAGGAGCGCATGCCTCGCGGCGAGGCGGAGCACTATCGAGAGCGGGCCCTAGAGCTGGGCGTGCCGGCGGACGACATCCTTGTCGAACCGAACGCACGAAACACCGGCGAGAACATCCGCTTCTCGCGGGCGTTGCTTGAGGAGTGGGGGGTGGACGTCTCGTCCGTCCTTCTCATCAGCAAGCCGTACGAGGAACGCCGGGCCCACGCGACCGCGCGCAAACTCTGGCCGGACGTCGAGATCGTCAGCGCCTCCGCACCGATGACGCTCGTGGAGTACGTCGATTCGATCGGGGACCCGCACCTCGTGTTGGACATGCTCGTAGGAGCCCAGCAACGTTTGCTGATCTACCCAGAACAAGGCTTTATGGTGGGCCAGGAGATCCCCGCATCCGTCAGAGCGGCTTATGAGCGCCTCTGCGCGGCAGGATTCACGAGCCGTCTCGCTCCATCGCGTCCTTGGCGCCCATCCGGCTCAAGTTGAGCAGAGCCACGTCGGCCTCTCCGCGGCGCGAGCTTCCCTACCTTGTCAAGGCGCCTCGTCGCGTACGGCGCGGCGTCGCCGGGCCGACGGCTCGGGCCGCGCTCCTGTCTGCGCCCCGCTTTGGCACGGCCTGTCGGCCGGCGAAGGGTTGATGGGGCGTGAACCCCGGCATGGCTGGGGCGGTCGGTTCCTCGGCTTGGTTCCCGGCGTACGGCGCAGGATCTTCCGGCATCCCCTTCTTGATCACAACGCTGGGCAAGCTTCGTCCCTCATGAGATCCATGCCGCTTACCTGCTCCCATCGCGAGAGGTGGACAGCTAGTTCGGTCTTTGCGAAGCATTCGCTATCAAAGCTCAAGCGAAGCATGGCCTCCACCATCGTCGACTCGATTCGAGTGTCATCATCAGATTTCACCCGCCTCACCTCCGAAGCGAGAAGCGCACAAAAATCGTGACCAGACGCCAGCTCCGCGCCAGCACTAAGGTGCCCTCCACTGGAAGCGACACTGATCAAGTCGCTGCCATTCACAGTGGCGTAGGGGCTGTTATCGAGAAGCTCTGATACATATCCATCTATGTCGAACTGTCGCCGATCGAGCAAGTGCTTACCGATGTCAACGCCGTGAAATTTCAGCGACGCTCTATTTTGCTCATTCCATAGGCGTATCGCCCCGACAGTAGAGGCGACTTTCATCAGCTCGTTTCGTACTGCCTGCTTTTCCGAAGGTGCCGGTTCCCGATCAAGCAATTCCTCAAGGACTCGGTCGAACGCATCGGAGTGACAGATCATAATTTCTGCGTCGTGCCAGTCTGCATAAAAAGTGCTCTCGCTGTGATGCTGCCCGATTAGCCTCTCGTAGTCAGCATCACAGATCCCAACCACTCCATGGTGCATACGGCGACTGTGGACTTTTGCCATCGCCTCCCGAAGTATGGGCTTCCCGTTGCAATAGATAACTCGAACGTGTGGCGCTGGAAGGAAAAACCGCCGATAGACTCGTGTATCCGTCTTTCCTTCGACCAGAACGATAGGTCCACGCATCGTCATGCGGAGCATGGAAATTTGGTTGGCGATGGTGTCTGCAGTAATCAGATCGTGCATACCGATCAGGCCCCATCGCTCAAGGCGACAGTCAAATCCCAACGATCATTGATAATCTGTGGACTATGCGTCGCTGCGATGAAATTCAACCGCGCCAGTTGTGCGATGCGCAGGAGATCTGGGATAAAGTCAAGCTGCCAACTGACGTGCAGCGAGAGTTCGGGCTCGTCCACTAGTACCAAAGTGCCGGCCTGCTCGCGAAATAGCAGTCCATAAGCGATGACGATTTCTTGTTGCTCGCCTGAGCTTAGGGATTCCAGTGCAATTTCCGCCTCCTCCTTCCTGGTCTTGGCTACGAGGCCATTTTCGCGATCCACCTCAACATATACCCGCCTAAGTTTCTGATTTACGATGTCAAGAAAAAGCTCGAGTCGACCAGCCAGGTCATCTAGCCTAGTCAACTTGTCATCGATGTCATCCAGATAAACACCCAAGACGCCAAGCGCGTGGTCGTCCAAATTCTCTGGCAACAGTAGAACGTCCCCTGCGTCAAGCAATCCAATCTCGACATACTTTTTTCGACGCTCGGCTTGCTGGGTATAGCGATCCCTTACCTCTTGATCTCGTGGACCCGATGGGCTGGAGCGTGAGAGGAGTCTATTGGGGAATGTGCTGTCGAGGGATTGGCTGTAATCGGCGTAATCGGCTAGGGTGTTTCGGATCTTTGCAGCCAGATCCCTCTTATACAACGAGACGGTGGCCACTTGCATCTGTTCGGCTTTGGGCCTACTTACGCGACCAGAAGGATCGCCCGTCGAAACAAGCCGTTGCGCTTCGATCAAATACACTGGGTTATCGGAGAGTAGCCTTCTTAGCCAATCTGGCGTCGGTTTTCCTTTCCTTCGACCGAAAGGAATCATTTGTCCATAGGTGTGCAGTACGTCATCGAGATCGAGTGAGCGATTCGTGTGCGCATCGAGCCACTCGGATCGGCCGATCCTGGACAGGTGGGGGACGAAATCGTCGATCGCCGCCAACGGAAAATCGATCTCACGTCGAGAGATGCCCTCGTATACCCAGCGCACACCCCGCCCGTGATGTGGATGGTAGTGGAATACGAGGTTCTTGGCCGTGGAAAGAGACTGGGGTCCCCTGTCTGGCTTGGGCGTCTGCCAAGAGACCTCGATTAGCCCCCCCTCCGAGAACTCCACGCCGAGCTTCTCGATGGGCATAGACCGCAATTTTGAAAATTGCTGATTGAAAAGAGCGTCGACGGCTTTCAAGATGGAAGTCTTGCCGACTCCATTTGGGCCGTGAAGCAACGTCAAGCCCTCTGCTACCCGCAGCGGGATATAGTGGTCAAGTTCACCGAAAAGCTTCGTTACCGTGATGGATCGGAGCGTCATGAGCGGGATGCTATCGCTTGACGCCGGTGGTTGCGGCAGCTTTGAAGTTGTCTCTACAGGCGGAGTCTTGAGCCTCGCTGCTACCCACAGGCGTTCGTCGTATGCCGGGCCCGAAACTGTGCCTGCCTGCTGGGCGGCTGCCAGAGTGGACTGGGGAAGTATCTGACTTGACGCTGACACCAACGGCAGTGCATCACGGCAGCTGCGCACGGATCCCGTGGGTACGGGCCGCAGGATGCCAACCCTGGGGCTCGATGGAACTCCCGGGACCGTGTCAATCGGTTGCCGTGCCCTCGCATATGGCATCCCAATGGGCCATGTGTGGGCCAGACTGAGCTTTCCAGGCCGCGTACAGCGCTCTCGCGCAGGTCAGAGCGATGCAGGCGCTCGGACGGCAGCGCTCTTGAAAACCGTCGTGGCGCGAGCCACCGTGGGTTCAAATCCCACACCCACCGCCACAGGAGCCACAAGGCCCAGGTCAGCAGGGGTGCCGTCCGATGGACGGCACCCCTGATGTATGCGAGTCGTCCCACGGTTTCTCGCCCGTGCCCCGAGTCTGATCAAGGGCTGTGGGCCAGTGGCGGGCCGGTTCGGTCGGGTTCGGATTGATGGCGGCGAAGGCCGGGTCGGGTTCTGGGTGCGCCGGGCGGGGGGCGGGGGCGCTGAAGCGTGTGCCACTCGGCTAGGCGGCGCGGTGGAGCCGGCTCAGTAGCGGTGGTCGGGCCAGTGAGGGTCTTCCCAGCGAGCGGGCCCCGTGAGCCCCATCAGCCGGATTCGGTGCAGCAGTTCTTCGGGGACGTCCTGGGCTTGCAGCCGGGTGGGGGCGTGGCGGACCAGCCAGGCAGAGAGCTCGGTGCGCAGAGCGTCTGCGTTGTCCCACGCGTCCCATGGGAGTCGGTCTCCCAGCAGTTCGTACTCCCAGTGGGCGGCCGCATCGGCCAGGTGGCGGTCGGCGGTGCGGTGGTCGAGTGCTTCCCAGGCGCTGAGCCATGGCCTGAGCGTGCCGGATGCTTCGGCGCACAGTGCGAGGAGCTCGTGCACGGGGACGGCGGGTTTCGGTTGGGTGAGGCTGTGCGCCCACCAGGCATGCAGGAACTCCCACACGGTAACGGTCTGGCGCGCCGGCCACTCCCGCCAGCTGCCGCGGGCGAACGCATGGCCGACCTCGGCCATGCCGAACATGGGCTCTACAAGGCCGGTGACCAGCGCTCTGGCGAATTGAGGAAGGATACGGCGCAGCACCGCGCCGTGGTCGTTCCAGTCGGGGGCACTCCAGGTGCGATGGAGCAGGTCCGGGTCGAGCTCCACATCCGGGACCTTCAGCCGGGCGAGCTCTTCTTCGCTGCCCCAGTGGCAGTCGCACTGGGTCTCGTCGCTGCGGGCGGTCATTCCGCGAAAGGTGATGGCCAAGCAGTCCAGAGCACGGTCGAGTCGGAGAAGTGGGGGAGTGTCTTCGGGGTTCATCGGCGTCGGCACAGCCTCAGGGGGACTCCGGGTGGCTCCCGCCAGCCGAAGAGCGCGACTCTACCGGTTTCCGAGACGGGTGCTGCGGCCGCCGCCGGGATGGCTGGCAGGGCGCGGTGGGAGCAGACGGGGAACGGGTGTGCACAAGGGGGTGCACAAAGGGGTGCCGTCCACCGGGCGGCACGCCCTTGTGGGTTGGCTCAGGAGGATGGTGGGTCAGGGAGGCGGATCGGGGAGCGGGCGGGTTGTTTGCCGATCAGGTGGGGGAGGCCCGCGTGGTCCGAGCCGACCTTGCGGTAGATGTCCGACAGGAGGCGGGTCACCACGGGGTTCTGGGTGCCCAGGGCTTCCGCGATGCGGGTCGTGGACCAGCCGAGGGCGGCCCATTCGGCGACTGCCTTCTCCTGTGTGGTCAGGGAGTCGGCCGGTGTGGTGCGCGGATGGAGGGGCCAGAGGCCGGACTTGTCCAGTTGTTCGCGGGCGCGGGCGGCGAGGCCGTCCGCGCCGCACTGGACGGCGCCTTCCAGGCCGCGGTGGAGCTGTTCGGCGGCGTCGCGGGGCAGTCCCGCGCGGCGCAGGGCGATGCCGTGGTCCACGAGCGCGCAGGCCAGTTCGTAGCCGGCGGGTGAGCGTTCGAGGTGCTCGACGGACTGGGCGAGCAGGGTGAGCCGCTCCTCGCCGTGTGCCACGGCCGCGGTGGCGCGCAGCGCCTGTCCGATGGCGCCCTGGGTGCCGAAGCGGCGCGCCCTGCGGACGCCTTCGTCCGCGTACCTCCGGGCCCGCTCGGGGTCGGTGTTCTTGAGGGTCTCGGCCAGATGGAGCTGCCAGGGACACCAGGCGGGGTTGCGCATGCCGCGTGGTTCGAGGCGTTCGCCGACCTGGACGAGCTGCTGTTCGGCTTCCCGGCGCATGCCGAGGGCGAGCAGCAGTTCGCTGTAGACGGTCTGGGAGTCCGGATAGACCACGGCGCCGGGCACGATCTCGCCGTAGCTGTAGGTGGAAGCGATCTTCTGTGCGTCCGGGGTGTGGCCCCGGGCGAGCAGGATCTCGATGAGGATGCCGATGGCGAAGTACTGGGCGGGCAGCTGGTGGCCGACCCGGTCGGCGATCCGCAGCCCGCTGCGGACCAGGCCCTCTGCCTCGTCGAGCTGGCCGCGGCGGTAGCGGATATAGCCGAGGAGGGTGAAGCCGAAGGACAGGTGCGCTCCGCGCCAGCCTTTCTCCTCGCATTCCGCGATGCCCTTGTTGAAGAGTTCCTCGGCGCGTCCGGGCTGGTCGCAGTACATGAAGGTGAGGGCGACGAGCACGGGGACCTCGAAGCCCCACTCCTCGTCGGTCCATTTCAGCCCGTTGCCGAGGGCCGCTTGCGCATAGTGGAGCGCGGTGGCCGCCGGTTCGCCGCGCACCATGGCGTCCCAGCCGCGCAGCCCCAGGATGTAGCGCTCGGCCAGACCCCGCCCGCTGAGGTGTTCGGCGAGCCTGGCCAGTCGGCGGGAACGGGCAGGGGAGTCCGGTTCGTCGGTCCGGAAGGCGTTCCACATGAACTGCTCCGCCTGCATCCGCAGCCGGGTCCTGGCGTTGGTGGCTTCGCGGGCGGCCTCGGCGACGGTGTCCGCGGCCTCCTTCATGCGGTCGGAGTGGCCGAGGGCCTGTGCCAGCCGGTAGACGATCGCCTCGCGCAGGGCGGGGTCCAGGACGGGCTCCTCCAGTGCGGCCCGCAGATGGTTGACCGTCGTCGTCGGTTCCGTCAGCAGTGCGGAGCAGCCGAGTTCGAACAGGACGCTGGCCCGTTCCTCCAGGGCGGGCGGCTCACGCAGTGCGCGGGCCAGACAGCGCCGTGCTGCTTCGGGAGCGCCGGAGCGTATGTACTCGCGGGCGGCGGCGCGCAGCGTCTGCACGACCCAGGCGTCGCTCTCGGGGTGCATCTCCAGCATGTGGCGGGCGGTGGAGGTGACGCCCAGCCCCGAGCGGGAGGTGATCATGGCCGCCTGGCCGTGCATGGCGACGCGGAACGTCGCCGGGATCGCCCGGTAGACCGCCGTGGCGACCAGCGGGTGGAAGAACTCCAGCCGGTCGTCGTCGGGCGCCTCCGGGTTCGGGGCGGCGAGGATGCGCCCCTCGCGCAGCCGCGCTACCGCGTCGGCGGATTCGGCCTAGCCCAGTCCGCCGACGCTCGCGGCCAGGGCGCGGGTCGCGTCGGCGCCCAGCACCGCGGCGCCCCAGGCGAAGCGGACGACCGAGGTGCCGAGCCTTTCCAGTCGCTCGACGAGCCCGCTGCCCTTCACGGCGGAGGCGAGTTCGCGCAGCTCCGGAACGTGTATGGCCTGCGGCTTCAGTCCGTGGTCGGCGACTTTGGCGGTGAGTTCGACGATTTCGAAGGGGTTGCCGCCGGTGACCGCCCAGGCCTCGCGGGAGAACGCCTCGTCGGCCTCCTCTCCGAGGGTTTCCAGGACGATGCTGCCCACTGCGCCCTGCGTGAGCGGCACGAGTTCGAAGGGCCGCGTGCCGTGTCGTTCCGACAGCCTGGCGAAGGCCAGTGCGTCGGCGGGGAGTTCCTCGGGCCGGTAGGCCACGACGAGCAGCATCGGCAGCTCGGCGACCCGCGGCGCGAAGCCGGTGAGCCAGGCAAGCGACTCGGCATCTGCCCAGTGGGCGTCGTCCAGCAGCACCACAAGAGGCGCGCGCTGCACGGCGAAGCGCGTGGCGACCCAGTCCAGGCCGTCCCGCACGCCCTGTGGATCGGGCACCCCGGCGGTGCCCGACGCCACCAGTCCCACGGCGGGGGCGACGATGTCGTACCAGCCGCCCAGGATCGCGCGGTGCTCCTCCTCGGTGGCGGACGCGAGCGCCGGCTGCATCAGCTGGCGTACGACATGGAACGCCATGCCCTGTTCGTGCTCGCCGCCGCGGGCGGAGAGCACCGTGCAGCCACGTGCCGCGGCCCGCCTGCGGACCTCCCCGAGCAGTACGGTCTTGCCCAGTCCGGCCGGTCCGGCGAATGCCGCCAATCCGCCCGTGCCGGGTGATCGGGACCCGGGAGACGACCCGCACAGCTCGCTCAACAGGTCGTCGAGTGCCGCCAGTTCCCCGTCACGTTCCAGCAGTGGCCGGTGCGGTCGCCCCGCTCCGTATCCCGTGTTGGCCACATCCGTTCCTTTGAACGTCGCGTATGTGTCGTGGTGGATCTCAGTCGTGGGTCGCCGAACTGCCGTGATTCGTCTCGGATAAGCGAAGCGTACGCCCGTCGAGACGGTCTGTAGTCCAGTGCGCGGGATCTGCTCGCGGAAAGGGCCGGAATCTGGTAACACCGGGGCCTTCCTTGTGGTTTCACCTGTCACAGGCGCACGTGCGTGCACCTAGGTGCGAAGGGGCGCGTGCGCCGTCGTTCGCGCGTGATTCGCGCTCCACGTGCCCGGTTGTGCTCGGGTATGCAGACCATATGACCTGCCTAGCCTGGTAGCGCGGGGACAACGCTCAGACCTGCACCGTCGATCGGCAGAGGTGCAGGGACTCGAGGGGGACTCATGGCGGACGCACCGACTCCCGAAAGTCCTCGGATCGATTCGAACATTCCGCCGTCGTCCGGCCGGACTTCGACATGTTCCGATCCCACCCGGCGGACCGCCGCCGTCAGGCTCCCGTTCCCCGTGCGCTTCAGTCCGCATGCGGAGCGCGCCCGGCGTCATACCCTGCAGTGGGTACAGGGGATGGGCTTGTTGACGGGGGACGCCGCAGCAGGGGAGTACGACGCTCTCCGGCTGGAGCGGCTGATGGCCTATTTCTACCCCGACGCCACGGCCGCCGATCTGGAGCTGGCCGCGGACTTCAACGCCTGGTTCTTCATCTTCGACGACCAGTTCGACGGCTGGCTGGGGAAGCGGCCCGGCGCCGTCGAAGGGCTGGTGCGCACCCTGGCGCGGACGATGACGCCGGACGGCGTGCCCCGGCAGCACGACTGGCGCGCTCCTCGCGGGGTGCGCCGACCTCCCGTGGTCCCCGCCGACGGCGGCGTCCGCCCCCTCGTCACTGCGTTCCGCGACATCTGGCGTCGGTCCGTCGCGGGGCGGCCGGCCTGCTGGCAGCGCCGGTTCCGGGCGCACTGGACGGCCTATATGGCCGCGTACCGAGGAGAGGCGCAGCACCGGAACGCGGAGCGCCTGCCGTCCCTGGAGCGCTTCCTCGAGGTCAGGCGGGACTCCATCGGTGTGCAGCCCTGTCTCGACCTCACCGAGCGGTGCGGGGGCTACAGCCTGCCGGACGAGCTGTACGGCATGCCGCCGCTGCCGGACCTGCGGGAGATCACCGCCGATGTGGTGATCTTCGTCAATGACATCGTCTCGCTGAGCAAGGAGCTGGCGGCCGGGGATGTGAACAACAGCGTGATCATCCGCACCGCGCAGCGGGGATGTACGACGGCGGAGGCCATAGAGCACATCGCCGCGCTCGCCAATGCGCGGGCCGCCCGTTTCACGCAGCTCGCCGCATCGCTGCCGAGGAGGCTGAGCCGGTGCTGCGTGCCCGCGGAGGTCCGCGGGCACATCGAGCACTATGTGGAGGGCATGGGGCATCTGATGGCGGGCAATCTCGCCTGGTCCCTGGCGACGTCCCGCTACGACGAGACCGGGGTCGCCGCGGTGAGCGGCGGCCGGCAGCGCCCCTGGGCGCAGCTGGCCGCGGACGGCGCCGAAACCGCGGCCGTGGGGAGGACGGCGCGGGCGTGACGGCAGGCGCAGGCATGCCGCGGGGTGCGGGCGTGGCAGCGGGTGCGGATGGTGCAGAGGATGCGCGCGGCGCGGGCCGGGGGTGGATCTGCCATGCCCGGTCGCCCGATCCGGGACTTCAGGGGGCTTTCAGGTGATGAAAGGGGTTTATCGACAAGTCATCACGCTTGAGGGCGAATCATGCCGTCAGGGGTGGTTCGCCGGGGGTTCGGTGGGCAAACCTGATCTTGCGACGTCGTGAAAACGATCCGGGGCGGCCGGCCAACTGCCTTGGAACAAGGCTCACTTCGAGCAATCCGCACTTCCGCAGTGCCGGTTCATGGAGGAAAGACATGGCAAGCATCCGTACCGCCCGCGTTCTCGCCGCTGTTGCCGCCCTGCCCCTGACGGCCCTGATGTTCTCGGGCGTCGCCCAGGCCGACAACGGCGCGGGTGCGGACGACGGATCGATTTCGAACGCGATCACGGCCGCCATCGTCGGAAGCGGCGTCGGTGACGACAACAAGGGCAACTCCACCACGACCCAACAGGTCGCGAACGGCTCCGGCGCGACCAACCAGAACAACACCGCCGCTGTGAACGACGCCGACGACGTCAACGTCGAGCAGGTGAACGCGGTGGTGACCTTCACGAACCTGTGGTGACCTTCACGAACCTGTGGTGAGCGCGACGGCCCGGCGGGGGTGACCGAGGGGTGAGCGGCAGCCTGTGCGGCGGTGCTTCGGCGCCGTTGCGCAGGCTGCCGCGCGTTCTCGCCGCCTTGACAGCCGGACTTGATCTGACGGACAGTCAGACAGTCCTCAGTGCAGCGGCGTTGACTGGCGGTGATGTGGTGACCGAGGCGCTGGACGAAGAGGGGCGGCGACGCGGCGACGCGGCCGCCGACGAGGCGTTCCACCGGCGGCTCAAGGCGTACGAGGGGCGGCCGGCGGCCGCCCCCGGCGTCGGCAAGGACATCGTCAACGAGCCTATGATCAGGCACTGGTGCGAGGCGATGGGCGACGCCAACCCCGCGTACACCGGCTCCGGCGCGATCGCGCCGCCGACGATGCTGCAGGCCTGGACGATGGGCGGCCTCACCGGGCACTCACCGGGCGGCGGAGCGCAGGACGAGCTGTTCGCCCTGCTGGAAGCGGCGGGCTGCACCTCGGTGGTCGCCACGGACTGCGAGCAGGAGTACCTCAGGCCCCTCCGGCCCGGCGACCGGATCACCTTCCGCACGGTGATCGAATCCGTCTCCCCAAGGAAGACGACCAAGCTGGGCACAGGCCACTTCATCACCACGCGGACGGACATCCGGGCCGATGGGGAGCCGGCCGGCACACACCGCTTCCGCATCCTCAAGTACGCGCCTGCAGCCCTGGCAGCCTCTGAGGACCTGGCAGCTCCTGAGGCCCCGGCAGCTCCTGCAGCCCCCCGCCCGGCGCACGACGCCGGGAAGCCCCGTCGCCCGCGGCCCGTGGTCAATCGGGACAACGCCGGGTTCTGGGAAGGCGTGGCAGGGCACACGCTCCTGATCCAGCGCTGCCTGAGCTGCCGGACCCTGCGTTTCCCCTGGCTGCCGGGGTGCAACGGCTGCGGCTGCGAACAGTGGGACACGGTCCGGGCGAGCGGCGCGGGCACGGTCTACTCGTACGTGGTGATGCACCACCCGCCGTTCCCCGCCTTCGACCCCCCGTACGCGGTCGGGCTGATCGAGCTCGCCGAGGGCGTGCGCACCGTCGGCAACGTCGTCGGGGCGCCGTATGACCAGGTGCGCATCGGCATGCCCGTGCGGCTGGAATTCCGGCAGGTGGACGAGGAGCTCGAACTGCCGGTCTTCCGGGCCCTGCGTGGGGGGAGCGTGGTGTGACATGGCCGTGCTCCCCGGGTACGAGCTGCCGTCGCTCACCGTTCCCGTCACCCGCACCCTGATCGTCGCCGGAGCCATCGCCTCGCGCGACTACCAGGACGTCCACCACGACCCCGAGCTCGCCCGGCAGAAGGGCGCCCCGGACATCTTCATGAACATCCTGACCACCAACGGGCTGGTGGGCCGGTATGTCACCGACTTCTTCGGCGAGCGGGCGCGGCTGCGCAAGGTGGCCATACGGCTCGGCGCGCCCAACTATCCAGGAGACACCATGGTGTTGCGCGGCACGGTCGTCTCGGTCGCGGACGGCGAGGTCACGGTGCGGGTCACGGGCGTGAACGGCGTCGGCGCCCATGTCACGGGCACGGTGACCATGTCCGTGCCGGAGGACTTCCCGGCGGGGGGTGTCATCGTATGAGTCTTCGGGGAGCGGACGCGCTCGGCGGGCGGGCGGCGATCGCCGGCATCGGGGCCACGGAGTTCTCCAAGGACTCCGGGCGCAGTGAGCTGAAGCTCGCCGTCGAGGCCGTGCGGGCCGCGCTCGACGACGCCGGCCTCTCCCCCGGCGACGTCGACGGACTGGTCACCTTCACGATGGACACCAGCCCTGAGATCACCGTCGCGCAGGCGGCGGGCATCGGCGAGCTGTCGTTCTTCTCCCGCGTCCACTACGGCGGCGGCGCGGCATGCGCCACCGTGCAGCAGGCCGCGCTCGCCGTCGCCGCCGGAATCGCCGAGGTCGTCGTCTGCTACCGCGCGTTCAACGAACGGTCCGGCCGCCGCTTCGGGGCCGGGGTGCAGCGGCGTGAGCCGTCGGCGGAGGGCGCGGCGCTCGGCTGGGTCATGCCGTTCGGGCTGCTCACCCCCGCCTCCTGGGTCGCCATGGCGGCGCAGCGCTATCTCCATGTCCACGGGCTGACGACGGAGGTGTTCGGTCAGGTGGCGGTGGTCGCCCGCCGCCATGCGGCGAACAACCCCGCCGCGTACTTCCACGGCAGGCCGATCACCCTCGCCGAGCACGCGGCCTCGCGCTGGATAGCGGAGCCGCTGCGGCTGCTGGACTGCTGCCAGGAGACCGACGGGGGGCAGGCGATCGTCGTCACTGGCGTGGAGCGCGCCCGTGAGCTGCCGCAGCCGCCCGCGGTGATCGTCGCCGCGGCCCAGGGCGCGGGCCGCGGGCAGGAGCAGATGACCGGGTTCCACCGGGGTGATCCGGCCGGGCTGCCGGAGTCGGGGGTGGTGGCCCGGCAGCTGTGGCAGACCTCGGGGCTTGCGCCCGCCGATATCGACGTGGGCATCGTGTACGACCACTTCACTCCGTTCGTGCTGATGCAGCTGGAGGAGTTCGGGTTCTGCAAGCCCGGTGAGGCGGCCGGTTTCGTCGCCTCCGGCGCGCTGCCCCTCAACACGCACGGGGGCCAGCTGGGAGAGGCGTATCTGCACGGCATGAACGGCATCGCGGAAGCGGTCAGACAGCTCCGCGGCACCTCGCCGAACCAGACGCCGGGTGCGGCGAGGGTTCTCGTCACGGCGGGTACCGGGGTGCCCACGTCGGGGCTGATCCTGAGTGCGGACGGCTGAGCCCGGCGGCAGGGACGCCGTCAGGTCCGCGGGGCCAAAGGACGGGACACTCCGGGCCGGTGAGCGGGGCGACCCGGGCCGGAGAGCGGGGCGACCGGCCCCGGCGGCGGCGCCGTCGGGCATCCGGGCGGGGCGGCGCGTGGCGGCGGCTGCGCTGCGTGGCGACCCTGAGAAGGCCTCCACCTTCAGGAGGTGCGGCCACGGCCCCCAGTACAACCTGAGAGGGACAAGGCTTCGGGACCTGGGGCCGATCCGCGGGGCACGGCCCGCTTCTAGCGTTGAGCCATGACCACGCCTGTCTGCACAAGCGCTGCCACGGCCGCCGAGCCGACGACCGCACGCTTTGTGTCCTACGCATCGTTCTCGTCGTACGTACGGGCGCGGGGGCCCGTGCTGCTGCGGACCGCGCGCTCGCTCACCGCCAACCCGAGCGACGCGGAGGACCTGCTGCAGACCGCGCTGACCAAGACCTACGTCGCCTGGGAGCGGATCGAGGACCATCGGGCGCTGGACGGCTACGTCCGGCGCGCCCTGCTGAACACCCGCACCTCGCAGTGGCGCAAGCGCAAGGTCGACGAGTTCGCCTGCGAGGAACTGCCCGAGCGCGAGATCTCGCCCGCACCCGACCCGGCCGAGCGGCAGGCGCTGCACGACGCGATGTGGCGCGCCGTGCTGAAGCTGCCCGACCGGCAGCGGGCGATGGTCGTGCTGCGCTACTACGAGGACCTCAGCGAGGCACAGACGGCCGAGGTGCTCGGAGTGTCCGTCGGCACGGTGAAGAGCGCCGTGTCCCGTGCGCTGGGCAAGCTCCGCGAGGACCCGGAGCTCTCCCCCATGCGGTGACGCGTATGCCGGCCCCTACAAGATCGACTGGCGATTTCCTTACCTCCGGGTAGTGACATACCGCTTGGTATGTGAGCAGAATCTGCTCCAACCTTTACTGCCGCGTAGCCAGCGCCCACCGGGAGGTCGCCGTGCTCAGCACCATGCAGGACGTACCGCTGCTCGTGTCTCGCATCCTGCGACACGGGACGACGATGCATGCATCGTCGCTGATCACGACGTGGACGGGGGAGGCGGAGCCGCAACGGCGCACGTTCGCCGAGACCGGGGCGCGGGCGGCGCAGCTGGCGCACGCGCTGCGCGACGGACTGGGGATCACCGGGGATCAGCGGGTCGCGACGCTGATGTGGAACAACGCCCAGCATGTCGAGGCGTACTTCGCCATCCCCTCGATGGGTGCGGTGCTGCACACCCTGAATCTGCGGCTGCCGCCGGAGCAGCTGGCGTGGATCGTCAACCACGCCGCCGACCGGGTCGTGATCGTCAACGGCAGTCTGCTGCCGCTGCTGGCCCCGCTGCTGCCGCATCTGCCCACCGTCGAGCATGTGGTGGTCTCCGGCCCCGGTGACCGCTCGGCGCTCGCGGACGCGCAGGCCCAGGTGCACGACTACGAGGAGCTGATCGCGGGCCGGCCGGAGGAGTTCGACTGGCCGGAGCTGGACGAGCGGTCCGCCGCCGCGCTGTGCTACACCTCCGGCACCACCGGCGACCCCAAGGGCGTGGCCTACTCCCACCGGTCGGTCTATCTGCACGCGATGCAGGTGAACATGGCGCAGTCGATGGGGCTGACGGACGAGGACACCTCGCTGATCGTCGTGCCGCAGTTCCATGTGAACGCCTGGGGGCTGCCGCACGCCACGTTCATGACCGGCATCGGGATGCTGATGCCGGACCGCTTCCTGCAGCCGGCCCCGCTGGCGGAGATGATCGAGCAGGAGAAGCCCAGCCATGCGGCCGCGGTGCCGACGATCTGGCAGGGGCTGCTGGCGGAGGTCACGGCCCGACCCCGTGACTTGTCGTCGATGCGGCAGGTGACGATCGGGGGCTCGGCCTGTCCGCCGTCGCTGATGGAGGCCTACGACAAGCTCGGGGTGCGACTGTGCCACGCCTGGGGGATGACGGAGACCTCGCCGCTGGGCACGATGGCGCGTCCCCCGGCGGGATTGTCGGCGGAGGAGGAGATGCCGTACCGCCTCACCCAGGGCAAGTTCCCGGCGAGCGTGGAGGCGCGGCTGATCGGCCCGGACGGCAGGAAGCTGGCCTGGGACGGGGCTTCGGCGGGGGAGCTGGAGGTGCGCGGCCCGTGGATCGCGGGCGGCTACTACGGCGGCGCCGAGGCGGAGACGCTGCGTCCCGAGGACAAGTTCAGCGAGGACGGGTGGCTGAAGACGGGGGACGTGGGTGTGATCAGCCCGGACGGGTATCTGACGCTGACCGACCGGGCGAAGGATGTGATCAAGTCCGGTGGAGAGTGGATCTCCAGTGTGGAACTGGAGAACGCGCTGATGGCGCACCCGGAGGTCGCGGAGGCGGCCGTGGTCGCGGTGCCGGACGAGAAGTGGGGCGAGCGGCCGCTGGCGACGGTGGTGTGGAAGGACGGGGCCAAGGCCGAACTGGCCGCGCTGAAGGACTTCCTGGCGGCCAGGATCGCCAAGTGGCAGCTGCCGGAGCGGTGGTCGGTCGTGGAGTCGGTGCCCAAGACCAGCGTGGGCAAGTTCGACAAGAAGGTCATCCGAAAGCAGTACGCCGACGGAGAGCTGGAGGTCACCCGGATCTGAGCGGCGTCGCCGTCTGACGCGAGACGGCCGTCCTCACCCAGAGGGCGGCCGTCTGCATACGTCGCGGCACCTCCCTGCCAGCGGCCTGCCGTCCGGCCAGGAGGTCTGCCGTCCCGTCAGGGGTCTTGCCGTCCGACCAGGGCTTGCCGCACCGTCACGGGTCTCGCCGCACCGTCAGGGTCTCGTCGCACCGTCACGAGGCTCGCCGCACCGTCACGAGGCTCGGCTTCCGGTCAGTTCGTCCCTATCTTGGCCAGCAGGTCGACGATGCGGGTCTGCACCTCCGGGCTCGTCGAACGCTCCGCGAGGAAGAGCACCGTCTCCCCCGACGACAGCCGCGGCAGCTCGGCCCGGTTCAGCTCCGCCGAGGTGTAGACGACGAGCGGAGTGCGGTTGAGCTGCCCGTTCGCACGCAGCCAGTCGATGATGCCCGCGCGCCGTCTGCGTACCTGCATCAGGTCCATGACCACCAGGTTCGGCCGCACCTGCGTGGCGAGCGCCACCGCGTCGGCGTCCGCGCCCGCCCGCGCGACCTGCATGCCGCGCCGCTCCAGCGTCTCCGTCAGCGCCAGCGCGATCTCCTCGCTCTCCTCGATCAGCAGGACGCGCGAGGGGTGCTGCTCGCTGTCGCGGGGGGCCAGCGCCTTGAGCAGGACGGCCGGGTCGGCCCCGTACGCGGCCTCCCGCGTCGCCTGCCCCAGGCCCGCGGTCACCAGCACCGGCACCTCGGCGGCCACGGCCGCCTGGCGCAGGGACTGAAGGGCGGTGCGCGTGATGGGGCCGGTCAGCGGGTCCACGAACAGCGCCGCCGGGAACGCGGCGATCTGCGCATCGACTTCCTCGCGCGAGTGCACGACCACCGGGCGGTAGCCGCGGTCGCTCAGCGCCTGCTGGGTGGAGACGTCCGGCGCGGGCCAGACGAGCAGTCGACGCGGATTGTCCAGCGGCTCCGGGGGGAGTTCGTCGTCGACGGGCTGCGGCTGCGGGCGGTTGGACACCTCGACCGCGCCGCCGGGGCCGTCCAGCGGCTCCGGGCCCTCCGCTCCCTCGTCGGGTGCGGAGATCGCATATGCGCGGCCCTCGGAGCGGTCGGCGGCGCGCTTCGCGGGCTCCGGCTGCGGCTGCGGCTGGGACGGCGACGGCGGCTGCGTCGCGTGCCGGCGGGCGGCTGCCTCGGCGTGCTCCGCATCGGGCCGGGTGGCCAGCTTGCGGCGTCGGCCGGAGCCGGCGCTCGGCTGGCCGTGCGGAGGCGTCGCCTGCTGGGCGGCCTGCTGGGCGTACGGCACGCCCTGCCCCAGCGTGCGCACGCTGAACGCCCTGCCCTGCGTATCGGTGCCGGACGCCTCGGGAGCCGGGGTCGGCGCCGGTGCCGGGGCGGGCGCGGCGGCGGCCGGGGCCTCGGCAGGCAGCGGCTGGGCCGCGGGCTGAGGCTGTGGTTGCGGTTGTGATTGTGATTGCGGCGGAGGCAGTGGCCGGGACACGGGCCCGATGCCCTCACCCTCCCCGGCGCCCGTGGCTGACGACGGCACGGGTGCGGCTTCCTGCGGCACGGGGGTGCCGGGCGCGGGAGTCGCCGCGTCTGCCGAACCTGTGTCCGCCGGGCTCGTGGCGTCCGCCGGGTCGGGCAGGGGCTGGGCGGCCTCGGCGGCGGGGCGGGCCCGCCTGCGCCCCGTCGGCAGCGGATGCGGCTGCGGCGGGGTGTGGTGGTGGTCCACGCCCGGCTCCGTACGGACGGCCTCGTGCCGGGCCGGCACGTCACGGGGGGATGCGTCCCCGGCCGGGGCGGGTGCTTCCGGCACCCGGGACCGGTCCGAGGCGGCCGGGGGAAGCGCGAACGCGCTGTGCGGGACAGCCCTCTCCACGCTCCCGGCACTCTCCCTGGCCTCGGCGGCCGCCGGCGCCTCTGCTGCCTCCAGTGTTTCGGGTGCCTCGACGGCTGCGGGTGCTTCCAGCGCCTCCTGTGCTTCCGGTGCTTCCTGTGCTTCGACGGAGGCCGCGGCCAGAGCCCGCCTGGCGCGCCGCCCGGCGGGAGCGGGCTGCGCGGCGGGAACGGGTGCGGGCGTGGGCACGGGTCCGGGTGCGGGCAGCTCGGCACGGGCGGGGCGGCCGGACGGGGCGCTGCCGTTCAGGTGCGCGTTGGGATACGCGTTTCCGTGGGGGGCGACGGGCACGCCCTGGGGCGGCACGGTCTCGCCCAGCGCCGGACGTCCGGTGGACGCGGCGCCCTCCGCGGCCGTGACCACCGACCCCTCGGCCGGCTGCACCGCGGCCCCGGGGCCTGAGGCCGTCAGGGCTTCCTCGGCAGGGCTGGGCCGTCCGCGCCTGCGTCCCGTGCCACCGCTGCTGCCGCCGCTTGCCGCCTGGGCGGGAATGAGCTCCTGAGGCGTGGCCGGTTCGGCCGGGGGAGCCGCCCGACGGCGGCCGGTCGGCCGCATGGCCACCGGGTCCTCCGCGGCCACCGGGCTCTCCAGGAACGCGTCCGTGGAGGCGCGCCGAGCACGCCGCCGACCGCCCCTTCCTCCGCCTGCGGAAACGGAGGCGGAACCCTGCGCGGCGGCCGGCGTCGGCGCCGGCGTCAGCGCCTGGGCCGGGGCCAGGGCAGTTGGGCCGGTGGCCTCGACCGGTGAGACGGCCTCAGCGGATGCGGCGGCCTCGGGAGTCCCCGTCTCGGCCGGAGCAGCGGCCACCGGCTCCGCGGTCTGCTGCCCGGGCAGGGCGAGTGCGGTCCCCGGCGTCGCCGCGGCGGGCTGTGCCACCGTTCCGGCGCCTTCGCCCAGCGGCAACTCCAGCACATAGGCGCTGCCGCCCATCCCCGGCATCTCGTGCGTCTGCAGCAGGCCGCCGTGCGCCAGGACGATCCCGCGCACGATCGGCTCGTGCACCGGGTCTCCCCCGGCATACGGCCCGCGCACCTCGATCCGTACGACATCGCCTCGCTGTGCCGCGGCCACCACGATCGTCGAGTCCCCGTAGCCGCCGCCCGGGACGGCCCGGGCCTTGCCCGTCGAGTCGACCCCCGCGACATCCGCGATCAGATGCGCCAGCGCCGTCGCCAGCCGGGCTCCGTCAACCTCGGCCTCGACCGGAGGGGCGTGCACGGCGAACTGCGCGCGCCCCGGGCCGATCAGCTCGACCGCGCCCTCGACCCCGGCCGCTACGACCTCGTCGAGCAGCGTCTTCGCCTTCTGGAGCCCCTCGGCTCCGGTGTCGAGACGCTGGAAGCTGAGGACATTGTCGACAAGCGTCGTCATCCGGGCGTATCCGGCGGCCAGATGGTGGAGGATCTGGTTCGCCTCGGGCCAGAGCTGTCCGGCGGGGTCGGCGGCCAGCGTGCCGAGTTCGGCGCGCAGTTCCTCCAGCGGGCCGCGCAGCGAACCGCCGAGCACGGCGGTCAGCTGGGCGTGCCGGGCGGCGAGCTCCGCGTACCGCTCCTGGCTCGCCTCCAGTTCGGCCGCCGCCCGGTCGGCGTTGTCGGCCAGCTCGGCGGCGTGCTGCTCGGCCGTCTCCTTCAGCTCGGCGGCATGCCGTTCCACCAGGTCCTCGTACGGCCGCCGGTCGGTGAAGGTCATCACCGCGCCGACGAGCTGGTCCCCGTCCCGCACCGGCGCGGTCGTGAGATCCACCGGCACCCGTGCGCCGTTCTTCGACCACAGCACCTGGCCGCGCACCCGGTGCTTGCGGCCTGACTTCAGCGTGTCCGCGAGCGGGGACTCCTCGTACGGGAAGGGCTCGCCGTCCGGGCGGGAGTGCAGGATCAGCGGGTGCAGCTCCTGGCCGCCGAGGTCGCTGGCCCTGAAGCCCAGGATCTGGGCGGCGGCCGGGTTGACCAGCACCACCCTGCCCTCGGTGTCCGTGCCGACGACGCCCTCCGCCGCGGCCCGCAGGATCATCTCGGTCTGGCGCTGCGAACGCGCCAGCTCGGCCTCGGTGTCGACCGTCCCGGAGAGATCGCGTACAACGAGCATCAGCAGCTCGTCGCCGGTGTAGCCGGACTGGGAGGCGTAGGCCTCGCGTCCGTCCTCAAGGCTGGCGCTGGTGACCTCGACGGGGAACTCGGCGCCGTCCGTGCGCCGTGCGATCATCCGGGTCGGCTTGGTGCGGCCGCGCGGGTCCGCCGCCTCCGGCCGCCGCATGGAGCCCGGGATCAGCTGGGAGTCGAACGACGGCAGCAGATCGAGCAGTCCCCGGCCGACCAGAGCGGTGCCGGGGGCCTCGAAGAGCTCCAGCGCGATGGTGTTGGCGTTGACGACCGTGCCGTTGCAGTTGACGAGCACGAGGCCGTCGGGGAGCGCGTCGAGTATGGCGGCAAGGCGAGCAGCGCCTCGGGATGGCCTGCTGCTCACGACGACGGTTCCTCCCTGACCTACTGCACAGTGCGGACGGCCGCTCCCATCTTGCCCCTCGGGCCGCAGCCTGTCACTGGAGGGAGTCTAAGGGCAGCGGATGCGGGTGCGGCGGTGGATGAGGGGGAGCTCTCACGGAGCTCCGATGCGCGCGGCGTCCCTCTCGGCCCTGCTACCGGCCGCTCGGGCGGGCGTTCGGGCGGGCGTTCGGAAGCACCGGCTCCAGATTCCGCCAGCGGGCGATCTCGCAGCCGTTGGCACGGCTGAAGCGGGCGTCGACCCGCTGGCCGCGCCAGGTGCCGGTGATCCGCGCGGTGGCGTCCCCGCCGTACTGGTGCGTGCACATGCTGCCCTTGGACACGGGCGCGAACGGGTCCTTCCGCTCCCGGGCCAGCTCGTCCAGCCGCGCGCAGGCTCTCTCCGCCGCGGGGTGCGTACCGCCGACGGGGCCGCACTCGAGCTTGTATGTGCCGTCGCCGATGCGGTTCCCCGACCGCTCGACGGTCACGGTGAGCCGGTCGGGCGACGACAGCAGCGAGCCCAGAGACAGCGGCCCGGGCGACTGGGCGGCGGCCGCCGCGGCTGCGGCCCCGGCGGCCGGGCCGACCGCGATGCCGACTCCGGTGAGCGCGGCGGCGGACGCGGTAGCGGTGAGAGCGAGACGGCGCAACATGTGCAGCTCCATGTGTCGGCTACGGGTCCGGGCGGGCCCACGAGCCCTTGGGCCCGCCCTCCGGGGCGGCCCTGCCGGCCTCTGCCGTCCCGTGGTCCGGCACGGGGTCGGCAGGCACGGGAGAGTGCGCCCCACCCTCTCTAACGCGCCGGGGCCCCGGGCGTTGCGCAACCGCGGATTGCTTTGCCCTGCGGGCCGCGCGCCTTGTACCGTGGACAGCGATTGGTGACTGGCCGCAATGCTGTGTCATCATCTGCACACACCACCTCGCGCCCACGGGCGTGGCCCGGTGGTGTGCTGGAGGCGTCGCCTAGTCCGGTCTATGGCGCCGCACTGCTAATGCGGTTTGGGTCTTAAAGCCCATCGAGGGTTCAAATCCCTCCGCCTCCGCCATCAAGATCACCGAAGCCCCGGCCGCCCGGCCGGGGCTTCGGTGTCTTCTGCGGCGCCCTCCGCTCCCGCGTGGCTCAGCTTCGTAGGCGATCGACCCCTGGCATCGGCATTTGTGCAGGTCGGGTGGGGTCCGGCTAATGGATTTCGCGTGACGGCGCAGGTCATGTAATGTTGTTCCCGCAACGCCGACCGGGGCAAAAAGCCCGGAACGCCAAGCACAAGCACTCGTAGCTTAACGGATAGAGCATCTGACTACGGATCAGAAGGTTGCAGGTTCGAATCCTGCCGAGTGCACACAGTTCGAAGCCCCCTCGGGATCATCCCGGAGGGGGCTTTGTCGTGCCGTACGGAAGCGCGGGTGCCGCAACCGTGTCCGCTCGAGGGGAGCTGCCTCTCGCATGCGACCGGTGCAGCCGCAGCGGGGAGAGCAAGGGCCTACTGGAGGCTCCAGCGGTGCGGGTGTCCGGGGGCTACGGGGGAGGTGAAGAAGTTGAGTTCGCCGCTGCGGCCTACATGGAACTCGGTGGGGGAAGCGAACGGGTGCGGGGGGAGACCTCGTTCTTCGAGTGGTGTCCAGCTGCCGCTGCCTCCGTCCCACTCGGTGCTGTCGACGGTCAGCAGGAGGTTCATCGGGGTCGCGCAGGTCAGGCAGTTCATCGGGTACGGGTCGGTCCTGTGCCAGGACGCGAAGCCGCCGACGCGCCAGCCGGGTGGGATGGACAGGTCGTACTGGTAGCCGAGCGGCTCTGCCCGGTCTTCCCCGTCGGACTGCTCGGCCTCGTCCTCCTGGGCCTCGTCCCAGGCGTCGAGGCGGGCGCACAGCTCTTCGGGGAGGAGGCCGGCGAAGGGGTAGGTGGGACCTGCTCCGGGTGCAGCACGCATGGCTCCGGCACGTACCACTCGTAGCCGACGAGCTGCGGCTCAGGCGGCGCGGCGAGTGGCTCGCCGACCTCCGCGGACCTGCGCCAGCGGATCGTGGCGTCCCGCCCCGTGCGCGTCGAAGGGGCACCAGAACACCTGAAGGAGATCGCAGCCGTCCGGTCCGGCCGGCAGGTCGGGTATGTCCCGCCGGTACAGCTGCGCGAGGCCGACCAGCGGCAGTGGGTCGGTGTCAGAGGCCTCCGGGATCCGGCGGGTGCGGCTCAGCTCGTCCACGAGCTGCCGTTCGTCGTCCGTGAGTCCGCAGAAGGGCTCGCGGGCCCAGGCGGTGGCCAGCACCTGCCGCTTCCGGCGGATGTCCGCAGGACGTCGCCCTCGCCCGCGGCCGTGGGCCTCCTCGCACAACGGCCATGGCTCGTCCGCCGGCCACAGCGTCGGGCCGCCCACGGAACTCGCCGACACGTCCGGGCTGCCGGGCCGCGGGTGAAGTCGGGTCGTGGTGCCCCGGTAAGCGGCCAATTCGGGGAAGAGCGCTTCGACATCGAGCGGGCGCGGAGGCGTCGTCCTCGTCATGGGGCGACCTTGAGCGCTCGGCGGATGCGGCGGACGGCTGCGCTGCAGGAGTTGATCGGGGGCTTTCCGCGTTGTGTCCGTAGAGGCTGTACGGGACTGGACGGGGCTGGACGGAGGGCTGGGCGGTGGGCTGGCGGTGTGCGGGGGTCCGGTGGGGGAAGGACGGGGCCGTCCTGCGGTGGGAGGGCGGGCGGGAGAGCGCGCTGGGCGTCGGGAGGGCGCTCGGGTTCCGGGCCGTCGGGGAGCGGAGGTGTGTCGGGGCGCGGGGGCATGCGTGCGCCCGGCGGGCCGTGGTCGCGGCGGGCGTGACGAACCCGCGGTGCGGTGAGTGCGCGCGGTTGGAGCGGGCGCACTCCGTGGCGGCCGACACCGCGGTGGACGACCCTCGGACGTACCGGGTGTATCTCGCGTGGTTCGGGCCCGGGATGGTGAAGGTCGGGATCACCGCCGAGGAGCGGGGGAGCGCGCGGCTGCTGGAGCAGGGGGCCGTGGTGTTCAGCTGGCTGGGGCGGGGGCCGCTGATGGCCGCGCGGCGGACCGAGGAGGTCGTGCGGGCGGCGCTGGGGGTGCCCGACCGCATTCCGTACGCCGCCAAGCGCGCCGCGCGGGCCGGGCTGCCCCCCGCCCCGGAGCGGGCCGCCGAATTGGCGGCGCTGCACCGCAGGGCGAGGGGACGCAGGGAGTGGGCGGATACGCTCCAGCCGCTGGAGTTCGAGGCCGTCGACCATGCGGAGGTCTTCGGACTCCAGGGGCTGGCCCCCGCCGACGCGGTGGTGCGGGAGCTGGTGGACGGCGGGGTCGTCGCGGGGACACTGGCCGCCGTCGCCGGCCCCGACCTCCATCTGGAGACGGTCGGCGGGAGCATGGTGGTGTGCGACACACGAGTGGCGGTGGGGTGGGAGCTGGCGGGCGCCGATGCCCGGAGCGCTCTCACCGTGCCCGTCGAGAGTGCGGGCGGGCAGGACAGACAGGAGGGGCTGTTTTGAGCAGGGAGTTTGCGGCGCGTCTCGGGATTCCCGGGTTGGTCGACGTCCACACCCACTTCATGCCCGAGCGCGTGCTGCACAAGGTGTGGGCGTACTTCGACGCCGCCGGGCCGCTGACCGGGATGGAGTGGCCGATCACCTATCGGCACGAGGAGGACCGGCGTGTCGAGCTGCTGCGGGAGTTCGGGGTGACCGCGTTCACCGCCATGCTCTATCCGCACAAGGCCGGCATGGCCTCCTGGCTCAACGAGTGGG
This sequence comes from Streptomyces chengmaiensis, assembly GCF_029846775.1. Classification (NCBI taxonomy): domain Bacteria; kingdom Bacillati; phylum Actinomycetota; class Actinomycetes; order Kitasatosporales; family Streptomycetaceae; genus Streptomyces; species Streptomyces chengmaiensis. Next base: position 208,055 of record NZ_JARWBG010000004.1, read on the forward strand.
CCGCCGGCTTCGCAGCCCGCGTTCCCGACTGTCTGCACACTGCCACCTTCTTTCCGGAGCCGGGTGCGGAGTCGTATGTCGCGAAGGCCCTCGACCGCGGTGCGCGGGTCTTCAAAGCCCATCTTCAGGTGGGGCGGTACGACCCGAACGACCCGCTGCTCGACGGGGTGTGGGGGGCGCTGGCGGAGAGCGCGACCCCTGTCGTCGTGCACTGCGGGTCCGGACCCGTGCCGGGCGAGCACACCGGGCCCGAGCCGGTCGGGCGGCTGCTCGCCCGCCACCCCCGGCTGCGGCTGATCGTCGCCCATATGGGCATGCCCGAGTACGCCGACTTCCTCGACCTCGCGGAGCGGTACGACGAGGTCCGCCTCGACACCACCATGGCCTTCACCGACTTCAGCGAGCGCCTGTGCCCCTTCCCCGAGCAGGAGAAGCCCCGTCTCGCGGCCCTCGGCGACCGGATCCTCCTCGGCAGCGACTTCCCGAACATCCCGTATCCGTACGTCCATCAACTCCAGGCCCTCGAGAGGCTGGAGCTGGGCGACGACTGGCTGCGGCGGGTGTGCCACGAGAACGGGGTCCGGCTCTTTCCGGGGTTTTTCTCAGGGAATTCACAGGGTCCGGCAAGGCGGCTCTCACCCCGTGCGCGCAGAGTCGGGTCCCATGACTGCGATCCCCTCTCAGCAGCGCCTCGACCAGCAGCGCCTCGACCAGCCGCGCCTCGAACGCCATGAGCTGCGCCGCGCCGACGGCAGCCCCGTCCGCGTGCTCGTCGTCGACGACGAGGCCGCGTTGAGCGAGCTGCTGTCGATGGCGCTGCGCTACGAGGGGTGGGAGGTGCGCAGCGCGGGAGACGGCGCGGGCGCCGTGCGCTGTGCGCGGGCGTTCCGGCCGGACGCCGTGGTGCTCGATGTGATGCTTCCCGACATGGACGGGCTCGCCGTCCTCGGGCGGCTGCGGCGGGAGCTGCCGGAGGTGCCGGTGCTGTTCCTGACCGCCCGGGACGCGGTGGAGGACCGGATCGCGGGCCTGACGGCCGGCGGAGACGACTATGTGACCAAGCCGTTCTCGCTGGAGGAGGTCGTGGCCCGGCTGCGCGGGCTGATCCGCAGGTCCGGGGCCGCGACCGTGAGCAGCGAGTCGCTGCTCACGGTCGGCGATCTCACCCTCGACGAGGACAGCCATGAGGTTGCCCGCGGCGGCGAGTCGATCCATCTGACCGCCACCGAGTTCGAGCTGCTGCGCTATCTGATGCGCAATCCGCGGCGGGTGCTCAGCAAGGCGCAGATACTCGACCGGGTGTGGAGCTATGACTTCGGCGGACAGGCCAATGTGGTCGAGCTCTATGTCTCGTATCTGCGAAAGAAGGTCGACGCCGGGCGGTCGCCGATGATTCACACCCGTCGGGGAGCCGGGTATCTGATCAAGCCCGGGGAGTGAGCGCGCCATGGGCAGACCGCAGTCGCTGAGGACCCGGCTCGTCGTGTCCGCCGTCGCGTTGATCGCCGTCGTGGCGGCCGTGATCGGAACGGTCACCGCGATCGCCTTCCGTACGTATCTCTACGGTCAGCTGGACGGTCAGCTGGATGCGATCGGGTCCAGGGCCGCCGGGCCTCCGGCCGTTCCCGGCGACCTCCCTTCCCCGGGGAAGCGCAAGGATCCGCTGGACTTCGTCATCGGCGGCGGCGCACCCGTCGGCACGGTCGGCGCGCTGCTCTTTGCCGACGGGACGGTGCGGGAGGCCGCGGGCAGCGGCGAGCGGGAGAACGCCGACGAGGGCGGGCCGGGCGTCGTCCGGACGGGGCTGTCCGTCGCCCAGACGCAGGCTCTCGCGGACGTGCCTCGTGACGGGCGGCCGCACACCGTGGAACTGCCCGGCAAGGGCGACTACCGCGTCGAGTACGTCTCCGGCTTCCGCGGCGGCTTCCTCGTCGGCATCCCCGCGAACCAGGTGCAGGACGCCCTCGGCACGCTCGTCCTCGTCGAGGTGTGCGTCACCGGCGCAGGTCTCGTCGCTGCCGGGATCGCCGGCGCCTCCCTGGTGGGGGTGGCGCTGCGGCCGCTGCGTCGGGTCGCAGCCACCGCCACCCGGGTCTCCGAACTCCCCCTCCACCGCGGTGAGGTCGCCCTGCACGAACGGGTGCCGCAGGCGGAGGCCGATCCGCGCACCGAGGTGGGCCAGGTCGGCGCTGCCCTCAACCGGATGCTGGGACATGTCGGTTCGGCGCTCGCGGCCCGCCAGGAGAGCGAGACGCGCGTACGGCAGTTCGTGGCGGACGCCAGCCATGAGCTGCGCACCCCGCTGGCCTCGATCCGCGGCTACGCCGAGCTGACCCGGCGCGGACGGGAGGAGACTCCGCCGGACACCCGGTACGCGCTGGGGCGGATCGAGTCGGAGGCGGAGCGGATGACCGGGCTCGTGGAGGATCTGCTGCTGCTCGCCCGGCTGGACGCCGGACGGCCGCTGTCGTACGAGAGCACCGACCTGGCACCGCTGGTCGTGGACGCCGTCTCCGACGCCCGCGCCGCCGACGGCGGTCACCGGTGGCGGCTGGAGCTGCCCGACGAACCCGTCGTCGTACGCGGCGACCCCGCCCGGCTCCACCAGGTGCTGGTCAATCTGCTGGCCAACGCCCGTACGCACACACCTGCGGGGACCGCCGTCACCGCCCGGGTGTCCGGGGGCCAGGACGCCGCGGTGCTGGAGGTCGAGGACGACGGACCGGGCATCCCGCAGGAGCTGCTGCCGCATGTCTTCGAGCGCTTCGCGCGCGGCGACGCCTCGCGGACACGGCGCGACGGTTCGTCGACCGGGCTGGGGCTGGCCATCGTGGACGCCGTCGTCGGTGCGCACGGCGGGGCGGTGAGCGTGCGGTCCCGGCCGGGGAGGACCGTGTTCGCGGTCCGGCTGCCCGTGGACGGCGAGGGGCGTGCCGTTCCACCGGGCGAGGGGCGGGCCGATTCATCGGACAGGGGGCGGGCTGACTCATCGGACATGGGGCGGGCCGACTCGTGGGTCAGCAGGCCTGCCGACTCACGGGACGAGCAGCGTGCCGACTCACAGGCGGGCCACAGGCGCACCACACAGGTGTGACAGCGGGTTCGTCGAGTGTCGGTGCCATGCGAACCGACATCCCACCAGGAACCCTCCCCGCCCGGGAGCACCTGCGCGCAGACGACCCGGCCGACGTGCCCGTCCTCGATGTCGTGATCCCCGTCTACAACGAGGAGAAGGACCTCGAACCCTGTGTGCTGAGGCTGCGTGAGCACCTCGCGCGCACCTTCCCCTACGGCTTCCGGATCACCGTCGCCGACAACGCGAGCACCGACCGCACGCCCGAGATCGCCGCCCGCCTCGAGTCCGGCCTGCCGGAGGTACGGGCGTGGCGGCTGGAGCAGAAGGGACGCGGACGCGCCCTGCACACGGTGTGGTCGCACTCCGACGCACCCGTGCTCGCCTATATGGACGTCGATCTGTCCACCGACCTCAACGCGCTGCTGCCGCTGGTCGCACCGCTGATCTCCGGCCACTCCGACCTGGCGATCGGCTCCCGTCTCGCCCGTTCGTCGCGGGTCGTCCGCGGGCCCAAGCGGGAGTTCGTCTCCCGCGCCTACAACCTGATCCTGCGCTCCTCGCTCGCCGCCCGCTTCTCCGACGCCCAGTGCGGCTTCAAGGCGATACGGCGGGACGTCGCCGAACGGCTGCTGCCGATGGTCCAGGACACCGGCTGGTTCTTCGACACGGAGCTGCTGGTGCTGGCCGAACGCGCCGGGCTGCGCATCCACGAGGTGCCGGTGGACTGGGTCGACGACCCCGATTCGACCGTGCACATCGTGCGCACCGCGACCGAGGACCTCAAGGGCGTCTGGCGGGTGGGGCGGGCCCTCGCCACCGGGTCGCTGCCGCTGGACCGGCTCGCCCGCCCCTTCGGCGACGATCCGCGCGACCGGCGGCTCACCGGGGTGCCCGGCGGGCTCGCCCGCCAACTGGTCGGCTTCTGCGCGGTGGGAGTCCTGTCCACCGTGCTCTATCTGCTGCTGTACTCCGGCTTCCGGCTGGGCGTCGGGCCGCAACCGGCCAACGCCGCGGCGCTGCTGCTGTCCGCCGTCGCCAACACCGCGGCCAACCGCCGCCTCACCTTCGGGGTGCGCGGCCGGGAACGCGCGGTGCGCCACCAGGCGCAGGGGCTGGTGGTGTTCGGCATCGGCCTCGCGCTGACCAGCGGCTCGCTGGCCGCTCTGGAGGCGGCCGCGGGCGAACCCTCCCACAGCACGGAGCTCGCGGTGCTGATCGCCGCGAATCTGGCCGCGACCGTGCTGCGGTTCCTGCTCTACCGGGCGTGGGTGTTCCCGGAGGGGCGTACGCACCAGACGAACCGGGTTGAGACGAACCGGTTCGAGGCGAACCGGGTCGAGGCGGCTCAGGTTGAGACGCACCGGGTTGAGGCGGCTCAGATCGAGGCGGCTCAGATCGAGACGAACGAGAGCGAGAAGGACGAGATGACGGAGGGCGCGAGGCGATGACCGCGACCATGGATGCGGCCGCCCGGCCGCCCGAGCTCAGCACGGCGGGGCAGCGCGAGGGGGACGCCCGCTGGGTGCGGCCCGCGTTCCTCGGGCTGCTGCTCGCCACCGCTGTGCTGTACCTGTACAACCTGGACGCCTCCGGCTACGCCAACTCCTTCTACTCCGCCGCCGTCCAGGCGGGCAGCGAGAGCTGGAAGGCGTTCTTCTTCGGCTCGTCCGACGCCGCGAACTCCATCACCGTCGACAAGCCGCCGGCCGCGCTGTGGCCCATGGCCCTGTCCGTGCGGCTCTTCGGTCTCGGCTCCTGGCAGATCCTGCTGCCCGAGGTGCTGATGGGCGTGGCGACGGTCGCCGTGCTGTACGCCGCCGTCCGCAGGCGCTTCAGCGCTGCCGCCGGGCTGATCGCGGGCGCGGTGCTGGCGGTGACGCCCGTCGCCGCCCTGATGTTCCGCTTCAACAACCCGGACGCGCTGCTCACCCTGCTGATGACCGTCACCGTGTACTGCGTGCTGCGTGCGCTGGAGGCCGCGCGGACGGCATGGCTGGTGTGGGCCGGCGTCGCCGTCGGGTTCGCGTTTCTGACGAAGACGCTCCAGGCGTTTCTGATCCTGCCGCCGCTGGCGGTGGTGTACGCGGTGTGCGCACCGGCCACACTGCTGCGCAGGCTCGGCCAACTCGCCCTCGCCGGGCTCGCGCTGCTCGTCTCCGGCGGCTGGTGGGTGGCGATCGTCGAGCTGTGGCCCGCCGCCTCCCGCCCGTACATCGGCGGCTCGCAGACCAACAGCTTCCTGGAGCTGACCTTCGGCTACAACGGGCTGGGGCGCATCAACGGCAATGAGGTCGGCAGCGTGGGCGGCGGCGGCCCGGGCGGCCCCGGGGGCACCGGCGCCGGCGGCGGTGGCGGACGCTGGGGTGAGACCGGACTCGGGCGGATGTTCAACGACTCGGTCGGCGGCCAGATCTCCTGGCTGCTGCCTGCCGCGCTGCTGCTCCTCGTCGCCGGGCTTGTAGTCACCTGGCGGGCGGGTCGCACGGACACGGCACGGTCGGCGTTCCTGGTGTGGGGCGGCGCGCTGCTGATGACCGTGGGCGTCTTCAGTTTCATGGCCGGGATCTTCCACGAGTACTACACCGTGGGCTTGGCCCCGTATATCGCAGCGCTCGTCGGCATGGGCGCGACGGTGCTGTGGGAGGAGCGGTCGAGGCCGCTCGCCTCCGCCGCGCTGGGCTGCGCGGTCGCGGTGACGGCCGGGTGGGCGTATGTGCTGCTGGGCCGGACGCCGGACTATCTGCCGTGGCTGCGCGGGGCGGTGCTGGCGGGCGGGCTGGCCGCGGCCGTGGTGCTCGCCGCGCTGCCGTTCGCCGGACGGCTGGGGCGTTCGGGCGGCCGGCGGCCGGTCCGATGGCTGGCGCTCGGGGCCGCGGGGGCCGGGCTCGCGGTGTCGCTGGCGGGGCCGGTCGCGTACTCCCTCACGACGGTGAACGAAGGGCACACCGGCTCGCTCGTCATGGCCGGCCCCGCGTCGGCCCGCGGTGGCGGCCCAGGCGGCGGCGGTCCGGGCGGCCGTGGCCCCGCCGCCGGTGGTGTCGGCGGCGGTCCCGTAGGAGCTGCTGACAGAGGCGCTGCGCGCGGGGGCGGTGACGGGCGCATGCAGGGGCCTGACGGCCAGGGACAGCAGGGCAGCCGCGACGGCAACCGCGACGGTGGTCCTGCCGGTGGTCCCGGCGGCGGTCCTGCGGGTGGTCCTGCCGGTGGTCCCGGCGGCGGTGCCGAAGGCAGTGGCGGACGCGGCATGGGCGGTCTCATCAACGGCGCGAACGTCAGCTCCGCCGCCCAGGCCGCGCTCAAGGAGAACGCCGACGACTACACCTGGGTCGCCGCCGCCATCGGCGCCCAGAACGCGGCGAGTTACCAGCTCGCCACCGGGGAACCGGTGATGCCGATCGGCGGCTTCAACGGAACGGACCCCTCGCCGACGCTCGCCCGGTTCAAGCAGTACGTCTCCGAGGGGAAGATCCACTACTACATCGTGAGCAGCGGCATGGGCGGCGGGCGCGGCGGCGACGCCAGCGCCTCGATCACGGCGTACGTCGAGGAGAACTTCACCCGGGTGACGGCAGACGGCGCGACGCTGTACGACCTCACGCGGCCGGTGTAGCGGGCGGTTCGCCCGGGGCGGGGAGGACGGGAAACCGGGGCGGCCGCCTCCGCTACAGGGCGGCCGCCCCGGGGATCAGTGCGCCTTCGACTTGAGGGCGACCTCCCTGATGAACAGCGTCACCAGGAACGCCAGGAACGCGAACGGCGCCGCGTACAGGAAGACATCCGCCACCCCGTGCCCGTACGCACTCTCCATCACGGTGCGGACGGGCGGCGGCAGCAGGTCCAGGTCCGGGATGCCGCCCCCGCCCGTGCCGCCGTGCCCCAGAGCCGCGCCCTGCGGGCCGAGGGCGGCGAGGCCGTCCTCGACGTAGTGGGTGACCCGGTTGCCGAGCACGGCGCCCAGCGCGGAGACGCCCACCGCGCCGCCCAGCGAGCGGAAGAACGTGACCACGGAGCTGGCCGCGCCGAGTTCCTCGGGGGCGACCTGGTTCTGGGTGCACAGCACGAGGTTCTGCATCATCATGCCGAGCCCGAGGCCGAGGAGCGCCATGAACAGCGCGATGTGCCAGTACTCGGTGTCGTACCGCATGGTGCCCAGCAGACCGAGGCCCGCCGTCGTCAGCGCACCGCCGACGACCAGCCAGGCCTTCCAGCGGCCGGTCTTGGTGATGATCTGACCGGAGACGGTGGACGAGAGGAACAGTCCGCCGATCATCGGGATGGTCATCACGCCGGACATGGTGGGGGACTTGTCCCGGGCGAGCTGGAAGTACTGGCTGAAGAAAACCGTGCCCGCGAACATCGCCACGCCGACGAAGAGCGACGCGACCGAGGCGAGCGCGATGGTGCGGTTGCGGAACAGACGCAGCGGGACGACCGGGTCGCTCGCCCGCGACTCGACGGCGAGGAAGAGCGCGCCCAGCGCGACCGCGCCGCCCGTCATCGCATACGTCTGCCAGGAGATCCAGTCGTACTTGTCGCCCGCGAAGGTGACCCAGATCAGCAGCAGCGACACCGCGGCGCTGATCAGGAACGCGCCCGTCCAGTCGACCTTCACCTCTCGCCGGACCACCGGCAGCCTGAGGGTCTTCTGCAGCACGATCAGGGCGATCACGGCGAAGGGCACGCCGACGTAGAAGCACCAGCGCCAGCCGAGCCAGTCCGTGTCGGTGATCACGCCGCCGAGGAGGGGCCCGCCCACGGTGGCCACGGCGAAGGTCGCGCCGAGGTAGCCGCTGTAACGCCCGCGCTCCCGCGGCGAGATCATCGCGGCCATCACGATCTGCGCGAGCGCGGAGAGCCCGCCGACTCCCACGCCCTGGACCACGCGGCAGGCGATGAGCGTGCCCGCGCTCTGCGAGAGACCGGCCGCCGCCGAGCCGAGGACGTAGATCACCAGGGCTATCTGGACCAGCAGCTTCTTGGAGAAGAGGTCGGAGAGCTTGCCCCACAGCGGGGTGGTCGCGGTCATCGCCAGCAGCGAGGCCGTCACCACCCAGGTGTAGGCGCTCTGTCCGCCCCCGAGGTCGGTGATGATCTGCGGCAGGGCGTTGGAGACGATCGTCGACGACAGAATGGCGACGAACATGCCGAGCAGCAGCCCGGAGAGCGCCTCCATGATCTGCCGGTGTGTCATCGTCGGGCTTTCGGGCGTCGGGCTTTCGGGCGACGGGTCTTCGGGCGACGGGTCTTCGGGCTCGGCGCGCCCGGCCCGCGCCGCACCGGCCGGTGTGGCTGTAGCCATGGAAATCCTTCGTTGTACGTCGGTCACGCGGTGATGCGGTCCGCGGAGGCCCGGCAGTCGCCGAACGACTCCCGCAGCCGTGCGAGCATCGCGATGAGCTGCCCGACCTCGTCGTCGGACCAGTCGTCGAGCGTGCGGGCGAACATGTCCGCGGTCCGCCGTGCAAGGCCGTCGAACATGTCCCGGCCCTCGGGTGTCAGCCGGAGCAGCCGGGAGCGCCGGTCGCCGGGGGCGGGAAGCCGTTCGATCCAGCCGCGCTCCTCGGCATGGGCGACATGCCGGCTGGTCACCGACATGTCGACGGACAGCAGTTCGGCCAGTCGGCTCATCCGCATCTCGCCGTGCCGGTCGAGCAGGGTGAGCACGGCGGCCGGCCCGGAGGGGCACTCGACGGGCAGCATCCGCGCGATGCCCCGCTTGACGGCCCCGATGGCGCTGAGCTGCCGGGCGAGCTCCGCGTACCGGTCGGTGTGCTGATCAGCCACGGTCCGCCCGTCCTCCCCACGGCCTTATCTTGTTGCTTAGGGCAACCATAGAAGCCATTGGTTGCTACAGGCAAACGAAAGCAGGTTTTATGGAGTAAAGGAAGCCAAAAGTCTTCGCATGCTTCCCGTCATGGCGCACATCGGACCGTTCCTGCTATTCGCGCGCACGCGCGCCCCGGGCTTGGGAGCGGAACGGGAGGTTCGCTAGGGTCCTGCCCCATGGCACACAACCCCCAGCACGGCCAGGGCCCGGAGGGCAACCACGACCCCGCGGGCAGCACCCAGATGTTCCGCGCTTTCGTCGACGAGGGCGCCCCGCAGAGCCGTCAGGCGACGCCCGACCAGTCCTCCGGTCCGCGCGTCGGCCTGATCGCAGGCGTCGTCGCGGCGATCGCCGTCGTCGTCGCGGTCGCCTGGCTCGCCCTCGGCTGACGTCTCGCTCATGCCCCCGCGAGGCTGATGTCCCGGGTCTCGATGTGCATGCCCGGCGGCACCCGCCAGGCGTCGACGCACACCGTGTAGGACGCCGTGCGCACGGCGCCCGGAGGGATCGGCGCGGGCAGCGGCCGGGCCGATTCCACCGTCGCCCAGTCGATGCCCAGCGCTCCGATGACATGGGTGCCGAACACGACCTGCCCTGATGTCGCCGCCGAGCCGCCCGTGTTGCGGAACTCGACTGTCACCTTCTCGCACCAGCGCTTGTCGAGCGGGGCGCGGCCGGCCCTGACGATGCGCAGCTCGGCCGGACCCGCAGACGGCGTCGGTGACGGCGACGGCGACGGTGACGGTGACGGAGATGCGGGCGGGGACGGGGCGGGAGCCCGGGGCGGCGAGGGGCGTGACGGCGCGGGCGCGGGCGCCTGCGGGGCCGCGCCTCTGCTCCCCTGAGGCGACGGAGCAGCGGCGGTCGGCGGCCCGCCCTCCCTTCCGTCCGGGGACGTGCCGTCCGGCGGCCTCCCCTCCGCGCCGCCGGTCCGCCCTCCCCGCTGCTGATTCCGGTGATCCTCGCGGTCCGCGCCGAGGTCTGGGCCCCGGTCCTCGTGGAGGCCTTCGCCGCGCTTCTCGCGTTGGCCCTCGTCCAGGGGGACGAGCAGCACATCGCCCGTCGGGGGCACGGTCGCCGTCGGCGCGTCGTCCGGGGTGGCGACGGCCGCATAGCCGTCGCCGGGTCCGCCGCCGCACGCGGTCAGCGCTCCACCGCCCAGGAGGAGCGCGACGACCGCCACGGCGGCGGCCCGGCAGCGATGCGTGTGCCGCACGTCCCGTCCGTGTCCTCCTCGTCGCATCGCGCCAGTGTGTCTGACGGTCCGTCAATAAGGAAGCGTCCGGACGGCTGTCCGGGCGGGCGTTCCGGATGTCAGTCGCCGATCAGGCCCTCCCGCAGATGCGCCAACGTGCGGGTCAACAGCCGGGAGACATGCATCTGAGAGATGCCGACCTCCTCGCCGATCTGGGACTGGGTCATGTTGGCGAAGAAGCGGAGCATGATGATCTGCCGTTCGCGCGGCGGGAGTTTGGCCAGCAGGGGCTTCAGCGACTCGCGGTACTCGACGCCCTCCAGGGCGCTGTCCTCATAGCCCAGGCGGTCCGCCAGGGAGCCCTCGCCGCCGTCGTCCTCGGGGGACGGGGAGTCCAGCGAGGAAGCCGTGTAGGCGTTGCCCACGGCCAGCCCGTCGACCACGTCCTCCTCCGACACCCCCAGCGCCGCGGCCAGTTCGGAGACGGTCGGCGAGCGGTCGAGCTTCTGCGCCAGCTCGTCGCTGGCCTTGGTGAGGGCGAGCCGAAGCTCCTGGAGCCGGCGCGGGACTCTCACCGACCACGAGGTGTCGCGGAAGAATCGCTTGATCTCGCCGACGACGGTCGGCATCGCGAACGTCGGGAACTCCACGCCCCGTTCGCAGTCGAACCGGTCGATCGCCTTGATCAGACCGATCGTGCCGACCTGGACGATGTCTTCCATGGGTTCGTTGCGACTGCGGAAGCGCGCTGCCGCGTACCGCACCAGGGGGAGGTTCAGCTCGATCAGGGTGTCGCGCACATAGGTGCGCTCCGGAGTCTCGCCGGTGCCCTGCTCGTCCAGCGCGCGTAGCCGCAGGAACAGGGAACGGGACAGGGTACGGGTGTCGATGGCTTCGGAGCCGTCAGGCACGACAGGCGCGGGTGCGCTCTTCGTGAGCGTGAGCACCTTCGAGCTGCCCTGTTCTGCGGACATGCCACCCCCTTGAGGTCGCGGGACGGTCGCGGCGGCCGCGACCGTCGGAGGAACGCAGCCTCCACCTGAATACCGGAGGCGGAGCTGCGGCAAACGCGGTTCCAGCAGAATGTCACATGTCGGCAACACGCTGTAGTGACATGTCGACAAGTATCGGGTGGAAGTGCGCAGGAAGCTGGGTGTCTGCGCCTTTTACACCGTCAACATCGGCTCGGAAGCGGTCTACCCGTCTCAGCTATGCATCGATCCTGTTTGCGGATCTCAGTCGGGCAAAACTCCGGGCCAGCAGCCGGGAGACATGCATCTGGGAGACTCCCAGCTCCTGGCTGATCTGGGACTGCGTCAGATTGCCGTAGTAACGGAGCATCAGAATCCGCTGCTCGCGCTCGGGCAGCTGTACGAGGAGGTGGCGTACGAGATCGCGGTGTTCCACCCCGGCGAGCGCCGGGTCCTCATAGCCGAGCCGGTCCACCAGGCCCGGCAGGCCGTCGCCCTCCTGGGCCGCCTCCAGTGAGGTGGCGTGGTACGAGCGGCCCGCCTCGATGCAGGCGAGCACCTCGTCCTCGGAGATCCTCAGCCGTTCGGCGATCTCGGCGGTCGTCGGGGTCCGCCCATGAGTCGTCGTCAGGTCCTCGGTGGCGCCGCTGACCTGGACCCACAGCTCGTGGAGCCGGCGCGGGACGTGCACCGTGCGGACGTTGTCCCTGAAGTACCGCTTGATCTCGCCGACGACGGTCGGCATGGCAAAGGTCGGGAACTGCACTCCCCGGTCGGGGTCGAACCGGTCGATCGCGTTGATCAGGCCGATCGTGCCGACCTGGACGACGTCTTCCATGGGTTCGTTGCGGCTCCGGAAGCGGGCGGCCGCGTACCGCACGAGCGGCAGGTTCGCCTCGATGAGCGCCGCGCGGATCCGGGAGTGCTCCGAGGTGCCGGGGGTGAGGGCCTTGAGCTCGCCGAAGAGCACCTGGGTCAGGGCGCGGGTGTCCGCACCCCGGCTCCGGCCGCTGCCCCCGCCCTGGGGGCCGCCTGCCGACGGGCGGTCCCTCTCCCGTTGCTCCCTCTCCGGTTGGCCCCTCTCCGGGGGGTCCCTCCTTGGGCGGTCCCTCTCCGGTTGACCCGTCTGCGTGTGGTCCTTCCGCGTGTGATCGTTCTGGGGGGTGTCCGGCTGTCCTGCCTGCTCCTGACGGTTCCGCCGGCCCTGTCGGCGGGCGCTCCCGGATGCGGCGTTCGCGGGAGCTGACGCCTCCGCCGCCCGGGACGGGGACCCGTCGTCCGGCCGCTCGTTCTGGGGCGGCACCTGAGGCGCAGTACTGGCCGGCACTGTTTACGCCACCCCTTTGCGATCGTTTACGGTCAACTCATCCATCAAAAGCGGTCATAGCATCACAAGACATGTCCACTGTGTGCAAGCATCGCATTACGTCGTGTTGACGGAACACCCGGCCGATGGCATGCGAAAGCCCCTCGCCGTATGGGCGAGGGGCGGGACGTCCGGGCGGCAGGGGCGGTGAGAGCTCCTCGGGGCCGCTCAGAACTCGTAGTCGGCGATCACCCACGTGGCGAACTCGCGCCACTGTGCGGCGGCCGCCTGATGCGCAGGGTGCTCGAGATAGCGCTTGAGGGCGTCGCGGTCCGCCACGGCGGAGTTGATGGCGAAGTCATATGCGATCGGCCGGTCCGTGATGTTCCAGGCGCACTCCCAGAACTCGATCTCCGGAACCAGCGTGTCGAGCTCCTGGAACGCCCGCGCGCCGGCGATCACGCGCGGCTCGTCGCGCGAGACGCCTTCGTTGAGCTTGAGAAGGACCAGATGGCGGATCAACGGGCGCTCCTAGTTCACCAGCTCGGTCATGAACTCTCCCACGCCTTGAGCGGCGCTCGAAATGCCCTCGAACCCTACCTGCACCAGGTCCGCCGCCCGCTCGGGGGAGGTGATGATCGTGTACAGGACGAAGACAACCAGGATGTACAGCGATATCTTCTTCGCTTGCACCATGGGCCGCTTCCTCCCCTTCCGCATCGCCTGTCCCGCGCAGTCGCGTGAGTCTAACCGAGCTGACTGAATCTTTAAGGACCAAGGGCCTGCACTTCGGGGCCCTTCGCCGCCCCGCGTCCCTGTCCCGGAGACGCAGGATGGAGGCGAGCCCGCAAGGATCCGTCAGGAATCCCGCGGGCGGGGACCGGCCCTCGTGCGGGGCCCGTCCGCGGCCTTCCCCCTCTTCCCTCTGACTGCGGCCGGACCTGTGGGACCGGTGCCTACGACGAAGGGCCCCGGCGCCGTCCGGCGTCGGGGCCCTTCGTGGAAGAGCGGTAGCGGAGGGATTTGAACCCTCGGTGACTTGCGCCACACTCGCTTTCGAGGTCTGTTCGTGCTGGTCAGGGGGTTGTCCAGGGTCGTTCAACCCCGTTCGTTCCCGGTTCCTCGCACGCCGCGTGAACGGCTCTGGACGATGCCGAACGGGGCTGAATGAGACGGAAACTGAGACGGAGTGCGGACCGGCTGACCTGGGCGTCTACCTCTGGCAGTGTCAGCGGCCGGACCCTTCCACGGCCGCGATCACGGCGGCGGGGTCACCCTCGTACAACAAGTGCGGCTCGTCTGCCGTGGGAGGTATGAACCGGCTGCGGTACCGCTGGAGGTCGCTCTCCGCGAAGTAGATCGAGTTCGGATCCTCTGCGTGGAACTCGTTGCGCTTGCTGATCCTCGCCCACAGTTCGTCGTGGCTGGCGGCAAGGTAGACGAGTACAGGGACCGCGCCGGCGTCGGTGGCGATGGCCTGCCATTTGGCCCGATCCTCGGGAGTCCAAAAGCCGTGGTCAACGACGACATCGTGTCCGGCCTTGAGCTGTTCCCGGAGGTCGACCGCCACGTCTTCCAGGACCGGCCGCTCAAGGGTGGGGAAGGTGCCCCGGGGGAAGTCGACCCCATAGACGCCGTGCCGGCGGTACATCTCCTCATCTGGGCACAGCCGTACGAATCCGCGATCCGTGAGGGCGCGGGAAAGCGTGGTTTTGCCTGACCCGGGGAGTCCGGCCATCAGGACGCAGAACGGAGGGCGTGGGGACATCGGTCTCGTCATGACTCGGGAGATGGTGGCCACCTCTGCATCGGCTTCCGGCGTGATTGTGCCAGTCCGCCGGGCCGCAAGCAGTGCATCCAGTCGGTCTTCGAGCACGCTCACGAGCGTGTCATCCACGACCGTCACGTGGTGACCTCCGATTCTGTGCGCCATGTACGGCCCGGCCCTCCGAGGTCGACGCCGTACTCCACGATGTTGCCCTCGCTATCGACGAACTTCGCGGTCATCACGACCACCGGTTCCGTCGGCGGGTTCTCAGGGTCCAGCTCCAAGAGTCGTGCGTACTCCGGCGTCAGCGTGAGGGCAGAGGCCGTGTCGACACGGTGGCTGATCGGGTGGCCGGTCGCCTGGGCGATGAGCTGGAGTGAGGTTCCCCCTGTCAGGCGCTCGCTCGCTGCTAGCTGTGGGATGAGCCTGCCGTACCGAGCGGGGATCCACGACGTGCTGTGAGCAACGATGCCGTGCCGGTCCCTGTACACCCGGCTACGCCGTACGACGTCCGAGCCGGGCTCGATGTCCAGTGCCTGCGCGACCTCGGCAGGCGCGGGCACGACGGCCGCCTGATGCGAGTCGGATCGTTCGCCCGCCCCCCAGCTAGAACCGGTGCGGCGTCCCCGGTCCTGCCGCTGGGCTCCCGAGGACATCGGGGTCGGCCGGTCCAGGACCTCGGTACCGATGCCGTGGATGCCTCGCACAAGACCCTCGTTGCGCAGCTTGCGAAGCGCCTTCTCAGCTGTCGCAGTGCTGACCTTCCACTCTTCCGACAGGTTCTTGATGCTCGGCAGGAGCGTTCCCGGCTGTAGCTCACCGGACGAAATCAGCTCCATGTAGTGGGCGGCAATCTTCGCGTACGGGGCCCGATTGTCGGCCTGGCCTGCCATGTCGCTTGCTCCTTTTTGTGACTTCCCTGAGGTTCCCTACCTTACCGCTTGACACCGCAGGGAACCCTAGGGAACCTTAGGGATGTGCTCGCCGGTCGGATCGATCGAGCGGAGGGTGCCCCGACACACCTGTGTCCGCCGCCTGGAGGGCTCCGTGAAACGGGCTCGAAGAAAGCGCCGGCTCCTTGACAACTGAATGGGGATCACGCCGCCTCTCCTCGGCCAAGTAGGCGGCCACGCGGGATCTCCGCGTGAGGTACAGCGCGACCCAACGTCCGCAGTGTGGCTGCGGGCCGGTTGCCTCCGTTGCACGTCCCGTGCGTGCAGCGCTGAGGGGAGCCGGACATTCCGACTTCAACGGCGAGCGGCTCCCGGGGTGCCTCCCGGGAGCCGCGTTCGGGCCGTTTCACCTGCGAGGGAGAGCACGACCCATGAATCACATCGTCACTGTTCAGGAGGCTGTTACCGCGTTCGAGCCGTGGATGGAACCCACGAGCGCGGAGCTGGTCGCGATCGAGTGGGAGATGCCCGTGATCCTGGCGGATGTCGACTTGCTGGACGCGGAGATCGTCGCCCTTGACCGCACGCCGACCGAGGTGGACGAGCGCCGCATCCGCCGGGCCCGCCGCCGCGCGCTGGCCGCCCGGGTCGCGCTGGTCAACCGCACGGCTGGCGCGAACCTTTTCGGGGGTGTCGCGTGAGTGCCGCCGAGAAGAACCTGATCGCCGCGCATGCGGAGGTGAAGGCGGAGATCACACGGACGGACACCAAGACGGCGCTGCTGCTGGCGTTCGTCGGCGCGGTGGTCGCCGGGGCTTGGACCGTCGCCCGCGACGTGCCGCTGACCGTGCCCGCCCTCGTCACCGGTGGGGCCGGGCTGGCGCTGCTGGTCGGCGCGGCGGGGCTGTTGCTGCGGTCGGTGCGCCCGAACCTGGCCGGTCGGCACGGCTTCCCGCTGTGGGCCACCCTGTCCGCCGACGAGATCGGCGCGGCTGTCGCCCGTGATCTGGCCGCCGACGTCGCTAGGCTGTCCCGGCTCGCGGTCGCCAAGTTCATGTGCCTGCGCCGGGCGGTCGACCTGACCATGACCGGCGGCGCCCTGCTCATCCTCGCCGCGCTGCTCACCCTCGGGGGTGCGCGGTGACCGGCACGAAACTGACCCGCGTACAGGTCGGTGTGCTGGCTGCCGCGTTCGTGCCGATGCTGGCCACGGGTGTGTTCGGTGGGATCGGCACGTACAGCAACATCGGCCACGCCTACGGCCAGGGCACCGCCCTGGGTGCGCTTGCCGCAGGTGAGGGTGCCACCGCCGTGCTCGCTCTGGTCCTGCTCGGGCTGACCATGCTGGGACAGTCCTCCCCGCGCATTGTCCGCCTCGGCTTGTGGGCGCTGCCGGCCGCCGCCGCCGTGATGGGGGCGATGGCCGCCCCCGATCCGGGCCGCACCGTGATCTACGCCCTGACCCCGATGGGCATGTCCGTCTCGGCTGAGGGCATGGCGTTCCTGGCCCGGCGGATCGTGGTGCACACCGACGGCCGCGACGCGGAGAACGAGCGCCACACCGCCGATCTGGTGCAGGCGCTGGCCTACCACCGTGCCCGCGCCGCGCACCACCCAACCGACCGGGTGCGCAAGCGGTCCGATCGGGCGTCGTGGCGGCTGGCTCGCAAGGTCGGGGTCGGGGACGTGGCGCTTGGATCGAGGTTGCTGGACGTGCAGCGCGACCGCGTCACCGCCGGTGCGGATGCCGCGCTCGCTGCCATGTTCGGCGGCATCGCCCTCGATCCTGCCCCGGTCTCGAATACGGAGAAATCGACCGAGACCGTGAGGAAGCGGTCTACGGCTGGCCTGCCCGAATCGACCCCGGACCCGGTGGTGACACTGGCCCGGCTGACTCTGCCCGATCCGGTCGCGGTCGACCTGGGCAAGTCGACCCAGCTCAAGCCCCTCCCGCCGGTCGGCCCCGCTCCGATCGCCTCGATCGAGTCGCCCGCTGTGGCGGCTGAGTCGACCCGGCCGCGCCGCGCCACGGGCCGCCTCCCGGCGGTGGCGAGGTCGACCCGTCCGAAGCGCACGCCTGATCAGTTGCTGGCCGAAGCACGCCAGGCGACGGCCGGTTGGCCGGATGCGAAGGTGACCGGCGAGGGCATCCGCCGCGCCATCCACACCTCGCCCGCGAATGCCCGGTCGCTGCGGGACATGCTCCTTGCCGAACGTGCCGCTGCGGCGGCTGAGGCGGTGGCGTGATGACCGCGTTCGGTAAGTGCTTCGACCCGAACGGGGCCCGGTACGGCATCCCCACCTACCCGTGGCGCTACGCGCCCGACGGCCTGGCCACCCGTCGGCAATTGCGGGCCAGGGGGTTACGGCCCGGCGGTCAGGAGGTGGTGGCGCAGGTCATGCGGACTAACCGCCGGGCGGGTACGGACCGGGTGGCCTACCTCTACCGCGTCGACCGGGCCAAGCCCGTGCGGCCGATGACGTCGCGCAAGTGGGGCGCGCTGGCGCTGGCCATGCTCGCCCGCCGCACCTGCCCGAAGTGCCGCGTGACCTACAGCTACTGCCTGCCGACCTCGCTCGGCATGTGCCTGCTGTGCGCCCACCCCGACCACTGCGCATCCCCGACAGGGAGCTGACCATGGGCAAGCCCAACACCCGTCGCCTGGACAAGGAGATCCGGCTGACGGAACGCAAGCTCGAAGCGGTGCAGAACGAGGAGATGTGGCCGCTGAACAGCGCGGAGCGGCGCAAGGTCGTCGGCGCTCTGGCCGGCGGCTCCTACCGGGTCGTGCGTGGCAAGAGCACTGGCCGCGCCGAACGCACGCTGGAGAACGTCTGGAACGCCGCACAGATCCGGCTGACCGCCGAACTCACCGCGTTGCGGACCGAGCGGCAGCGGATCGTCAACGAGCACGCGACCGCCAAGGCCGCCAAGAAGTCCTCGGGGTGGTGGTGACCGTGACCCGCACGCAGACGCCTGCGGGCGAGTGCCCGCAGTGCTGGCAGCACGCCCACGACCGAAGCATTCACCGCAAGCTCCGGCCCCGGGAGGACTGCCCGCAGTGCGTGGACCACATGGTCAACGGCCACCCCCACATCGTGCCCAAGAAGGAGTCGAAGTGGTGGTGAGCATGGACCACCGCCGTTGCCCGGCCGCGCACCCGGACGACCCGACCCCGTGCACCGGCCCGGTCGCCGTGACCGTGCTGGACACCACGAACGCAGGAGCGAACGGCTGCGAGCACCACGGTGCCCGGCTGTTGGCCTCCCTGGCCGGTGGCCGCGTCTACGCCCTCCCCGACGCCCCGACCGGAGCCGCCATCCGCGTCTTCAAGGCCGCCGACGGCATCCGCCCGTTCTGCTGGATCGAGGGCCCGCGCACCGAGCCGTCGCAGCTCAGCCGCGCGGAGAACCGGGCCCGCGCTCACCTCTGACGCCCCGGCCCCGCCCGTGCTCATACCGGGCGGGGCCCCGGCGCCTCTCTCCACTTCCGGCCCCGTTACGGGGTAGTCAGGAGCTGTTTCAGCATGTCTGAGAACGTCGTTCACCTGCACAAGCCCACCGAACCCCCGACCTCCGACGGCACCGCCCCCACCGTGCTCACGGTCGTGCCGGACGCGCCGCCCGCGCGGCCCGTGCCGCTGTGGGTCCGCTCCGGCCGCGCGGTGAGGACGGCCGTGACGCACGAGCGGACGCGGTCGGCCGGCCGTTCGGTGGTCCGGCACAGCCTGTACACGTTCAATGGCGGGCGGATCGTGGCCCGCCGCGCGTGGGACGGCCGCACCGGCTCGCGGTATGAGCGGATGATCCGGGCGGCAGAGGCAGCGGGGAACCTGGAAGCGGCCGAGGAGTGGGAGGAGCGCCTTCAGCGCTTCCGCGCCGCCCGCCACCACCGCCGCATGGACCTCCTGCACTCGCCCGTGGAGGCCGCCAAGGGCGTGGCCGTCGGCGCGGGCATGAGCATCGGGACCCTGGTCGCCCTCGGCATCGTCATGGCCCTCAACACCGGCCACGTCGGAGACGTCATCACCCCCCTGTCGGCGACGATCGATTTCATCGCCCTGCTGATCCGGATCGTGCAGATCGTGTGGGGCCCGGCGCTGACGATCGGCCCGTTCCTCGCTCTGCTGGCCCTGTGGTCGGTCGGCCGCAAGCAGCACGCCGCCCCCGCGTGGGCGCTGCCGGCGAACGTCCGCAGTGACGAGGGGGAGCCGATCACCCCGTCCATCGTGGTTAAGGCCCTGCGCGACCTCGGAGTGCCCGCCCTGCGCAACGCCATCAAGGAGATGGGCGACGCCGGCGCGTCCATGCTCGGACCGATCACCATCGCCGGATGCGGGGTCGAGGTCGATGTGACCCTTCCCTCCGGGGTGGCCACGAACGAGGTGCAGAACAAGCGCCGCAAGCTCGCCGAGAACCTGACCCGGCACGAACACGAGGTGTTCATCACCATCCCGGAAGCCGCACGGACGGTCAGGTTGTGGATCGCCGACTCGGGCGCGCTGGATGAGCCGATCGGCCCCTCTCCGCTGGTCACCGACGAGACGCTGACCGCGAACTACAAGACCGGCCGCGCCCCGTGGGGGCAGGATCTGCGCGGGGACGCTGCTGAGTTGAGCGTGTATCAGCGCCACCTGCTGGTCACGGGTCTGTCCAACCAGGGCAAGACCGCCGCGCTGCGGGCTCTGGCTCTGTGGCTGGCGCTGGACCGCACGGTGCAGTTCTGGATTGCTGACCTGAAAGGGATCGGGGACTGGGCCATGTTCGACGGCATTGCCAAGGTCCTGATCGAGGGCCCCTCCGACGAGCACGTGATTCAGGCGACCGAGATGGTTGAGGCCGCGGTTGAGGAGATGAACCGGCGGATCGAGGCACGCCGCCAGGACCCGACCGTGGTGTTCGAGCCGCTGGTCGTGGTGGTGGATGAGGCGCAGTTGGCGTTCATGTGCCCGGTTGTCGGCGAGGACAAGCGGCCCTACGGCGGTTCCAAGGCCACCTCGCGGTACTTCATGGCCGTGCGCAAGCTGCACAACCAGGGCCGTGCCGTGGACGTGCTGATGTGGCAGGGCACCCAGGACCCCACCGACCAGAACCTTCCCAAGCTGGTCCGCGAGGGCGCCCACACCCGCGCCTCCCTCGTCCTGGGCACCGACACCCAGGCCCGCATGGCGCTCGGGGACAAGGCCGTCAACGGCGGCGCCGCCCCGCACCTGCTCCGGCAGGGCCTGGACAAGGGAACCCTCGTCGTCGCCTCCGACGGCATCGCCATCCCCGCCGGGCAATCCTCCATCACCGTGCGCACCCACTTCATCGACGACGACCCCGCCGCCGAAATCGCCGCCCGCGCCAAGGCCCTGCGCGACGGGGCCACGACCCTGCGCGTCATCGAACGCGACGAGGAGCGGGACCCGCTCGCCGACATCGCCACCGTCATCGGCGACGCGGCACGGCTGCGCACCGATGAGGTCCTCAAGCGGCTGCACGCGCTGGACATGGCCGTCTACCGCGAGTGGAACAACGGACGGTTGAAGCGGCTGCTGGAGGAGCACGGCGAGGGGCCGAAGAAGTCCCACGGGGTCATGGTCGTGCGCCGAGACGACGTGGCCCGCGCGCTCGCCAACCGCGACACCGCCAGTTCCGCTTCCGCCTCCCAGTAGCGGGGAGGAACAACCCTCCGCCCCGGGGAGGCGGGGAGAACTCCCCAACCACCTCCCCGGGCCCACCTCCCCGCACTGATCAGCACAAACATCGCTTCAGGGAGGCGGGGAGCCTGCCTGCTCAGACCCCCGAAACACCCCTCCACACCGCACCCCGAAGGGGGTGCCGCCACCTCCCCAACCGAGCACCGGAAGGGATTCCGCATGCACCCCGACCACACCCCGCACGCGCCCACACACCGGGCCGTGGAAGTCCACCAACCCACCCCGCATCCGCCCGCCGTAGCCGTGTCGACGTCCCTCGTTCCGGTGCAGCCCGGCAGTGTTCCCGCGGTGGCGAGCATCGTCCTGCCCGGCGGCCGCATCGTCACCGGCTACGCCATCAACCCCGCACAACCCGAACCCGTCGCCGCCAAACCGGCCGTCTCCCGCACGGCCGTGAACGTCGCCCTCGGAGGCGTCGGCTTCCTCGCCGTGTGCGGCGGACTGCTGCTGCTCACCTCGTTCATCACCGCACTCACCGCGCTCATCACCCAACTCATCATCCTCGCCGCCGTCATCTTCGGCGGCTGGATCGCCGTCCAGATCTTCAGCGCACGCGGCCACCAGAGCGCCACCACCGTGAACATCCGCAAGGCCACGTTCAAGCGCAACCACTTCCACAGCTGACCAGCCAGAACAAGGAGCCCCGAGTGTTCGAGATCCGCGTCATCTGCGACCCCATCGACACCGACCGCGTCACCACCGCGCTGGCCGCCGCGTTCACGACCGGTGACGTGCGCCGGTATCCGACCCGCGACGGCAAGCGCGCCCGCCTCTACCTCACCGCCGACCACCGCCCCACCCCGGCGGGCTGGCCCACCCCCGAGCAGGCCTACGCCGACGCCCCGAGGATCAGCAACGAGATCGGCTGGACCACCGAAACGAGCGCACACACGCCGATCGGTCAGGGCCTGGACCGGGAGTACTTCCTGCGCAAGGCCGCCGTGCTGGACCGCATGGCGCTCACCGCCGACAGTCGCGACGCCGACGACATCGCCTGCGCCGCGACTGAGGCCGCCCGCCACCTCATGGGCCTGGACGACACGCCCGTGATCTGCGACCCGCGCCGCTACGTCCGCCAGCAGTACGCCCACTGGGCCACGCACCACTAGCTACGCCAAGGGCGACCCCCCATTCCGCCAAGAACCGGGGCCGCCCTTGCCAACCAGAACCCATCAAGGAACTGGAGATACCCCAGCATGACGCAATCCACCGACTTCCGACGAGTGTCCGCCGGGTGCGGCATGAGCGAGACGCCCTACCCCCGACACACCGCGCTGAGCCTCGCCGCGTCCGGCGTGCCCGTGCTGCCCCTGCGGCGGGGCAAGGTGCCGTTCGGCAACTGCCCCGACTGCAAGAACAGCGGTTGTGGGGACCGGCCGAACATGAAGGTGCCGGGTCCCTGCCGGTGCCTGGCCCCGTGCCACGGATGGGCCGCCGCCACCACCGAGCCGGCCGTCATCGTGTCGCCTCAGTGGGCGGCTGCGTGGCGGCAGGCGGTGTGCGTCGCGTACCACCCCGGCGGCGCCGGCCTGACCGTGGTCGACCTGGATGACGCGGATGCCATCGCGTGGGCCCGTACCGCCCTGCCCGCCACGCGCACGGTGGCGACGACGCGCGGTGAGCACTGGATCTACAGGGGCACCATGGGCTCTTCCAACGCGGTGCGTCCCGGTGTCGACATCAAGTCGTCCATGTCCTACGCCCGCTACCTCGGTCCCGGCACCGGCCAAATGGTCGACCTGTCGGACGCCGTACGTGCGCTCGCGGTGAAGACACCCGCCCCTGCTCGCCCGGTGGCATCGGCCGTCGCCGTGCCCGTTGGCGGCGGGGGGTGTCCGCACCGGACGCCCGCCTACCTCGAACGCGGCATCGCCATGGCGGAACAGCGCATCACCGAGGCCCGCAGCGCGGTGCACGCGACCGTGTACCGAACGTTCCTCGCCGTGCTGTCCACGCACGGCCGGTGCGCCTGCCTCACCGACACCCACGTCGCCCGCCTGTTCACCGCCGCGCAGAGCAAGGGCGAGACGGCCCGGCACTGCACGGACGCGTGGACCAACGCCCGCACCACGTTGGGGCTGTGACCATGTCCGACGACGAAAAAAGCCCCGCACGCGAGGTCATCACCGACTACGCCCAATCGCACTTTCGGTACTTCCGCACCGCCGACGGCACGGTGTATGCGCAGAGGAACGGTCACCCCGTGGCCCGTCCGATCCGCTCGCAGGGCACCACGGGAAGCCACCGGCAGGAGCTCATGGTCGGACTGTTCAAGGACGGTATCGGCGTGTTCAACGGCACCGCGATGAAGGAAGCACTCGACCTGATCGAAGCGTTGGCGCTGACCGAGGACGTCCAGCCCGTGCACATCCGCGTCGCCTCCGGATTCGACGGGGCGACGTGGCTGGACCTCGGGCGCAGCGACGGGCAGTCCGTGCGGATCCACCCCACCGGCTGGGACATCCGCACCCCGGACCCGCGTGAGGTGTGCTGGCGCCGTACTCAGCTCACCGGGGAACTGCCCCTGCCGGTCAAGGACACCGACGGCAAGGGAATCGACCTGCTGATGCGGCTGTGCAACTTCGCCACCGCCGAGACCGAGTGCTTGGCCATCGCCTGGCTCATCGGCTGTCTCGGTCCGGACGTGCCGGTTCCCGCGCCGTTCCTCACCGGTCCGCAGGGGGCGGGTAAGTCCACCGGTGGACGGATGCTCGTGCGGATCATCGAGGGCATGAGCGGTGACCTACGCCGGGCACCGAAGGATGAGGAGAACCTGATTGCTGCGGTTGCGGCCGGTTGGGTCACCGCCCTGGACAACCTCTCCCACATGACCCCGGACCTGTCCGACGCGATGTGCTGCATCGTGACCGGTGCCGAGAACGTCAAGCGCGCCCTGTTCACCGACGGGGACGTTTTCCGCGTCGGCTACCGCCGCCCCCTGCTCCTGACCGGCATCGACGTCGGCGTCATTCGCCCCGACCTTGCCGAACGGCTACTGCCCCTGCGGCTGGAACGCCCCCGCGTCCGGCGCACCGAGGCGGAACTGTGGTCCGACTTCGCAGAGGTGCTGTCCGTCATCCTCGGCTCTCTCCTAGACCTCACCGTGCAGGTACGCGCGGCGGAAGCGGACATCCCGACGGACCTGCGCATGGCCGACTTCGCCCACCTGTGCGCGCAGCTCGACGCGGCCACCGGTCTGGGGGCGCTGGCCGCCTACCGGGCCAGCCTGGACGACCTCAACGACGACGTCATTGAGGGCGACCTCCTGGCACAGACCGTGCTCAAGCACGCCGCTGGCATCGACCCGGGCACCGAGCAGCGGATGACGTCCGCCGAATGGCTGTACAGCCTGACGGGCCTCTATGCGGGTGAGGAGTGCCGTCCCCTGCCGAAAGGGTGGCCGACCACAGGCAAGGTGCTCTCCGACCGTCTCAAGCGCCTTCAGCCCACCCTCGCTGCCCGGGGCGTCCTCATCGACTGGGGCCGCACCAAGGCGTCCCGCTACATCGAAATCGCGCGGCCGTCCGCCGGACCGTCCCCGCACGAGCAAGGAGCGGCCTTCTGACCGCGCGGCACCACAACCGCACAAGCAAGAAGAGCACCCGGCGCACGCGTGCTCTTCTTGCTGTTCGGCGGCGGCGCCGCCCCGCGATGGTCGCGCCGCGAAGCGGCTCCTTCTTCACTCTCTGAGCCGCACACCAAACAGACACCACCCCTCCCTTGTCCGAAGTGGAGAGACCCTGCGTCACCTGCGTCACCCACCCCCCGCAAACGGCCGGTGACCTGCCGAAACAGCGGTGACGCACACAGCCCATTCCTGCGTCACCCCGCGTCACCTGCGTCATCGGATGACGAGGGTCTACGTCATCGGTGACACACCCCAGGTTCCTGCGTCACCCAAAAACCGCAGGTCAGAGGCACGAATGACGCAGATGACGCGGGTGACGCAGAAATCCGCACCTCGGACACACGCATACCCGACAGGCCACCGAAGGACTGCCCCACAGGAGTGCCCACATGAGCGTCACCCGCCTGGACACCGCACGAGCTTCCAAGGCCAACGGTCCGGCCCCCGTTCTCCTGACCGTGGAAGAGGCCGCCTGCTGCCTCCGAATCGGCCGAACCACCTGCTTCGCCCTCATCCGCTCGGGAGAGCTCGAGTCGCTGATGATCGGTGGGCTGAGGCGCGTCCCCGCCGACGCGCCGGCCGCCTACCTCGCCCGGCGCCGCGCGGAGCGTAGGGCCGCCTGACCCGTTTCCCACCGGAGCGCTGCCCCGAAGGCAGCGCTCCGGTCGTTTTCACCTGCCTCTACCCGAAGGAGTCCCGCCTGTGGCGGAACAGAAGAAGCGCACTCGGCAGCCCAATGGTCGGAGCTCCATCTACCTGGGCAAGGACGGCAAGTGGCACGGTCGCGTGACCGTCGGCATCCGCGACGACGGCAAGCCGGACCGCCGCCACGTCGAGCGGAAGACCCGCGCCGAGGTGACCACCGCCGTCCGTGAGCTGGAGCGGCAGCGCGACGCCAAGAGCATCCGGAAGGCGGGCCGCCCCTGGACAGTCAGAACGTGGCTGACCCACTGGGTCGAGAACATCGCCCCCCTCGCCGTCAACGAGAACACGATGGTCGGGTACGGCGTCGCCGTGCGGAAGCATCTGATTCCCGCCCTCGGCGCTCACCGGCTGGACAAGCTCAAGCCTGAGTACATCGAGAACTTCTACGGGCGCATGGTGGCCGACGGCCGCAAGGCGGGAACGATCCACCAGATTCACCGCACGTTCCGCACCGCACTGAACGAGGCGGTACGGCGGGGACACCTCGCCCGGAATCCCGTCCAGCTCGCCAAGGCTCCTCGCGTCAGCGAAGAGGAGATCGAGCCGTACACCGTTGACGAGGTGCAGCGCCTGTTGCGTGCGGCGGACAACCGTCGCAACTCCGCGCGCTGGGCTGTCGCGCTGGCCCTCGGACTCCGACAGGGGGAGGCACTCGGCCTCAAGTGGACGGACGTCGACCTGGAACGAGGCGTGCTGATGGTCCGCCGGAGCCGCCGCCGGCCGCGCTACGCCCACGGGTGCGGTGACACCTGCGGCAGGAAGGCCGGGTACTGCCCGCAGCGTCAACGGACCAACCCGGAGACCGCCGATACGAAGTCTCGTGCGGGACGGCGCGCGGTCGGACTGCCCGCACAGCTTGTAGACCTGCTGCGGACGCACCAGGCCAAGCAGGAGGCCGAACGCGCGGCGGCCGGTGGCGACTGGACGGACGAAGGGTGGCTCTTCGCGACACCGACTGGTCGGGGCACATCCTCCCGAACGGATTACGACGACTGGAAGGAACTACTGGAGAACGCGAAGGTACGAGACGGCCGGCTGCACGACGCACGGCACACCGCCGCCACGGTCCTGCTGATCCTCGGAGTCTCGGAGCGGGCAGTCATGGGGCTCATGGGGTGGTCCACAACGGCCATGGCCGCGCGATACCAGCACATGGTCGACAGCGTCCGCAATGACGTGGCCCGGCAGGTTGACGGACTCATCTGGAAGCCGACTGGGGACCGGCCGGACGACGATGATGACGGGGCCGCCGGGGTGCTCGCACCGGCCAACTGAGACGGGAACTGAGACGGAAGACGGAGAGGCACCCGGTTCAAGGAACCGGGTGCCTCTCTCACCAGCGGTAGCGGAGGGATTTGAACCCTCGGTGACTTGCGCCACACTCGCTTTCGAGGCGAGCTCCTTCGGCCGCTCGGACACGCTACCGGGAGAGATCCTAGCCCAAGTGGGCCCTGCGCCGAAATCGATAGGCCGCCGAGCCCCCGGAGCGGTCCGGGGCGGGGGCTCAGCGCTCCCGGAAGAAGGCGCTCAGCTGCCGGGCGCACTCCTCGCCGAGGACGCCGAGGACGACCTCGGGGCGGTGGTTGAGCCTCCGGTCCCGTACGAGGTCCCACAGCGAGCCCGCCGCGCCCGCCTTGTCGTCACGTGCCCCGTAGACCAGCCGGTCCACGCGTGACTGGACGATCGCCCCCGCGCACATCGTGCACGGTTCGAGCGTCACCACGAGCGTGCAGCCGGTCAGCCGCCATCGGCCGAGCCGCTCCGCTGCCCGGCGGATCGCCAGCACCTCGGCATGGGCGGTCGGATCGCCTGTCGCCTCGCGTTCGTTGTGCCCGGACGCCAGGAGCGTGCCGTCGGCGGCCAGCACCAGGGCGCCGACCGGCACATCGCCGGACAGCGCGGCCTGCTCCGCCTCCTTGAGGGCGAGGCGCATCGACGCCTCCCACGGCCCGCGTACGGGGTCGTGCACGGAACCGGACGGCGGAGGTGTGGCGGAGGTTGCACCGGTCACTAGCGGACGGTCTCCAGGACCTCGGAGGCGCCGAGCGCCTCGGCGATGATCATCAGCCCGTCCTCCTCGATGGACAGCAGTTCCTTTGCGGAGACTCCGAGGTCGTCGAGGATCTCGCGGTCGCCCAGCGGACCTGCCGGGGCCGCTTCGGAGTCCGCCATGTCGTCCTCGCCGGCCGCTTCCGGCTCGCCCTCCTCGGTGCCGTCGAGGTTCAGCGCGTCCAGTTCGTCGGCCGCGTCGTCGTCGTCCCCGCCGAGCAGTTCGTCGGTGAGGATCTCTCCATACGAGGAGCGCGCGGCGGCGGCCGCGTCCGAGACGTAGATGCGAGGGTCGTCCTCGCCCTCCACTCGGACGACGCCAAACCACGCGTCCTCCTGCTCGATGAAGACGAGCACCGTGTCCTCGTCCACCGAGGCCTCGCGGGCCAGGTCGGTCAGATCCGACAGGGTCTCCACATCGTCGAGCTCTGTGTCGCTCGCTTCCCACCCTTCCGGAGTGCGCGCGAGCAGTGCGGCGAAGTACACCGTGACTCTCCCACTGATCAGAGGTGTGACGACCGGCGGTGCGCTGCTCGTGCCCCGCCCACTCGGAATCGTGGCAGAAACCGGGCCGATGCGAGAGGTCTTCCGTCGTTGCGTCGTCCACCAGTTCTCACGAGTGCGGTTTCCATACTGCCTTCCCGTGCGTCCGGGGAGGTGCGGCGGCTACCAGCGGAAGGTCCGCATGCGCATCTGCTGGCGCATCCGGGCGGCCCGGGCGCGCCGCGGCTGGACCCGGTCGCGCAGCGCCCTCGCCTCGTGCAGCTCGCGCAGGAACTGGGCGCGCCGCCGGCGGCGCTCCGCGTCGGCCTCCATGGCCGCGACGGCCTCGGGGTCCTCAAGCCCGCGGGAGGCCTGCTCCCGTTCCGCCTCCGCTCGCGGCTCTGGTTCTGAATCCGGCTTCGGCATCGGCCGCACCACCCCGCCACTGGGTCCCTGTTGCTTCCACCTTCCCTCTGTGGCCTCGGTTGATGCGAGCCCCGCTACTGTGGACGCCATGCGGATCCATGTCGTCGACCACCCGCTGGTGGCGCACAAACTCACCACGCTGCGCGACAAGCGCACCGACTCCCCGACCTTCCGGCGGCTCGCCGACGAGCTGGTCACCCTGCTCGCGTACGAGGCCACCCGGGATGTGCGCACCGACCAGGTCGACATCGAGACCCCGGTCACCGGGACGACGGGCGTGCGGCTCTCCCACCCGCGGCCGCTGGTCGTGCCGATCCTGCGGGCCGGCCTCGGCATGCTCGACGGCATGGTGCGGCTGCTGCCGACGGCCGAGGTGGGCTTCCTCGGCATGATCCGCAACGAGGAGACGCTGGAGGCGTCCACGTACGCCACGCGGATGCCCGAGGACCTGTCGGGTCGGCAGGTGTACGTCCTTGACCCGATGCTGGCCACCGGCGGCACGCTGGTCGCGGCGATCCAGGAGCTGATCAAGCGCGGTGCGGACGATGTGACGGCCGTCGTGCTGCTCGCCGCCCCCGAGGGCGTCGCGGTGATGGAGCGCGAGCTGGCGGGCACCCCGGTCACCGTGGTCACCGCCTCGGTCGACGAGCGGCTGAACGAGCACGGCTACATCGTCCCGGGCCTCGGCGACGCCGGCGACCGGATGTACGGCGCGGCCGAGTAGCACGCGCGGCGCCGGGCAGCGCGACGCTGCGGGCCGCGACCCGCAGCGCGCCGGCTGCGTCAGTCCGCCGGCCGCGTCAGTCCGCCGGCTCGCAGGAAGGGCGCGGTGCGGGCCTGGTCAGCGCGGCCAGCGCCGCGTCCGCGTCCTTCTTCGCCGTCAGGTTCTTGAAGGCCGTGCCCAGGATCAGGTCCACATCCGCCGTCTCGCGGGTGTCGGCCTTCAGCTGTGCGCCCCGGACCTGGGTGGCGAGCACCCGGAACGCGCCCTCGTACGACGCCGGCGCGCCCAGCAGTATCGCGGTGCCGGCAACCTTCTTGTCGTACTCCTCGGTGGCGTTTCCGATCTCGCCGATCGCGAAGCCGCGCTTCTTCAGCTCGTCGGCCGCGCCCTGTGCGAGGCCCGTGCGCGGGGTCGCGTTGTAGACGTTGACCTTGATCTGGCCCGGTTTGGGCGGCGCCGGCGCGGCGGAGGGGGTGGGGACGGGTACGCAGTCGGACGCGCGGCCGGAGGCGGCCTGTGTCTTCTTCTCGTCCCCGCCGCCGAACACATCGATGAGCTGCAGCGTCCCCCAGCCGGCCAGACCGAGGGCGACCGCCGCGGCGAGGGCGGCCAGAACGATCCTGCGGCGGCGCCGGGGACGTCGCATGCGTGGGTACGTGTCCCCCGTCACGCGGTACTTTCCGCCCATGCCGGGGGGTGTGAGCATGCTCATGAGGCGCAGCGTAGTGCGGCCTGTCGGCGATGCCTACTAGATGATCAATGGAGTGCGTCCGTACGGTCCCGAAAGGGTCCGAAAGGGGCATTCGACTGGTGCGTGCGGCCGATGCCGACGGGTCTCGCAGCTCCGATCCGGGTAGGAGCGGCGCGATCAGCCCAGTTCGAGCACGCGTGCGTGGAGCACCTGGCGCTGCTGGAGGGCCGCCCGCACGGCGCGGTGCAGACCGTCCTCGAGGTAGAGGTCGCCCTGCCACTTCACGACATGGGCGAAGAGGTCGCCGTAGAACGTGGAGTCCTCGGCGAGCAGCGTTTCCAGGTCCAGTTGGCCCTTGGTCGTCACGAGCTGATCGAGGCGGACCGGCCGCGGCGCGACATCCGCCCACTGCCGGGTGCTTTCCCGGCCGTGGTCGGGATACGGCCGCCCGTTTCCGATGCGCTTGAAGATCACACGGAAAGCCTACCGGTCAAGGCGCTCCGGGCGCAGCCAGGAGACTCGAGTGCAATCCTGGGCAAGCGTGTCTTTTCCGGCAATCAGCGTGGGGAGCAGGGGTTCATATGAGCGCGAGCGAGCAGGCCGCCCCGGAGCTTCCGGAGGCCGCACGGAAGATCGCCGCCGGGTATCCGCCCGCCGGGGAGGCGATCGAACTGGGCGCCCTGCTCTGGGACGGCCGGTGCCGCGCCGAGGCCCCGATCCGCCTTCCGCTGGCCATGCTCAACCGCCACGGGCTGGTCGCGGGCGCGGCCGGCACCGGGAAGACCAAGACCCTCCAGCTCATCGCCGAGCAGCTCAGCGGCGCCGGGGTGCCCGTCTTCCTGGCCGACGTCAGGGGGGACCTGTCGGGGATCTGCGCACCGGGCGGGGCCGAACCCGGCGAAAGCGGGACCGAAACCGGCGAGAGCGCGCCGGGCGCGGACGACGGGCGGGGAGGGGCGGGCGAGAAGGTGCGGGAGCGGGCCCGGCAGGTCGGGCAGCGCTGGGAGGCCGAGGGCTTTCCGTGCGAGTTCTACGCCCTCGGCGGCCACGGCGCCGGGATCCCGCTGCGCGCCGCGGTCACCGACTTCGGGCCGCTGCTGCTCGCGAAGGTCCTCGAACTCAACCGGACGCAGGAGCAGTCACTGGGGCTGATCTTCCACTACGCCGATTCCAAGGGCCTGGAGCTGGTGGGTCTGAAGGATCTGCGGGCCGTGGTCGCCTTCCTCGTCTCCGACCTGGGCAAGGACGAGCTGCGTGGGATCGGCGGGCTCTCGACCGCCACGGCCGGGGTGATCCTGCGGTCCCTGACCGCACTGGAGCAGCAGGGCGCGGACGGCTTCTTCGGCGAGCCCGCGTTCGACACGCGCGATCTGCTGCGCACCGCGCCGGACGGCCGCGGGCTCGTCTCCGTACTGGAGCTGCCCGCCGTGCGGGACAGGCCTCGGCTGTTCTCGACGTTCCTGATGTGGCTGCTGGCTGATCTCTTCCACGATCTGCCGGAGGTCGGGGATGTCGAGCGCCCGAAGCTGGTGTTCTTCTTCGACGAGGCGCACCTGCTGTTCGACGGGGCGAGCAAGGCTTTCCTGGAGTCGGTCGTGCAGACGCTGCGGCTGATCCGTTCCAAGGGAGTCGGCGTCTTCTTCGTCACGCAGTCCCCGCAGGACGTGCCCCCCGAGGTGCTCGGACAGCTCGGCAGCCGGGTGCAGCACGCGCTGCGCGCCTTCACCCCCGATGACGCCGAGGCGCTGAGGGAGACGGTCAAGACCTACCCGCGGTCGGAGTACCGGCTCGAGGAGGTGCTCACCGGGCTGGGCGCCGGCGAGGCGGTGGTCACCGTGCTGAGCGAGTCGGGCGCGCCCACCCCGGTCGCCGCGACCCGGCTGCGGGCGCCGCGGTCCCTGCTGGGGCCCGTCGGGGCGGATGTGCTGGAGCGGGCGGTGAAGTCCTCGGCGCTGTACGGGCGCTATGCGGAGGCCGTCGACCGGGAGTCCGCGTACGAGCGGCTCTCGGACGAGCAGCAGGCGGCAGAGGAGGCCGCGGTGCGGGCGGCGCGGGAGGTGGAGCTGGCCCAGGAGGCGGAGGCGGGTCAGGCCCCGCCGCCCGGGCGGCCCGCGGAGGAGCCGCCGCTGGCGCAGCAGGTGGTGGGCAGCGCGGTCTTCCGTTCGCTCGCCCGGTCGATCGGCACCCAGCTCGGCCGGGAGATCGGCCGCTCGCTGTTCGGAACGGCGGGCCGCAGGCGGCGGTGACGGCGGGGGCGAGCGGGGTGGAGGCGAGCCGAGTGGGGGCGAGCGGGGTGGGGGTGGGCGGCCGACGGCAGCCGCCCACCCCGGAGAACTCGCCCTCCTTTGGACCTACTCGGTGACCTCGCGGCCGTGTTCGTCGTGCAGACCGCCGCCGCTGCCCTCGTCGCCCTGGGTCGGGACGGACTCGACCGGCTTGCGCAGCGAACTCAGGTCGTGGGCATAGGTGCCCACGGCATTGGCGATGACGTCGATGTTGGCGTCGAACGCCGCCATGTTGACGTTGCCGAGGTCATCGCACGCGTCGTGGTAGCACTTGTCGTACGCCACCCCGGCCTCGCCGCCGAACTTCTCGGCCTGCTTCTCGGTCTTGACGCCCTCCGCGCCGGTGAACGTGCCGCCCGAGGGAATGCCGACCTCGATGAACGGGCCGTAGTCCGAGCGGCCGGTGAAGTCCGTGCCCTCGTGCGGCAGTCCGCGCCTGTCCATGAAGTCGGTGATATCGCGCTCGAGCTGCGCCGAGCCCTTCGGGCCGGGCCCCGCGCCGACGCCGTCGGAGTCGTCCCCGTCATAGACGAAGAGGCCGTAGTTCGGCGAGGCGATCATGTCGAAGTTGAGGTAGAGCTTGACCTCCTTGCGGTCGAGGCTGCTCATGTTGGCGACATAGTGCTCGGAGCCGAGCAGTCCGTTCTCCTCGGCGGACCACCAGGCGAAGCGGACCTTGTTGGTCGGCCGCTTCTCCTTCTTCGCCAGCTCCTGGGCGACCTCGAGCAGACCCGCCGAGCCGGAGCCGTTGTCGTTGATGCCCGGGCCCGCGGTCACCGAGTCGAGGTGCGCGCCGAGCATCACGGTATTGGCGGCGTTGCCGTGCCGGGTCTCCGCGATGACGTTGTTGGTGGTGCGCTTCTCCTGGAGCTGGCGGATCTCCAGGGAGAGCTTCACCGCGCCCTTGTCGAGGTCCGCGGCGAGCCTCTCGCCCTCGGCGAGCGTGATGCCGCCGGTGGGGATCTTGCCCGCGCCCGCCTCTCCGAGGGTGCCGTTGAGCGGGCCCTCGGAGTGGTTGTATATGACGGCGCCCACGGCGCCGGCCTCGGCCGCGGTGGCCTGCTTCTGGGCGAAGGTGCATCCGCCGCGCTTGATCAGGGCGATCTTTCCGGTGAAGGTCCCGGAGGCATAGTCGCCCGGCTCGCAGCCGGTGGTGCCGTCCTCGTCGACCGGCACCGCGGTGAGATCGGCCTCGATGCCGCCCACCGGGGTGGACGCGGTGTACGTCATCGCGTTGATCTCGACGTCGCGGGACTCGGGCGCGACCACGGAGAGCTTCTCGGCCTGCGTCTCCGTGTACATGAACTCGAACTGCTGATACGAGACGTTGTAGCCCCACCTCTTCAGCTGCTGGTACACATACGCGGCCGATGCGTCGTGTCCGAGCGAGCCCGCGGCGCGGTGGCCGCCTGCCGAGTCGGCTATCTGCTGGAACTTCTCCAGGTGCCGGTAGGCGTCCTCGGCGGACGACTTCTGCACCAGCTTCCTGGCCAGCTTCGACGCTTCCTTCGCCGCCCGCTCACCGGGGTCGAGGCGGTGCGACGCGGAGGAGGGGGAGGCGGAGGCCAGCAGGAGCGGGGTCGCGAGTGCGGCTGCGGCCATGGCGGCCACGGCTCTGCGATGGGATGAGTTCACAGAGTTCCTTCCCGTGCGGTCAGAGTTGAGGGGAAGTTAGCGATCTTTGAGTGTCCTGTGAACACTTGTGCCGCAACTCACTGCATATTTCCTCTCGTTGCCCTGTCTCATCGGGGATGTTCCGGTCCGTCAGGGTGTGTGTTTCGCCTCCTTCGCGGCGCGCTTCATCTCCTGTTTGTGGGCGCGCACCTTGGCGAGCGACTCGGGCCCGGTGATGTCGGCGGCCGAGCGGTAGGCGCCCAGCTCGCCGTAGGCCCCGGCCGCCTCGCGCCAGCCCTCCGGGCGCACGCCGTACTGCTTGCCGAGCAGCGCGAGGAAGATCCTCGCCTTCTGGTCGCCGAAGCCCGGCAGCGCCTTCAGCCGCGCCAGCAGCTCCGTGCCGTCGGCGGCGTCCCGCCAGATCGCACGGGCGTCGCCGTCGTACTCGTCGACGACGTACCGGCACAGCTGCTGCACACGCTTGGCCATGGAGCCGGGGTAGCGGTGGACGGCCGGCTTCTCCTTCAGCAGCTCGGCGAAGGCGTCGGGGTCGTATGCGGCGATCTGCCCGGCGTCGAGGTCGTCGGCCCCGAGGCGTCGGGCGATCGTGTACGGCCCGGTGAACGCCCACTCCATCGGGATCTGCTGGTCGAGCAGCATCCCGACGAGGGCGGCGAGCGGGCTGCGGCTGAGCAGCTCGTCGGCCTCGGGTTGCTGGGACAGATGGATCGAGGTGGTCATGGACCGATGATCACCCCGTGCGGTGCGGGTCGCCAGTGAGGACGGCCCGCAAGATCGCTTGAGGGGCCCTTGGGGGAGGGTCGGATTCCGGGGGCGGCGAGTTCCCGGCGGGGTGCCCGTTGTTTCTCACAGCCGCTGGGGCTTCGCCGGAGCGCTCATACCCCCGTACGGTATGACTCCATGAGGACTGCGAGCTCCCCCGGACCCCGTCGGGGGGTGACCCCGCCGTTGGCCCTGGCGGGCTTCGTGCTGCTGCTGCTGGCGCTGACGGCCGTCTCCTTCGCCGTGGGACGTGCCGCGGGCCCCGTCTCGCCGGGTCTGCACCGGGTGGAGGAGGGCGAGCGCTGGGACGGGCCGGGCGGCGCCGGAGGCCATGACCACGGGATGCGGGCGCCCGGGGCGGTGCGGCCATGAGCGACACGCTCGGCGCCTCCGTGGTGACCCACACCGATCTGCTGGTCGGCGGAATGACCTGCGCCGCGTGTGTGGCCCGCGTGGAGAAGAAGCTCAACCGGGTCGAGGGCGTGACCGCCACGGTCAATCTGGCCACCGGCTCCGCCCGTGTCGCGCATCCGCCCGAGGTGGGCGTCAAGGTGCTGATCGAGACCGTCGAGCGGGCCGGGTACACCGCCGAGCTGCCGCCCCCGGACGACGAAGCCGAGGACGGCGGGGACGAAGGCGCGGCCGCGGAGTCCGACGCGTACGACGAGCAGGCCGAGGAGCGCGAGCGACTGCTGATCACCGCGCTGCTCGCGACCCCCGTCCTGCTGCTGTCGATGGCGCCCGCCCTACAGTTCGACTACTGGCAGTGGCTCTGCTTCACCCTCGCCGCCCCCGTGGTCATCTGGAGCTCGCAGCCCTTCCACTCCCGCGCCCTGGCCGGACTGAGGCATGCCACCGCGACGATGGACACCCTCGTCTCCCTCGGCGTCATCGCGTCCTTCCTCTGGTCGGCTTACGCGCTCTACTTCGGCGGCGCGGGCGACCCGGACATGCGGATGCCGTTCACCTGGCTGCCCGGCGACGGCGGACACAGCGGGGCGCATCTGTATCTGGAGGCGGCGGTAGGCGTTCCGCTGTTCGTGCTCGCCGGGCGGCGACTGGAGGCGCGGGCCAGACGCGGCACCGGGTCCGCGCTGCGAGCCCTCGCCGAACTGGGCGCGAAGGACGTCGAAGTGCGCGGCCCCGACGGGCGTCCCGGGGTGCGCATCCCCATCGCGCGGCTGCGCACCGGGCAGGAGTTCACCGTCCGGCCGGGCGAGAAGGTCGCCACGGACGGCGAGGTCGTCGAGGGCAGCTCGGCGCTCGACCTGTCGCTGGTCACCGGCGAGTCCACACCCGTGGAGGCAGGCCCCGGCAGCAAGGTCGTGGGCGGCGCGGTCAACTCGGGCGGGCTGCTCGTCGTCCGCGCCACCGCGGTCGGCGCGGACACCCGGCTCGCCCGGATCACCAGACTGGTCACGGACGCCCAGGCGGGGAAGGCCAGGCTGCAGCGGCTCGCCGACGCCGTCGCCGGGGTCTTCGTGCCGGCGATCGTCACCGTCGCGGCGTGCGTCCTCGGCTTCTGGCTGGGCGCGGGCGCCGCACCCGAGACGGCGGTCACCGCCGCCGTGTCCGTTCTCGTCGTCGCCTGCCCTTGCGCGCTGGGCCTGGCCATCCCCACCGCCTTCCTGGCCGCGACCGGCCGGGGCGCACAGCTCGGCGTGCTGATCAAGGGCCCCGAGGCGCTGGAGCGGCTGCGCGGAGTCGACACCGTCGTCTTCGACAAGACGGGCACGCTCACCACCGGCCGTATGACGCTCGCCGCGACGACCGTGACGGAGGGCGGGCCGGACGCGGCGGCCGTGCTGCGGCTGGCGGGCGCGGTGGAGTACGGCTCCGAGCACCCCATAGGGCGAGCCGTGGCGGCGGCCGCGGCCGGGGGCGGCGCTGAGCCCCCGGCGGCGCTGCCGCGGGTGTCCGGCTTCCGCGCGGTGCGCGGCGAGGGCGTCTACGGGCAGGTGGACGGGCGCGAGGTCGGTGTACGGCGGCCGCGGGAGGACGCCGAACTGCCCGGAGAACTGCGCAGCGCCCTGGAGCGCGCCGCGTCGGCCGCGCACACCGCGGTCGTCGTGGAGTTCGACGGCCGTCCGGTCGGCGTGCTGGCGGTGGGGGACCGCCTGCGGCCTTCCAGCAGGGACGCGGTCGCCGAGCTGATCGCCCTGGGCATCGAGCCGATCCTGGTCACGGGCGACGCCGAGGCCCCGGCGCGGGCCGCGGCCCGCGAGGCCGGCATCGAGACGGTCCACGCGGGCGTCTCCCCCGAGGGCAAGGCGGAACTGGTCGCCGCGCTGCGCGCCGCCGGGCGGCGGGTCGCGATGATCGGCGACGGCGTCAACGACGCGGCCGCGCTGGCCTCGGCGGACCTGGGCATCGCGATGGGCGGCGGCACGGACGCGGCGATCGGGGCGGCCGACATCACGCTCGTACGGGAGGACATGTCCGCGGTCGTCGCCGCCGTACGCCTGACCCGGCGCACGCTCACCACGATCCGGGCCAATCTCGGCTGGGCCTTCGGCTACAACGCGGTCACCGTGCCGCTGGCGGCCACGGGCTGGCTCAACCCGATGTTCGCGGCGCTCGCGATGTCCGCCAGCTCGGTCCTCGTCGTCGGCAACAGCCTGCGGCTGCGGGCGTACGGGACGGGTGCGGCCCCTCCCGCGGGGGCGGCGCGACCGGCCGCCGACCCCGGTTCGCACTCCGGCCCGGACTCCGGTTCGGACTCCGGCACCGGTGCCGGCTCTGCTCTCGGCTCCGCTGCCGCTCTTGGCTCCGGCACCGTTGTCGGCTCCGGCCCTGGCTCCGGCTCCGGCCCGAAGGGGGGCTCCGATGACCACAGCCTCCGCTGACGGCGTCGGCGCACCGAAGAGCCGGGCGCTCCCGCCCGGCTCCGGCCCGGCCACGGCCGCCGACGCGGATCATCCCCGGAGCACGGGCTCCAGCCGCGGCGCCGGCAAGGGAGGCCCGTCCGAGCGGGACTCGGCCCCGGACCCTCCGAACGAGGAGTCCGGGGCGCGGGGCGGCGCGTCGCTGCCGTCCGCCGCCGGGCCGGACGCGGACCCGGCCGCAGGACCCGGCCGCGGGGCGCGGGTGCGTTCCGCTGCGCCGGGGGACTCGGACGCAGGACGGCCGACGGACCCGGCCGCGGCCACCGGAGGCGTCGGGCCGGGCGACCCGGACGGCGGGCGGCCGCGACCCGCCGGCGGCTCGCGGCGCGTCGCCGCGCTCGCCGGAGCCGTCGGAGTGCCCGTGGGGACGTGTGCCGTGACGCTGGGGCTGCTCACCGCCTATACGTCGACCGGGGCCGCGGGACAGCCCCCGGCCGAGATCAGCGTGGTCCGCGCCCGTGTCGTGCAGCCGATCGACTCCAGGGACACCATCGCGTACATCGATCTGCGCAACACCGGCGGCACGGACGCCACGCTCGTGTCCGTGGAGGCCCCGCTGACGGGGACCGCGAATCTGCTCTCGCGGGATGTGATCGCCAATGACCAGGGGCTGATGAAGGCGGTCCCGGCACTCCGCATCCCGGCGGACGAGGAGAAGAAGGCACGCCCGTCGATCGCCGATGTGATGATCGAGGACCCGCCCTCGCTCACGCTGGGCGAGACGGTCGAGTTCCTGCTGCGCTTCCGTGACGGGAGCACGGTGAGCGCCCGCGCGGTGGTGGTCCTGCCCGGCTCCTGAGGTCGGCGCCCGCAGCCGGACCGCCGGTCCCGGTCGACTGGACGCCCTCCGCCTGGCCGTCTACTCCCGGTCGACAGGCACCCTCCGCCCCGGGCGCGGCTCTCACCACTCGCCCACCGGCGGGGAGTCCGGGATGGGCCGGATGACCACCGGGTACTCGGGGACGCCTTCGGGCACCGGGCAGCGCGACACACGCTCGGCGATCTCGGTGACCCGATCCAGGCTCGCGCAGTCGAGCACCCAGTACCCGGCGAGCACCTCCTCGGTCTCCCGGTACGGCCCGTCGGTGATCACCGGCCGTCCGTCGGGGTCGCGGCCGACGAACCGCGTCTGCGCGGGCTCGGCCAGGCCGTTGCCGTCGATCAGCTCGCCGGACTCGGAGAGTTCGTCGTTGACGGCCTTCATATAGAGGAACATCGTCTTGAGGTCCTGCTCGTTCCAGGCCGGGCTGTACGCGGACGCCTTTCCGTTCATCGCGTCGTAGTCGGCCTGCGCGCCCTGCACCATCACCAGATACTTCACGATTCACTCACTCCTCGGGACAAACGAATGACATGACTCACAGGAGAATCGCATCACATGCGGGCAACTGTCCCTTTTCAGGGTCTATGGGCATGAACAATGACGAGGTGCGGCGTCGGAAAAGGCGGAATCCGGTTGTTCGCGGCCTGACGTGAAGTCATACGATCAACGCCGTTTGTCATTCCGCCTTTCGACCAAAGGGCTCATGTGAATCTCCGCCGCACTGTTTCCACCGCCGTCGCCGTCGCCGTGACCGCGCCGCTCGCTCTGCTGTCCGCCGCACCGGCGCTCGCCGACGACAAGCCGTCGACCGCCGCGGTGCAGTCGGAGACGGGGGAGAAGAAGGCCAAGCCGTCGATCGCCGAGCTGGAGAAGGCGGCGAAGGAGGCGCAGGAGGCATACGACAAGGCAGCCGCGGCCGAGGCGGAGCTGCGGAAGACCCTCGACCACATCATGTCCACAAAGACCCCGCAGGACATGGCCGCCAAGGCCGCCAGGGAGGAGGCGAAGGCAGCCCAGGAGGCCAAGGTGGCGGCATACAAGGCGCTCGCCGACGCTCAGTCCGCTCTGGCCGCGCTGGACGAGTCGGCGACCGCGGAGGAGAAGGCCGCCGCGGAGAAGAAGGTGACTGACGCGGAGGCCGCGGCCACGGCTGCCAAGGAGAAAGCGGCCGCCGCCCACGCCGAGGCGAAGGATGCCGGGAAGGCCTCGGACGACGCGCGGGTCGCCGTCGCGCGGAAGTACTCAGCGCTGCAGAACGCCACGGAGGAGGCGCTCGCCGACAGGAACGCCGCCGAAAAGGCCCTGGCCGATGCCAGGAAGGCCCTTGAAGAGGAAGCAAAGGGCCAGAACCAGGGCGACGGCGCCAAGGCCGAGGACGGCAAGGCTGAGAACGAGGCCGACGACGGCAAGCGCGAAGGCGGCAAGAGCGAGGGCGCGGGCTCCGGCGTCGAGGACGCCGAACCCGCCGAACTGGCCGTGCCCGGCAAGGCCGACGAGGCCGTGAAGGAGCAGGGCGGCACATCCGGCACGCCGGTGGAGGACACCACGTCGTCCGGGAACCTGGCCGAGACCGGTTCGTCCTCCGCCCTGCCGCAGATCGCCCTGGTGGGCGGCGCCGCCGTGGCGCTGGGCGCGGGCGCGGTGTTCGTCGTCCGCCGCCGCAAGGCGGCCGCCGACGCCTGAGGCCGACAGCCGACAGCCGACAGCCGACGGAAGGCAGATGCGGAAGGTCCCCGAGCGTACGCCGGTCGGGGACCTCTCCCGTATCGCCGTGGGGCCGCCGGGCGCGTCTGATGGCGTCCGCGGCCCCCATGCGGCAGTTTGCCCCCATGACCGCTCAGACCGATGTCGGCTACGCCGACCTGCGTGCCCTGTTCGTCAACTGCACCCTCAAGCGTTCGCCGGAGGTCAGCAACACCGAGGGCCTGATCGACAGAAGTCGGGCCGTCATGGAACAGAACGGCGTGGCCACCGAGCTGATCCGTGCCGTCGACCATGACATCGCCACCGGGGTCTGGCCGGATATGACCGAGCACGGCTGGGCGTCGGACGAGTGGCCGCGGCTGTA
This sequence comes from Streptomyces chengmaiensis, assembly GCF_029846775.1. Lineage (NCBI taxonomy): Bacteria > Bacillati > Actinomycetota > Actinomycetes > Kitasatosporales > Streptomycetaceae > Streptomyces > Streptomyces chengmaiensis. Next base: position 247,957 of record NZ_JARWBG010000004.1, read on the forward strand.
CGAGAAGGTGATGGCCGCCGACATCCTGGTCCTGGCCGGGCCGATCTGGCTGGGCGACAACAGCAGTGTGATGAAGCAGGTCGTCGAGCGCCTCTACGCCTGTTCCAGCCTCCTCAACGACCGGGGGCAGTACGCCTACTACGGACGGGCCGGCGGCTGTCTGATCACCGGAAACGAGGACGGCGTCAAGCACTGCGCGATGAACGTCCTCTACAGCCTCCAGCACCTCGGCTACACGATCCCCCCGCAGGCGGACGCGGGCTGGATCGGCGAGGCGGGCCCGGGGCCCTCGTATCTCGACCCGGGCTCCGGCGGCCCGGAGAACGACTTCACCAACCGCAACACCGCCTTCATGACCTGGAACCTGATGCATCTGGCGCTGATGCTGAAGCGGGCCGGAGGCATCCCCGCCCACGGAAACCAGCGCTCCGCGTGGGACGCCGGCTGCCGCTCCGACTTCCCGAACCCGGAACACCGCTGACCAGACCACCGCCGGCCGCCGCTGACGGCCACTGCTGACGCCACTGCTGACGGTCACCGGACATCGCGACCATCGCTGATCCGCCAACTCCCGCTCGCCCCGCCCCGGCGGCCCTGCGGCCTGACATCATGTGGCGAATCGGTGAACGAGATGTGCAAGGAGGTTCGATGGCGGAGGCGAGCGGCGGGGTGGCCGGGACGTCCGCGGCGATGACCGCGCGCGAGGCGCTGGAGCGGCTGCGTGGGGCGCAGAAGGCGGCCAAGGGGGTGTCGCTGTACTCACGGCTGGTGAACCGGCCCGTCGGACGCTATCTGGCCGCGGGCTCCTACGCCCTCGGCCTCACCCCGAACCAGGTCACACTGGTCAGCGCGGTCTTCAGCTTCACCGGGGTCGCGCTGCTCGCGTTCGCCGCGCCCGCCTGGTGGGCCGGGGGCCTGCTGTGGCTGGCCCTGGCGGTCGGCTTCGCCTTCGACTCGGCCGACGGCCAGTTGGCGCGGCTGCGCGGCGGCGGCAGCCCGGCGGGCGAGTGGCTGGACCATGTGGTGGACTGCGCGAAGATCACGGCACTGCACACGGCCGTGCTGGTGGCCTTCTACCGCCATCCCGAGCACTTCGGCATCGGCGGCTCGGACGGCTGGCTGCTCCTGCCGCTCGGGTTCCTGTTCGCCACGGTCGTGACGTTCTTCGGCGGGCTGCTCACCGAGAAGCTGAAGCCCGGGCCGGCTCCGGGCAGCGCGCCGCCCGCCCCTTCGACGCTGCGCGCCGTCGCGCTGCTGCCGGTCGATCACGGGGTGTTCTGTCTGGTGTTCCTGCTGCTCGGCGGCGGGCCGTTGTTCCTGTGGGGGTACGGGCTGCTGGGCGCGGCCGCGGCGCTGTATCTGCCGCTCTTCCTGGTCAAGTGGTTCCGCGAACTGGACCGGCCGGTGGCTGCTGCCGCCTGAGCGCTCCGCGGGAATTGCCGCGATCGCCCGTCGAGTGCGGCCCCGGAGGCCCGGGGCCCGCGCGGGCTACGAGTGCTCGGCGCTCTGCCCGGCCGTCGCCGGGTCCGGCGGCTGCGTCAGGGTGTCGAGCGCGCGCCGCAGCTGGGTGCTGGAGGTGTGCACGGTGTACGGGAAGTAGACGATCTCGACCCCGACCGTGGCGAAGTCCCGCTCCAGCTTGTCGCCCTTGGGGGTGCCGCGCCAGTCGTCCCCCTTGAACAGGACGTCGAAGCGGACCTGCTGCCAGGTGTCCAGTTTGTCCGGGACGGTTTCCACGAATGCGGCGTCCACGTACTTGATGTTCCGGACGATTTCCAGCCGCTCGATGAGCGGAATCACCGGGCGGCGGCCCTTGGCGAGTTCGGCCATCTCGTCGGAGACCACTCCGGCCACGAGATAGTCGCAGTGCTGTCGGGCGTGGCGGAGGATGTTCAGATGGCCTATGTGGAAGAGGTCATAGGCGCCGGGCGCGTATCCCACCCGATACGGCTTGCGTTCCTGCTGCACGCTGAATTGCCCCCTCTGGACCGGTCGCTCCCCGTGCGTCCCGGCCGACATTACCGTGCACGTTACGTGAGGCATGCGTGAACGATTAGGGTTCATGGGCGATCGTTAGTCAAGAGGGGGCCCTGTGATGAGGCTGCTGCTGGTGTCGACCAACTATGCGCCGGAGCACACCGGCATCGGTCCGTACGCCACTCAGGTCGCCGAACACTGGGCGGCGCAGGGCCATGAGACGCATGTGCTCGCCGGAATGCCGCACTATCCGGCCTGGTCGGTGGACCCGGCGTACGCGGGGAAGTGGCGGCAGACGGAGCTGCGCGCAGAAGTAACGATTCACCGCAGACGGCACACGGTGCCGCGCCGGCAGACGGCGGTGCAGCGCGCGCTCTTCGAGGGCTCGGTGCTGGCCCACTCGCTCGCCGCGCCGCCGAGGATGGGGCGGCCGGACGCCGTCGTCGCCCAGCTGCCCAGCCTGGCGGGCGGCATCGCGGGGGCGCGTCTGGCGGCCCGCTGGAAGGTCCCGTACATACCCGTCGTCCAGGATCTGATGGGTGCGGCCGCCGAGCAGAGCGGCATCCAGGGAGGAGACAGGGCGGCCGCGGTCGCCGGGCGGGTCGAGGCATACGCGCTGCGCAGGGCGACGCTGGTCGGCATGATCCATGAGACCTTCACGGAGCGCGTGGCCGCCATGGGGGTGCCGCGGGAGCGGATGCGGATCGTCCCCAACTGGTCGCATGTGTCCGCCCCGTCGCGCCCCCGGGACGAGATGCGCGCACGGCTCGGCTGGGGGCTGGGTGAAACGATTGTGCTGCACTCCGGGAACATGGGCCTGAAGCAGGGCCTGGAAGTGCTGGTGGAGACCGCCCGCCTCGATCCAAAGACACGTGTGGTGCTCATGGGTGACGGCAACCAGCGGCAGCCGCTGGAGCGGCTTTCGGCCGATGTGCCCAATCTGGAGATGATGCAGCCGGTCGGGGACGAGGACTTCCCCGAGGTGCTGGCGGCGGCCGATGTGCTGGCCGTGACCCAGCGGGCCTCGGTGCTCGATATGAGCGTGCCGTCCAAGCTGACCTCGTACTTCGCCGCCGGGCGGCCGGTCGTCGCCTCGGTCGCGGACTCCGGCGGCACCGCCCAGGAGGTACGGCGCTCGGGCGCGGGAGTGCTGGTGCCGCCGGAGGACCCGGCGGCGCTGCTGGCGGCCGTACGCGAACTGGCGGCCGACCCCGAGGCGTCCCGGAAGCTGGGGGCCGCCGGTCCCCGCCATGTCGCCGCCCATCTCGGCCGGGCGGCGGGGCTGGCCCGCTATGACGCGCTGATCGAAGAAGCGGCAAGGGAGTCGGACAGGTGACGGACGCACACAGCGGCCACAGCAGCCACGGCGGTCACGGAAGCCACAGCAGCCATGGCAGCCACGGCGGTCACGGGGGCGGCCAGAGCGGCGGTCATGGCGACAGGAGCGGCCACGGCGGACACCCGGCGCCGCACGACCCCGCGCCCGCGCCCCGGCAGATACCCGTGCACACCCCCGTCGTGTCCGCGGCGGAGGACGAACCGGATCTGCTGAGGGACCAGTTCCGGCAGCTCCTGCGCTACCCCCGCCTCATCGCGGGTGGAGTGCTCCTCGGCCTCCTCGGCGGCTGCTGGCTCGGCTACAGCACCGCCGACACCTATGTCGCCACGAGCGATGTGGTGCTCCGCACCCCGACGGAGGACCCCTTCAACCCGAGCATCGCGGTCGACAAGACGCTCAACATGAACTCCGAGCGGCAGGCCGCCATGAGCAGCCGCACCGCCGAACGGGCCGCCAAGGAGCTGAACTTCACCGGAACGGTCGCCGAGCTGACCTCCGGGCTCCAGGTCACCACCCCGCCCCAGTCGCTGGTGCTGCGCTTCAGCTACACCTCGAACGACCCCGGCGTGTCGGCGAAGCGGGCCAACGCACTGGTCCAGGCGTACCTCAAGGACCGCGAGGAGCAGACGAAGGTCACCCGCGACACCATGATCAAAGGGCTGCAGACGCAGCTCGACCCGATCTCCAAGCAACACGACGAACTGGCCGAGAAACTGGACGGCAGCACGACGTCCTCCGAGAACGAGGCGGACTACACCGTCAAGGCCAACCTCCTCAACCGCATCACCGAGCTGAGCAACCGCATCAGCAAGCTCAAAGCGCTCGACATGACCCCCGGCAAGGTGATCCGGGTGGCCGACGCGCCCAAGTCGTCGGACGGCCCCGGCTGGGCGCTCTCCCTCGGTCTCGGCGGGGCCGTCGGCGTCGCGCTCGGTCTGCTGATCGCCTGGGTGCGGCTGGTCTTCGACCCGGCGGCGCGCTCCGAGGGCGATGTGGCGCGCGCCCTGCGCGCCCCCGTCCTCGGCTCGCTGCCGCGGGCCTATGAGAGCGATCCGCTGCTGGCCGAGGACCGCGAGGAGTCCCCGCTCGCCGAGGAGTACCGCTCGATCGCCTACCGCCTCGCCTACGACCAGCGGTTCGCCGACCGGCGGCGGCTGCTGGTGGCCGCGCCGCGCGGCTCCAGCCGCACCGCCGCCGCCGTGGCGGTGAACCTGGCCGCGTCCTTCGCCGAGATCGGCAAGCGCACGCTGATCGTGGAAGCAGATCTGCGCAGGCCCTCCCTGGAGCGGCAGTTGGACGCCGAGGAGGTCAGCCGTCCGGCGTGGACCTACGAGGGCCACGGGCACGAGGGCGACGCGGACAGCTGGCCGGGCCGGCGGCGGCTGACCGTGGACGCCGGGGAGTCGGGCAGCTTTGAACTGGTGCCGGGGGCAAACGTACGCAATGTGGCTCGGGCGCTCACCTCGCCGGAGATGTCCCGGCTGGTCGCCGAGGCGGACGACCCGCGGGTGACCGTGATCGTGCTGACGCCCCCGGTGTTCGCGTACGCGGACGCGCTGGCGCTCGTCGACCGGGTGGACGGCGTGCTCGTGGTGTGCGACCCGCGCGGTGTGCACCGCTCGCAGCTCGCCCGGCTGCGCGATCTGATCACGGGTGCGGGCGGCACGGTCCTGGGCACGGTGATGCACCGCGGCGAGGGCCCCGGCCAGCGCGGCGGGAAGGGCAGCGGCGGCGGCAGGCGGGGCGGCGGCAAGCGCGGCGCACCGGCTGAGAATCCCGGGCGCACGGCACCCGCCGCGGCCCCGAGCCCCGCCCCGGGCGAACGCGCCCAGCGGGAGCGGCAGCAGGAGCCGGACCTCGGCGACGGCACCGCCACGGTCACGCTGCGCGCCGCCGTACCGCCTCGCAACCGCTCATGAGAGGCGGCCGGGGGGCGGGCGCAGCCCTCGCCTCGGTGCTGGACCAGGCGGCGACGGGCCTGACGAACATCCTCGTCCTCGTACTGGCCGCCCGGCTCTCCACGGCATCCGGATTCGCCCAGTTCTCCATGGTGTACCTGGTGTTCACCGTGCTGCTGGGCCTGTTCATGGCGTATGTGGGACAGGCCCTCGTCCTCGTACGCGGCGAGTCCGCCGACACGGCGGCGGCCTGCCGCTCGGCACTCGGCTTCACGGCCGCCGCGTCGCTCGCCGCCGGGGCGGTGCTGGCAGCGGCGGGCGCGGTGCTCCCCGGCCCGGGCGCGGGACTGGTCGCCCTCGGAGCCGTACTGCCGCTCGTCCTGCTCCAGGACGGCTCCCGCTACTGCTTCTCCGTGCTGGCCCGCCCGCACCATGCGCTGGCGGCGGACACCCTGCGGCTGCTGGGCAGTGTGGCGGCGCTCGCAGCCCAGCCCCAGGACTCCTCGCCCGCCCGGCTGATCCTGGCCTGGGGCCTGGCGACGCTGCCGAGCCTCGCCGCCGCCGCCCTGCTGCTGCGCCGTCCGCTCGCGGGCGCGCGCATGGATCTGCGGCCCTATGTGCGGCGCGGCCATCTGGGGCAGCGCTTCGCGGTCGAGTTCGCCGTCGGCAACGGCTCGAGCCAGCTCGCGGTGCTCGGCCTCGGCGTCTTCGGCAGCCCCCTCGCGGTGGGCGCGCTGCGCGGCGCGTCCACCCTGTTCGGCCCGCTGAACGTCCTCTTCGGCTCCGCCAACGCCTTCGGCCCGCCCCTGCTCAACCGACTGGGCGGAGGGGGCCGCGCGGTCGTCCGCGCCACGGCCGTGCTGGCCGCCGCCCTGGCGGCGGCGGCCGCGGTGTGGGCGCTGGCGTGGGGGCTGCTCCCGGAGGGCTGGGGCCGTCAGGTCCTCGGCGACACCTGGCCCGCGGTCGCCGCACTCCTCCCGGCGACGGGCGCGCAGTACACGCTGATGGGACTGGGCGTCAGCGCGCTGCTCACCCTGCGCGTCCTGAGTCCCCGGGACACCCTCTCCGTCCAGGTCGTCTTCTCTCTGCTGTCCGTGGCCCTGCTGGCGCTGGGGTATGTGTGGGGCGGGGCCCTGGGCGCGGCGTGGGGACTGGCCGCGGGCTCCGCGGCGAAGGCGGCGGCGGCCTGGTGGCGCGTGTCCCGCGTCCGGCGCCGCCCGGCGGCGTCGGACGCGCCGGAAGGCGCGAAGGAGCGCATTCACGACCGCTGACGAGAGCCGGTCGTGCTGCTGGATCCCTCGTTGGTGTGAGCTGCCGAGTGCGGCGGAATGGCGTCTTCGGAGCCGGGGCAGCTTGCCGGTGCCCCGTCTGCGGCCATGGGCGGGACACCCCTTCCTGCCCGTCCCACGGGAGTGCCCATGCACCGCACGCTCGCCCTGTCCGCCGCGGTCGTCCTCACCGCTCTGGCGCCCGCGCTCGCGTCTCCCTCCGCCGCGTCCGCGTCTCCCGTGTCCGCGTCTCCCGTGTCCGCGTCTGCCGCGTCCGCGTCTCCCACGTCCGCCTCCGCCTCCGCCGAGGAGCGCGGCCCCGGAGAAGTGTGCTTCTGGACCGAGCCGGGCCAGCACGGCTCCGGCTGGTGCTACAGACCACCGGGGTATGCGGACGTCCCCGCGTCCCACCACGACAAGACCGCGTCCTTCCGCTCCGACGCGAACCGGAGCGTGTACGCGATCGACTGGGGGAGGAACGGCTGCCACCACCGGCTGATCCGCCCGTACGACTTCAGCGACAACTGGTCCTGGGGCTCCCGCATCGACGGCGTCGCCGATACGACCATGGGCTGCGAGGCCGCCTGAGCCATGCCCTGTTTGCCGCCTCTTCCGCTGCGCGCGCTCTGCGCGGCAGCCGCAGTCGCCGCCTTGACGAGCGGCTGCGCTTCGACGCCCGGGGGCGTACGGCCCCCGGACGTCCCCGCTGCCGAGCGGGCCGGGGACGACCTGCTGAAGTCGGCCCAGCACACTCTGGTCACCCGCTGCCTTCAGGACCGGGGCCTCACCCTCGAACGCAAGGCCTCCGCCGCCGAGGACCGCCGGCTCCAGGCCGCGCTCTTCGGCTCCGGCCCCAGCGAGCTGTCCCTCACCCTGCCCACCGGCCACACCGTCACCGCCCACACCGACGGCTGCCTCGCCGATGCCCGGCGCACGCTGTACGGCGACGACGAGCGGAGCTGGTTCACGGCCGAGGTCACCGTCAACAACCTGCGCGCCGAAGCCGGAGCCCGGATGAACGAGGACCCGGACTTCCAGGAGGCGCTCGCCCGGCGGAACCGCTGCACGGCCGCCGCGCGGACCGCCGCCGCCGAGCGGTGCGCACGGGAGGAAGCCGAACTGGCCGAGGTCAGATCCCGGCTGGAACCCGAGCTGCTGGCCGAGGTACGCACCCTGCGGGACAAGGAACTCACCGCTTACCGGCAGCTGCGCAACCGCGCACTCCACCGCGCGCTGGACGTCGTCCCCGCGCGCTCCTGACCCACCACCTGACGCACCACCTGACGCACCACCGACCAGGAAGGCCTGAACCTCCCATGAAGCTGCTCACCAAGTCCCTGATCCCGGCCGCCGCGGCCGCCCTGCTTCTCACCGGCGCCCTCGCCACGGCGGCCCCGGCCGCCGCCGCCGACTGCCCGAGCGGCCACTTCTGCGCCTGGGAGCACACCGACTTCGACGGCCAGCGCGCCAACTGGTCGGGCGATGACGACTGGTGGGAGAGCTGGATCGCCGACGAGGACTCGTCCTGGGCCAACCACGGCATCTCGGGCCCCGGAATCCCCGATCATGTGAAGGTCTACTCCGGGGCCCACCAGGGCGGCCATATGACCATCTGCCTCGCCCCCGGCCAGGAGGTCGGCTACAGCGCCGCCGCCAACGACGACGGGGACTCCCACACCTGGGCGATGAGCTGCTGAGCGCATCCCCGCACGGCCTGCGGGCGCGGGGACCGGGTCAGCCGAGCCGTGCGCCCCAGTCCTTCTTGTAGGTCGCGATCAGCGCGATGCACACCGCCGCGATCGCGACCCGCCCCATCGCCTGGAGCAGCGGTCCTCTGATGAGGATGAAGGAGTAGCCGGCAAGGAGCGGGGCGATGATCAGGATCAGGCTGCCCGGCGGGGAGCGGCGGACCGCGCGGCGGGCGATGCGGCGGTCCACGCGGGCGGCTGCATAGCCGATGGCGCCCAGGCCCGCGGTCATGCCGACCGGGCCGAAGTCGATCCACAGCTCGGCCCATACGGGGGAGGAGAGGTTGGTGTTGCGCGCGCCCATCCACTCGCCGACCGTCACACCGGTGTCGGTCGGCTTGTCCGGCCAGGCGGAGCGGGGCACGGCGAAGAGCAGGGAGCCCGCGAGCTGGTAGCCGTACGAATGGCCGTGTCCGGACTCCACGTAGGTGATGGTGTTGGCGAACATGCCGACCTGGTCGTAGTCCTTGAGGGCCAGCGGCTCCAGGAAGGACGTCGTCTCGATCTGCCGGGTGTTGTTCTCGTCGTAGCGGAAGCGGTCGGCGAACGGGAAGACCAACAGGGCGACGATCACGCCCAGGCTGAGCGACGCCCGGTACATCGCCGCGCTCACCGGGAAAGCGGCGAACAGCAGCGCGAACATCACCGTCAGAAACCAGTAGCGCGGGTTGGAGACGGGGTTGTTGACGATGCCGTTGAGGACGACGAGCGCGGCGAAGACGGCGATCACCGACCAGGTGCGGCGGGCGCGCCGCGAGGTGACCAGCCAGCGGGTGTAGACGAGCAGCGCGATCAGCGGCGGCACGGTGCCGAAGCCGCGCAGGAAGGCCTGGCCCGCCTGGCCGCCGTCGCCTGAGACGCCCGCCTCCTCGATGCCGGCGATGATCTCCTGGCGGCTGGAGAAGAAGACCGCGGGGCCGCCCAGCTTGACGATCAGAATGGCGCCGCAGACGAAGGCGAAGAACGTGAGCAGATACAGCCGGCGGCGGTGGATCAGCAGCGGCGGACGGTCGATCTCCGGATCACCGGCGCGTTCCCCGGGGTGTACGCCTCCGTGGCCGCCCGCGTGACTGCCCGGGTGGCCGCCCGGGTGGCCGCCTGCGCGCGCCGCGCGCCGGTGGCGCACCGGCCGGTGGCGGGCGATCAGCGCACCCACGTCGAAGGCGAAACAGCCGAGCAGCACCAGCGAGACCGCCTGGACGAGGTCCTCGCGCGGGCCGACGACCGGGGTGGGCACCTGCCCCAGGACGGCCTGGGCGAGCGGGGCCACGCCCATCGCCATGTAGCAGAACAGCCAGAAGGAGCCCTGGAGGAGCTTGCGGCGGCTGGTAAGGATCATCGCGCCCAGCCGCACCCCGCAGTACACGGTGAGCGCGAGCTGCAGCCAGAAAGCCGCGTCCCGTGCGCCGCCGCCCGGCTGGGAGATGACCACCAGCGGCATGAACACCGACAGGCCGAGCACCAGCGGTACCGCGAGGGCGCGCGAGAGCAGCGTGCGCGGCGCGAACGGCGGGGGCAGCGGGACGACCGCGCCGGACCGCACCGCCGGTGGGACACCGTCGCGTACGTCTGTCGACGTGCTGTCGGCCGTCACTCCCGTTTTACCCCTCGTTTCGTCCCGTTCGGCGCAGTCTAACGATGCGGACAGTCAACCGTTAGCCTGAGCTCTTCATGGCCGCAGCGGGGGTTCCAGGGCGGAGAAGCGCGAGTTGGGGGCAGTATGAGGGATTTGTCGGCTTTCACGCTGGCCGGATACGACAAGGGCCGGGGCAAACTGACCCAGGCGCTCTGGTTCGCCGTCATGAACACCGTCTTCATGGCCTGGTGGTGCCCCGCCCGGCTGCGCACCGGGCTGCTGCGCGCGTTCGGCGCGACCATAGGCGACGGTGTGCTGATACGGCACAAGGTGCGGGTCCTGTGGCCGTGGAAGCTGACCGTCGGCGACCATGCCTGGATCGGCGAGGGCGCCTGGCTGCTCAACCTCGAACCGATCACCGTCGGCGCACACGCCTGCATCTCCCAGGAGGCGCTGCTGTGCACCGGCAGCCATGACCACCGGGCCGCCGACTTCCGGTACCGCAACGCCCCCATCGCCGTCGAGGACGGCGCCTGGGTAGCCGCCCGCGCCACCGTGCTCGCCGGAGTCACGGTCGGCCGGCACGCCGTCGTCGGCGCGGGCGCGGTGCTCCACAAGAACCTGCCCGAACTCACCCTGCACACCGCCGACGGCGAGCGCCGCGCGGTCAAGGAGCCCGCATGACCCCCCGAGCACCGCTGCGCGTGCTGCACGCGGTCACGCTGCACTCGCTCACCGGCGCCTTCGGCGGCCCCGTCCGCGTCGCCCTCAACCTCTCCCACGGGCTGCTGCAGCGCGGTCACGAGCCGCGTCTGATCGCCCTGGCGGACGGCTTCGACGGACCGCCACCCGCCGACGTCGAGGGCGTCCCGGCACGGCTCTACCCCGCCCGCCGGCTGCTGCCGCTCGGCTTCAGCGGCATCACGTCCCCCGCCCTGCTGCGCCAGGCCGACCGGCTGGTGCGCGGCGCGGACGTCGTCCATGTCCATCTGGCCCGCGATCTGGTGACCCTGCCCCTCGCGCTCGCCGCGCTCCGCGCGGGCGTTCCGCTGGTGCTCCAGACCCACGGCATGGTGGACCCCAGCGACAGGATCCTCGCCAAGGCGCTGGACGCGCTGGCCGTGCGCAGGCTGCTGCGCGGCGCCGACGGAGTGCTGCATCTGACGGCGCATGAGCGGCGCGGCCTCGACGCCGTCCTCGGCGTGCCGCTGGACAACGCGGTACGCCTGGTGAACGGCGTGCCCGCGCAGCCCGCGCGCCCCACGCCGCCGTATCCGCCCGATGCCCCGCCCCGCATCCTGTACGCGGCCCGGCTCCAGGCCCGCAAGCGCCCCTGCGACTTCGTGGCGGCCGTCCCGGAGATCCTGCGCACCCATCCCGAGGCGCAGTTCGTCATCGCCGGCCCGGACGAGGGCGAGCTGCCCGCCGTACAGCGCCTCGTCGACGAGCTGGGGGTCCGCGACCGAGTCGTCTGCACCGGCGCGCTGACCTCCGCCGAGGTGCTGGACGAACTGCGTCGGGCCCATGTCTACGTGCTGCCGTCCGTGGACGAGCCGTTCCCCATGTCGGTCCTGGAGTCGCTCTCCGTGGGCACGCCGGCCGTGGTGACCGTCTCCAACGGTCTGGCCGCCGACGTCCGCGCCGCGGGCGCGGGCCGGGTCGTGGACGACGCGGCGGGGCTGGCTCCGGCGGTGCTGGAGCTGCTGGAGCCGGCGGCGGGGGAAGCCGCGGGGGAGGCGGCGCGGAAGCTGGCCGTCGATGCGTTCTCGATGGACGCGGTGGTCGACACGCTGATCGGCGTCTACGACCGCGCGCAGGCCCGGGCGGCGGCCCGCGCCCACGGGTAGCGCCACCGGCGGGGGCTGCCCCCACGTCCCGTAACTGAGGGCGCTGCCCCCGGACCCCCGCGCCTCAATCTCCCCCAGACTCCGTCCGGGGGCGCCCTCACGGGGCTGGATTTCCGCGCCAGGCGGTGCCTTTTCAGCCCGTCCGGCGATTGAGGACACGGCCTTCAGGCCGTACAGGGGTCCGGGGCCTGCCCCGGTTTCGGGAAGGGGCGGGTAGAGGAAAGAAAGAACGCTCAGCCGGTCACCCGCGCCCAGGCATAGCACCCGTTCGAGGTGAACTCCTTCGCCCCGGAGGGGATCGTCAGCTCGTGCTGGTCGCCCCCTTCGGGCCCGGGGCCCGACGCCACTTCCCCGCCCTTGGCGTCCATGACGGACCAGGTGCAGCCAGGCCCCGCCGTGAGGGTGCGGTAGCGGCCCGCCGCAGGGTTGGCGTGCGTGCCGTCCGCGTAGCCGCCCTTCGCCGCGTCGAGCACCGGCTTCTGCTCCGGGCAGAGGTGGTTGACGGCGTCCTCCGCGTCCTTGATCTCCCCGGCGATCACGGCCGCGACGGTCGCGTCCTTGTCCCGCTTGGCCGTGCGCTCGATGCGCTGGCACGCCTCCTTGCCGACGTCCAGGACGGCCGCCGGCTCGATCGACTGGGGCACCCGGCCCTTCAGATACTCCTTCTCGTCCTTGGTGAAGGAGCCGGTCGCGGGCTTGAGTTCCGAGTCGGGGCGTACGGGACCGGAGTCGGCCGACTCCGACGGCGAAGGACTCTCCGTCTTCCCGTCCCCGCCGTCCTGGTCGACCTGGTCCTCGACGCGTTCGGCCGCCGACCGCTCGGAGGCGGACGCCGACGCCGCGGCCTTCGCCTCATCCTTCTCGGACGACGAACAGCCGGTCACGGCCAGCACCGCCGCCAGCAGCAGGGACGCCGCGGCCGGGCGTCGGAGATGGGTGCGTCGCATGTCGTGCTCCTGCTCATAGACGACTGCGCGGCGGGGCGGTGTCGACGACGCCGCCCCGCCGCAGCAGTGCAGTGGTGACCTAGGTGTGCGAGAAGGTGAGGATCAGCTTCGGCGTGCCCTCCGAGGCCGGGGCCTCGGTCGACCACAGCCACAGCGAGTCCGTCCCCTCGCCCGTCAGGGCCAGGTCGTACTCCCCGCCGAGCGCCGCTTCGACCGCCGCCGTGTCCAGCGTGACCGAGGCCCTGGCGTCGGGTCCCGTCGGCGAGGTCAGCGTGCCCAGCGCCTGTGAGCCCAGGGCGGGCTTGGTCGCGTAGGTGACCTCGCCGACCGTCCAGTCGCCGGTGACCGGACGGATCTGCACCGGGTCCGCAGAGCCCGCGTACGACGCCGAGTTGGTCTTGACCTCCAGCGCGGCCCCGACGAGCTCCGTCCCGGCGGGCGCCTCGGGCAGGGTGAAGCGGAGGTACGACTCGTACGCCGAGGTGCCGCGCACCGCGAGCGACGTCGAGGTGCTGTAGTTGGAACTCGGCGCACCCGCGTTGACGTAGGTGTCCTCGGTCGGCTGGACCGCGGTGACGGTGTCGCCGGGCTTGGACGCCAGGCTGTAGTGGGCCGCGACCCGGTCGGCGGAGAGCACCGTCGGGTAGACGGCGGTCTCGTCGAGCTGGCCGTGGAAGAAGTTGCTCCACGGGCGGGACGGCCAGTAGCTGAGGTTGTCGCCGCCGATGTGCCAGTAGCCCGCGTACTGCTGGTGCCCGCCGTAGCCGTTGGAGCCGATGCGCTCGCCGTCCACGTACAGCGTCATGCCGCCGGGGCCCTGGGTGCCGACGACGTGGTGCCACTCGCCGTCGTTGTACGAGCGCCAGGTGGAGAGCGTGCGGGTGCTGCCGTCGTAGGCGCCGAAGACCAGCCGGCCCCAGTTGGTCATATAGATGTGCTTGTCGTAGCTGCGGCTGTTGCGCGTGGTGTTGTCGCCGAAGCCGATGAGCTTGCCGCCGCTGCCCGTGGTCGTCTTGAACCAGGTCTCGATGGTGTACGAGTCCCCGACCGTGCCGCGGTGGTCGCTGTAGATCTTGTCGTTGGCGCCGTCGAAGCCGAACGCCTTGCTGTCGCCCGCGACCGCGCCGGGGCCCTGGCCGAGCGCCGGACCGCCGGACTGCACACCGCTGTGGTCGCCGGGAGAGGAGTCGGCGACATACGGGCTGACCGTGTCGTCATAGCGCCAGTACAGCTCCGCCCCGTCGGCGATGACGGCGGAGGCGTACGGCTGGGCGGAGACGGCGACCGAGACGGTGGCGGTGGCGGACAGACCGCTGACGTTGCCCGCCGCGTCGGTGGCGGTCACCCGGTAGGAGTGGGTGGAGCCGGGGGCGAGGCCGGTGTCCGTGAAGGAGGCCTGCGGGCGCTCCCACGGCAGCGACTCGGCGTCCACCGTGCCGATCGGCGTGGACGAGCCGTCGCGGTAGACCTTGTACGTCAGCCGGCTGTCGTCCAGGTCGAGGCTGGTGCGCCAGCGCACCTGCACCTCGCCCGGCTTGACGCTCTCCGCGCTCGCCACCGGGGTGGTGGGCCTGCCGGTGTCGCCGGTGGAGGCGAAGCGGGTCAGACCCTGTGCGGCGGCGCCGTTGACAGTGGTGAACTCGCCGCCGGACCAGAGGTACTCGACGCCGTCCTTGGCGGAGACGGTGATCGCACGCGGGCCGATGCCCTCGCCGAGGCCGTCGTTGGTGTCCGGGAACCAGCCGAGCTTGCCCGTGCTGGTCGTCGGCTGCGCCAGGAAGTGGTAGCGGCGGCCGTCCGCGAACTCGCCGACGGTGGAGCAGTCGTGTGCGTGCGAGGCGCTGTAGAGCACGTCGTCGTGCGACTCGACGGCCTGCGTCGCACCCAGGCAGGTGTCGCGCCAGCGCTGGCCGAAGCCGTTGAGGTCGAGGGCGATGCGGCCGTCGAAGACGCCGCCGCCGGTGCCCTCGTTGCCGGTGTAGAAGCCGGTCGCGTCGGTGTCGATGTCCTTGACGACCGACCGGCTGTCGATGAAGCCGGGGTACGCCTTCGTCAGGGCGCCGGTGTCCGCGTCGACCACGGCCAGCGCGTGTGTGTCCGTGCCGTTGACCTCGAAGAAGTCTCCGCCGATGAGGACGTTCTCTCCGTCGGGGGTGACCTCGATGGCGCGGCCCGGCTCGTCGGCGTTCGCCGTGAACGGGCGCAGCGAGCCGTCGGTCGCGTCGACCGCGGCGAAGCGCTGTCGCGTCTCGCCGTTGACCTGGCCGAAGTCGCCGGCCGCGTAGACGGTGTCGCCGGTGACGGCGAGTCCGCGCACGGTGGCCGGGAAGGCGGCGTTGAAGCCGGTCTTCGGGGTGCACGTGGCGATGTCGATGGCGGCGAGGCTGGAGACCGGGACGCCGTTGACCGCCCCGAAGTAGCCGCCCGCGTAGAGCGTCTTCTTGTCCGGGGACACGGCCAGCGCGCGCACGGTGGCGGTGCCGGAGGAGACGGTGAACGACAGCTCGCAGTCGGTGGGCGCGCCGGTCGCGGCGTCCAGTGCCGCGAAGTTCAGGGCGCTGCGGGAGCTGCCTGAGGCGCCCTGCGGCGGCCGCACTTCGGAGAAGGTGCCGCCTGCGAAGACCACGCCGTCACTCTGGGCGAGCGCCCAGACGATGCCGTTGGTCTGCCAGGTGGGCAGATCGTCCGCGGTGAAGCCGACCGGCTCGGTGAGCGCGACGGCCTGCGGTATCGCGGCGGCGCCCAGGCCTGCGGCCATTGACAGGACGAGGGCAGCGCTCAGCCCTCTTGATCTCTTCATGTACCCCCCAAGGCAGTTCGCCTTGACGTCGTGGCGGCGTGCGGGCAGCGGCTCAGGCGGCCCGGTGTCACCCGCTCGGGCTTGGGTCACCCACACGCGTGAATGAAGCGTAGGGTAACGGTTCTTCAGCCATTTCTGGCCATCATCCGGCTAAAAACAAGGGCAAACAGGGGCACCAGGCGTCACAGGTTTGTAACCGGCAGCGTGTGAAGCCCCCATGGGCCTCGGTGAAGCCGCTGTGGAGACCTCGTGGAGGCTCCCCGGCGCCCCCAGGGACCCGTCGGGTCCCTGGGGGGCGTCAAGTGCCGGCCTCGGCGGTCCGGTTCAGCGGTCGACGCGGACCGTCGCCCCCGCGAGCTGGTCCTCCACCTGCTTGACGTCGGCGTCGACCATGATCCGGGCGAGGTCCTCGACCATCACCTCGGGCTTCCAGTCCAGCAGCTCCGCGGCCTTGCTCGCATCGCCGATCAGCGCGTCCACCTCGCTGGGCCGCTCGTACTTGGCGTCGTGGCGCACATGCTCCTGCCAGTCGAGGCCCGCGTGCGCGAAGGCGGTCTCAAGGAACTGCCGCACCGTGGCCGGGACGCCGGTGGCGACGACATAGTCGGTCGGCTCGTCCTGCTGGAGCATCCGCCACATCGCGTCGACGTACTCCGGGGCGTACCCCCAGTCCCGTACCGCGTCCAGATTGCCCAGGTAGAGCTCGCTCTGCAGACCGGCCTTGATGCGCGCCACCGCACGTGTGATCTTGCGGGTCACAAAGGTCTCGCCGCGGCGCGGGGACTCGTGGTTGAACAGGATGCCGTTGACGGCGTACATGCCGTAGGCCTCGCGGTAGTTGACCGTGGCCCAGTAGCCGTACACCTTCGCCACGCCGTACGGGCTGCGCGGGTGGAAGGGCGTCTTCTCGTTCTGCGGCGGCGGGGTCGCGCCGAACATCTCCGACGACGAGGCCTGGTAGACGCGGGTGTCGATGCCGGAGGCGCGGACGGCCTCCAGCAGCCGCAGCGCACCCAGGCCGGTGACGTCGCCCGTGTAGAGGGGCGCGTCGAAGGAGACCCGGACATGGGACTGGGCGCCGAGGTTGTAGACCTCGTCCGGCCGTATCTCGCGGAGCAGGTTCACCAGGGCCACACCGTCGCAGAGGTCCGCGTGGTGGAGCACGAAGGAGCGCCCCGTCTCCTGCGGCCCCTGGTAGATGTGGTCGATCCGCTCGGTGTTGAAGCTGGAGGAACGCCGCACCAGACCGTGCACCGTGTACCCCTTGGACAGCAGCAGCTCGGAGAGGTACGAGCCGTCCTGCCCGGTGACGCCTGTGATCAGCGCGGTCTTGGTCATCGTGGCATCCTCTGTGTGTTCTCTGACGATCTCAACTGATCTTGTGATGTATCCGGAAAATCATGGGCACGGGCAGATGTGCGGGCGGTGAGCCTGGCATGATCCCGCACATGACCGATTCGCAGACGCCGCCGCCCGCCGGTTCGCCGACCGAGCCGACCGGGTCCACCGGGTCCACCGAGCCGACCGGGTCCACCGGGCCGACCGAGCATGTGCCCAACCCGCCCGACTCGCCGTATCTGCCGGCCGGCGCCCGGATATTCGTCGCGGGGCACCGCGGGCTCGTCGGGTCCGCGATGGTCCGCAGGCTGGCATCCGACGGCCATGAGGTGATCACCCGCGGCCGGGACGAGCTCGACCTGCGCGACGCGGCGGCCACGGCCGCGTTCCTGGCGGACGTCCGGCCCGACGCCGTGGTGCTCGCCGCGGCGAAGGTCGGCGGCATCATGGCCAACAGCACCCAGCCGGTGCCGTTCCTCGAGGACAATCTGCGCATCCAGCTCAGCGTCATCGCCGGGGCGCACGCGGCGGGCGTGGCCCGGCTGCTGTTCCTCGGGTCGTCCTGCATCTACCCCAAGCACGCCCCGCAGCCGATCCGCGAGGACGCGCTGCTGACGGGCCCGCTGGAGCCCACCAACGAGCCGTACGCGCTCGCCAAGATCGCCGGAATCTGCCAGGTGCAGTCGTACCGGCGGCAGTACGGCGCGGCGTACATCTCCGCCATGCCGACGAACCTGTACGGCCCCGGGGACAACTTCGACCTGGAGACCTCGCACGTCCTGCCGGCCCTGATCCGCCGCTTCCACGAGGCGAGCCGGGCCGGCCGGGACGAGGTGACCCTGTGGGGCTCGGGCGCGCCGCGCCGCGAGTTCCTGCACGTGGACGACCTGGCGGACGCCTGCGCCACGCTGCTGGCCCGCTACGACGGCGAGGCGCCGGTCAACGTCGGATGCGGCGAGGACCTCACCATCAAGGAGCTGGCCGAGACGGTCGCCGACGTGACCGGCTACACCGGCCGCATCGCCTGGGACACCGGCAAGCCGGACGGCACCCCGCGCAAGCTGCTGGACGTCTCCCGGCTGGCATCCCTGGGCTGGAAGCCGAAGATCGGCCTGCGGGACGGCATCGCGTCGACGTACGCCTGGTGGCAGGGGTCCCTCGACTGACGCCGGCGTGACGGCCGCGGTCGCGCCCCGGGGCGCGACCGCGCGACCGCGCCGCTGCCGCGCCTTCTGCGTCTTTCCAGGTGCGGGCGCAGTCCTTTGAACCTTGCGCGGTGTGCGCGGCTCTTCGGGTGCGGGCGCTGTCCGTCGAGCCTTCCCGGGTGCGGACGCTGTCTTGCGCGTCTTGCCGGGCACGGGCCTGGCCCGGTGCGGCTCTTCGGGTGCGGGCCCCGCTTGGTGTGCCTCGTCGGACACGGGCATGGCCCCGTGGGCTTTCCCTGATGTGTGCCGTGCCCGGTGCGGCTCTTCGGGTGCGGGCGCTGTCCGTCGTGCCTTCCCGGGCGCCGGCGCTGCCCTCTGCGGCTCTTCGGGCACGGCCGTCGTGCGTCCGGCGGTCCTGCGCGTGCCGGGCTCTTCCCGGCTCCTCGTACGGCCTCCGGCCGTGTGCTCGGTCGCCGGGCGGGCTCCATCGGAGCCCCGCCCGGAGGCACCCCCGGACGAAGTCCCGGGGTGATCGAGGTGCGGGGTCCGGGACGGCGCCCCGGGTTCAGGGCGCGCGCGCCGGGCCGGGCCGTCGGCGCACACGGCCTCACGGCGCCCGCGGCCCGGCAGCCTCTCGGCCGGGCGGTGCGCCGCGGCGGCGGGGTGTGTCCGCACGGCCGCCCCTCAGTACGCTCCGCGGCCGTCGACCACGGCCCGGAGCGTACGGCTCATCACGTCGAGGTCACTGCTGAAGGACCAGTTGTCGACGTAGTGAAGATCTAGCTGAATCGTTTCGTCCCAGGAGAGGTCCGAGCGTCCGCTCACCTGCCACAGCCCCGTCATACCGGGCTTCACCCGCAGCCTGCGCAGCTCCGTGCCGTCGTACGCGGCCACCTCCTCGGGCAGCGGCGGGCGTGGACCCACCAGCGACATCTCACCCGCCAGCACATTGATCAGCTGCGGCAGCTCGTCCAGCGAGGTGCGGCGCAGCAGCCGGCCCACCCGGGTCACCCGGGGGTCGCGGCGCATCTTGAACATCAGCCCGTCGTGTTCGTTCCGCTCCGCCAGCTCGCTCTTGATCCGGTCCGCGTCGGCGACCATCGTGCGGAACTTCCACATGGTGAACGGCTGCCGGTTCCGCCCTATCCGCTGCTGCCGATACATGACCGGCCCGCGCGAGTCGAGCCGTATCGCCACGGCCAGCAGCAGGAACAGCGGGGAGAGCAGCGCCAGCCCGAGCGCCGCACCGCACCGGTCGGCGACGGTCTTCAGCGCCGTCTGCGCACCCCGGCTCAGCGGCGGCGCCACCCGCAGCACGGTGAGTCCGGCCACGGAGGCAGCCGTGAGCCGCTTGACGGAGGTCTCCACCAGTCCCGGCGCGAGCGCCACTTCGAGTCCGGCGTCGTGCAGTGCCCAGCACAGGCCGCGCAGCCGGTCGCCGGCGAACTGCGCGCCGGGGGCCACCAGTACGAGATCCGCCTGGTGCCGCCGCGCCGACTCCACGACGAGCCGGCCGCCGCCCTGTCCGGCGCCCCGTCCCGGGTCCAGTGCGGCCGGGTCGATCCGGCCGTCGGCGCGGGTGCCGTCGGCCGGCGCCCCGTCCCCGACGAGGACGGTGCCGACGACGGCGTACGGATGGTCGGTGCGCGTCGCCAGGCGGCCCAGCGCGCTGTCCACGGCGGCCGCCTCGCCGACGACCAGCACCCGGTCGACCGCCTGCGCCTCGCGCCGGACGGACGTCAGATGCCGGTGTGTCATCCGCCGGCAGACCAGGGTGCACGCCAGCACGGGCAGCAGCGCGGCCAGTGCGATGAGCGGATCCGGGTTCTGCGCGGCGGCGATCGACAGGACCGCCAGCACGGCGATCAGGATGAACCAGTCGTGCAGCACGGGCAGCGCACCCCGCGACTCCCCGAGCGCCACGCGCGCGTACCGCCCTCTGGCCGTCTGCACGCCCGCCCAGGCCATCGAGGCGAGGACGGCGGACAGGGCGGGGTGCGGCTGCCGAGCGAGGTCGAAGACCGCTCCCACGGACCCCGCGGCGACGGCCATGTCCACGCTCAGCGCTACGGGCAGATACCACCGCGCCTTCACCCGATGTCCACGCACGCGTGCCGCTGCCGCCCCGTCGCGGGGCCGTGTGCCGCGCACGGACGGCACTTCAGCCTCATGCGTCTCATACGTACGAATGTGAACGTCCCCCAAGGTGCCCACGCCCCCCCAGGCTTGGAATCGTCAGCTCGTGGCGCTCGTGCCGCTTCGGTGGGTTACACACGCCTTGCGTGCCAGAGAACATTACGCCACACGCACGTTCTACAGAACACGTTCACACTTAGGCCCGGATACATCACTTTTGTCCTCAACTGCTTTGCGCCATCGCTACGCTGCGTAGTGATGGGCAGGGTCGCCGAGTCTCCCCCGGGCCGGCCCGGACCCGCCCGGTCCGGCCCTCGCGCAGGCTCAGCGGACGGCGACCAGGACATGGCTGTTGCCGAACTGCCAGACCGTCCCCACATGCGAGAAGCCCGCTTCCCGCAGCAGGGCGACATGGCCCGACAGCGTCAGCTCGTTGCCCTCGCAGCGCGGATGCCGCCGCGGGCCGATGCCGGAGAGCAGCGGCGCGAGTTCGGGGTCGGCCGCCGCGCAGGTCCACCAGGAGTCCCAGTCCTCGTGGGCGAAGGCCAGATGCCGTTCCGCGTGGCGGCGGCCGATGACGACGGCGAGGTCGGCGAGGCGCGCCGAGTCCGGGCTGATGTGGTCGCCGTTGACGAGCACGCCGCCCGGGCGCAGTCGGTCGGCCAGCTCCCGGTAGACACGGCCCAGGGTGGACTCGCTGAGATAGTGCAGGGCGGTGGTGGACACGGCCGCGTCTGCCGGGCGCTCCAGGGTGAGTCCGTCCAGCCAGCCGGGTTCGCCGATCACGGCCTCGGCGTAGCGCAGGGCTTGGCCGTAGCACGCGCGCCCCAGGGCCAGCAGCAGCGGATCGGCGTCCACGGCCGTCACCTCGGCGTGCGGGAGGCGCTCCGCCAGCCGTGCGGCCAGCGACCCCGGGCCGCTGCCCAGGTCGAGGATCACCGGGTCGGGCCGACCGCGGGTGGCGTGCTCGACCACGTCCGCGATGACCGTGAACCTCTCCTCGCGGTCGACCGCATACCGCTGCTGCTGGCACTCCCAGCGCTCCACCCACCGCGCGGCCGTCACCGTGCTCATGCTGCCCATAACCGCTCGTGCGCCTCCGCCGTCGTGGCCCAGTCTTGCTTATGAAAATCATTGCAGACTGGCGAGGGCTATGAGCAACTCTTGTACCTCTTCCGGGGTGTTGTGCACATGCAGGCTCACCCGAACCGAGGTCTCCGTCCTACCCCCGCCGTGTGCGCCCCCGGCCTGGCAGTGGCCGTCCGACCGCACCATGAAGCCGCGGCTGAAGAGGATGAAGCCGAGGTCCTGAGCGCCGATCTCACGGTGCCGGAACGTCACGATGCTCCGCCGTCGCTGCACCCGCGACCTTGCGGCCAGGCTCGTCTGACAGCCCAGGACCTCATATGCGTCCATCCGGCCGAGCCCGTCGGTGAGCCGGGACGTCAGCGCCGTGGTCCAGCGCTCGATCCGGTCGGTTCCGGCGGCGTCCAGCCAGTCCAGCGCGGCCGTCAGACTGGCCACCCCGACCGTGTTCGGCGTGCCCGACCAGCCGCCCGGCCGGAACGCAGGCCCGCGCCGCCCCCGCGCCCAGACCGCCCCGGTGCCGGGCAGCGCCATGGCCTTGTGGCCGGAAAAGACCACGAAGTCCACATCCAGATCCGCCACGGAGACGGGCAGATGGCCGATGCTCTGGGCCGCGTCCAGACAGATGGGCACCTCCGGGCCGACGGCCTGCCGGACGCGGTGCACGTTCATGTCGCCGCCGTACACATGGTGCACATGGGTCGCCGCCACAAAGCGGGTGCGCGGGCCGACGGCATCGGCGAGCGCCACGGGGTCGTAGTCTCCGGAGCCCTGCTGGCGCGGCAGCTCCCGCACCGAGATCCGCACCCCCTGACGGGCCAGCAGCTCCCGCGCCTGGAGCCATGGCGTCAGATTCGCCTGGTGGTCGGCGAACGGCACGACGATCTCGTCGCCGTCGGCCACCAGCTCCGGCAGCCAGTCGCGGGCGACGGCGCTCAGCCCTTCGGTCGTCCCGCTGGTGAAGTGCACGGACGACCGTTCGGGATCGGGGTCGCCCAGGAAACGCCTGACACGGTCGCGGGCGTCCTCCACCAGCGCCGTCGTGGTGTTGGCCCAGGGGTAGGAGCCCCGGCCGGCGTTGGCGTTGGAGGTGGTGAGATAGCGGTGGACGGCGTCCAGGACGGCCTGCGGCTTCTGGGTGGTGGCCGCGCTGTCGCAGTACGCCAGCTCCGGGTTGCGGCGGATGATCGGGAACTCGTCGCGCAGCGGACGCTGCCACGACGCCAGCTCCTTCAGCTCCCGAGCGGGATCTACGGGCTCTACGGGATCTGCGGGATCTGCGGGATCTGCGGGCTCTGCGGGGTCGACGCGTCCGCCGGCCATCTCAGTCACGCACCAGGGGAGCACCCGCGTCCCGCCAGGCGATGATGCCGCCGGCGAGGCTCCGTACATCGGGATGCCCCATGCGCGTCAGCAGCGCCGCGTACCGCGCCGACTTCTCGCCCACCGGGCATGCCAGCAGCACCGGTTGCCGCCTGCCGAACGGCAGTCCGCCCCGCACCAGTTCCTCGAACAGTTCGTCCACGATGTTCACCGAGCCTTCGATGTGCAGCGCGGCATAGGCGAACGGCCCGCGCAGATCGACCACCAGGGGCCGCTGCTCGGCGATCCACTTCTGTGCCTCGGCGACCTCGACGACGGACGCCCCGCGGATCTCGGCCTCGGTGACCGAGGCGGCGGAGTTCTTCGCCGGGGGCCTGCCCAGCAGCTCGGGACGCCGCTGCCGCAGGTATCCGAGATAGCTCTCCACCCGGTCGCAGACGATGAACACGGCGGTCCCGCGCTCAGCCGCGGCCCCCCGAGCCCGCCGCTCCGCCAACTCCGCGTCGACCGCCGTGAGATGCCGCACCGCCCCGTGGTACGCCGCCCCGCCGGTGGGCCCCGCGAGCATCCCGCAGCGGCGCAGCAGCGTCAGCATCCCGTCGATGGCCTCGTCGGCGCTCACCGACTCGATCGCGTCATAGGTGCCCGGATCAAATATCCCCACCTCCTGCACCTCGTCGATGGTCCGGATGCCGGGGATGAAGTCCGACTTCTCACCGACCAGGCCCACGACGGACACGGGCCTGGAGGGATCGTGCTCCCGCAGCGTCCTGGCGGTCCCGGTGGACGAGCCGGCCGTCCCCACACACGCGATCAGCCAGTCCGGGGCCCGGCCGTCCAGGTCCGCAATGATCTCCGGGCCGGTGCCTGTCGCATGCGCCTCGGTGTTGAGGTCGTTGAAGTACTGGTCCGTATGCAGATGGGCGCCGCCCGGTCGGCTGAGCCGCTGATGGAACAGGGTCAGCGGATCGTCGGTGTCGGTCGGGTCCAGGCACTCCGACTGCCCGGGCAGTTCCTCGATCTCCGCGCCCAGCAGCAGGAGCAGATCCTTGATCTCCGGTATGCGCATCCGGTTTGTGACGGACTTGAACGGCAGCCCGTGCATGCCCGCGATGAGCGCCAGCGCCTTGGCGGTGTTCCCGCTGGACAGCTCCACGACCGTCGCCCCGCTCCGCTGCGCGTCGTGCAGTCCCGGGCGGGCCATGTTCCATGCGGCGCGGTCCTTGAGGGAGCCGAAGGGGTTGAGCATCTCCAGCTTGGCGTAGAGGTCGATATGGCGGAGCCCGTGCACATCCGGAGCGATGCGGACCAGCGGGGTGTTGCCGATGGCCTCGGTGATGCTGTCGTACCTCATGCGTACGGTCCCCCCGTAGGTGTGCCCGTGCCCGTGCCTGCGTCCGTGCCCGTGCCTGCGTCCGTGCCTGTGCCTGCGTCCGTGCCTGTGCCTGCGTCCGTGCCTGTGTCCGTGCGTGTGCGGGTGACCGGCCAGTACTCCTCGTCGAGCATCCACCGCCAGCCGCCCGTCCCCCGCTCCTCCTGCCAGACGGCGACCCGGCGGGCGAGCGGCTGTTGTTGCGCGTGCGTGGCCCCGAAGTCCATGCAGTAGCCAGCGGTGTTGGCGAAGGCGAGCAGATCCCCCTGCCGGGGCAGGCGGGGCAGGCAGACCCTTCTGCGGGTGATCAGATCCGATTCGAGGCAGAGGTTCCCCATGAGGTGCACCCCGACGGGCCCCTCCCCGCGGCCGTGTCCGCGGCCGTCCTGCTGAGGCAGCAGTACGGGGTCCATCAGCACGCCGTGATCCTCCAGGCTGACGTCGCCCGCGTTCATCGCGAGGCGTACGAGATGCTCGCCCGCCTCCGCCCGCCGCACCTCCAGCACCGTCGCCAGGGACAGGCCGCACTGGTCGGCCAGCGCCCGCCCCGGCTCGGCGAACAGCTCGTACATGCTCTCCAGCAGCAGGGTGCCGAGCGGCCTGCCCAAGCAGGGCGCCGGGCGGGACAGCAGGGCGTCGAGATAGCCCGGTCCGGCGACGGACCGGTACGCCGGATACAGGGCGAGCGATCCCTTGAGCGTGCCGTTCTCGACGCGCAGGCCATAGCCGTGGCCGCCCCAGGTCAGCGGGGGCCGTCCGCCCATGACCGCGTCCGTGAGCGCGCTGGTGTAGCGGTCCCACTGGCCGGCGTGGGCCAGATAGCCGGTGCCGAAGCCGCCGCCGACGTCGACGGCGCGCGGGGTGAACCCCCGTATCCGCAACTCCTCCATGGCCCGCAGGCAGCCTTCGAGCGCCGTGGCCTTCTCGTCCAGGCCGGTGGTGTCGAGGTGGTAGCCCACGCCGATCGGCTCCAGCGCGTCACGGTGCCGCTCCACGGCGTCGAGCAGCGTGTCCAGGGCCTTCACCGGAGTGCCGAAGCGGCTGCGGCGGGAGAGGGTCCGCGTGCCCGACGCGGGCGTCTGGAACTCCGACAGCCGCAGCAGCAGCCGGACGCGCGGCAGCCCGTATGCGCGCACCAGGCGCGCCGCCTCCTCCACCTCCTGTACGCCGTCGGCGTTCACCGTCACCCCCGAACGCGCCGCCAGCCAGAGGAACTCCGGGCTCTTGGGGCCGGTCGCCACGACCCGCTCCCCGGCGAACCCGGCTCCGAGGCCGTGCCGAAGCTCGCCCAGGGAGGCCACATCGAGCCCGGCGCCGACCCGCTCGCCGGTCGCGGCGAGCCTCCGGACCAGGGCGCTGGAGCGGTTCGCCTTGTGCGCGAAGAAGATCCGCCCGGTGAGCTGATGGCGGCGGAAGACATCGCGGAACCGCTCCGCGTTCGATGCGATCTGCTCCGGCAGCAGGATGTGCAGGGGCGAGCCCAGGGCGGCCACCAGCCCCTGGAGGAAAGCGGTCTCCTTCAGCAGCGACTCAAGCGCAGACTCGAGCCGCGGCTCCAGGTACAGCGGTTCCGGAAACGGCGGTTCCGGAGATGGCGGTTCCTGGTGCATGGGGGCATTGCTCATCCCAGCTGTTCCTCCCCGACGAGGAATGCGGACCCGCGCCAGCCTTCGATCGTAGGACCATATCCATGCTCGGCCGCTTTATGCCCGACTTCCAGGCCCCGGACGGCTTTCCACGGCGGATACGGCCGGTTCGCACGGTCCGCCGCACCATCAGCCGCACGGGCCGCATCCGCGCAGGGCTCACAAGGGAAGATCCATCAGAATCTCGTCCCGGTCGTCTCCGGGCGCGAGGCGCAGGAGGCCGGGCCAGCGCCCCACCTCCACCCACCTCAGCCTCCGGTAGAAGCCCTCGAGCCCCATCCCGCCCCGCGTGGAGAGCCGCAGCCGCTCCAGCCCCATCTCCTCCCGGGCGACATCGCGCACACGCCGCATCAGCTCCACGCCGATCCCGCGACCTCGGTGTTTCAGATGTGTCTGCACGTGGTTCACCACACCGCAGTGGGCGACCAGCGGATGCATGTCCCTGCGTACGATCAGCCATCCCGCCACCGCCGCCTCCACCGCCGCCTCCGTCTCCGTCTCCGTCTCCGCCTCCGGGGCGACGGCGACCAGCAGCCGGGCGGACCGCGGGTCCAGGTGCCCGAGAAGCCGGTCCACCGCCAGACTCACATCCGCCGCGCGCACCGGAGGCCGCCCGAACTCCGGGGCGAGTACGGCCCCTCCGGCGTTGGCCACTCCCAGCCAGCACTCCGCAAGCTGCTCGCGGAGTGCCAAGGTGATGTCACGATCACGGCAGAACTGCCGGTACTCGACGCACTGACCACTCACAACCGCTCCCGTCTCCCTGGACGACGGCCTCCACATCCACCAGGCGAAGGTGTATACAACCGACGGGGAGTGCCTCGCCAGCCCCCCGCGCGCCGCTGTCGGTTCCCTGGAGCCCTCATTATCAATGGACCAAACGCAACCGCGCCTTCAACGTAATTCTGATAGCCCGCATGTCATGTCGAGCACAGCATCCGCCGAGGAACGCAGAGGAATGCAGACGTCAGCAGCCGGGTAGCCCCGCAGTGGGCGCATGTCCATGCCGGCGCCCGGTGAGAGTTGGGGGAGGAATTCCATGGAGCTTCCGCGACCGGAATCACGTGTTTCCACGGAGGGTACTTTACTGGATTACGGAACCGCGACCGCCGCCCGCCTTCTCGGCAGTGCGGGCATGGATGTGGAACAGGGCAGAGCGGTTCTCCGCGGGATGCTCTCGCCATGGGGGGAGAGGCCGATCAGCCGGCGCCCCGACTGGCATTCGGACGTGTGCGCCGACGGTTCGCCCATCGAGTTCTCCGCCGCCTTCTCGGATCGATGCACGCAGATCCGGGTGCTCGTGGAGGCGGTGCCGGACGAGCTCACCACTCCGGGCGCGCAGAAGTCCGCTCTTGCGCTGACTCGTGTGCTGATCGAGGACTTCGGCGCTGCCGACGGCCGACTGGCCGCGGTATCCGACCTGTTCCTCCCGGACGAGGATCCGACCGGATTCGCCATGATGCACGCCGCTGTTTTCACACCGGCGGGAGAACCTGAGTTCAAGATATATCTGAATCCGAACGCGAACAGTCGTATGACCGGACGCCAGAGGACGCGAGAGGCGCTGGAGAGCCTGGGCTTCGGAAAAGCCTGGGACGCGGTCGTCGAATACGCCCGCCGGGGGTTCGACCTCGATCGAATCGTCTACTTCGGGCTCGACTTGAGCGAGGGGCCCGAGTCGCGCGTGAAGGTCTATTTCCGGCACTACGACATAGCCCCGGCGGACCTTGACGCCTGCATGGAGATTGCCGCTTCCCATGAGCCGGGGCTCCTGGGAGGCTTCTGCCGTACGCTGACCGGCAGGGTCGGCGCGATAAGGGACCAACCCCTGGTGAGCAATCTGACCTTCACGGACGCCGGCGGCTGTGCCCCCGTCTCAGCCACGGCGTACGTCCCGCTGTGGCTGTACGCGGAGAGCGACAGGGCGGCACGGGACCGCATCAGCTCCGTGATGGCCGATGTGGGTCTTTCCGACGACCGCTATCGGTCGCTGCTGAACCATATGGCCCGCCGCACGCTGTCGGACGGGCGCGGCATCCACACCTACGCCTCCGTGCGCGTCCACCGGGGGCGTCCTCGTATGACCACGTACTGGTCCTCGGAACTGTACGACCGATATCCGCCTGCCCGCTATCAGAGAGGCTGATCGCGATGTCATCTCAGGCTGCGACCGGATCGCTCTTCGACGACTCGCAGATCCAGCCCGATCTGCTGCGGCGCCGATCGCATATCCGGTGGGGCTCATACCCCCCCGACGTCATCCCGCTGACGGCGGCGGAAGCCGACTTCCCCGGACCCCAGGCCGTCACGGACGCCGTGATGGCTTCTCTTGCCGACGGCTACTTCCCCTATGCCTCACCCGAGGGAATCAGCGAACTCCGTGAGGTCTTCTCCGATATGGCGAAGACCCGCTACGGGATCAGCGCGGACCCCGACTGCGTGGTGCCGGCCTCCGGAACGGCGGCGGCGCTCTGGGGTGTGGTGCACCTTCTGTGCCGGGAAGGCGATGAGTGCATACTGCTGGATCCGGTTGATCTGCTGTTCGGCCAGGCCATCGACGCCGCAGGAGCCCGGCGGGTGTACTGCCCCATGGACAAGACCACCGGACAGCTCGACCCGGATCGTCTCGCCTCTCTGATTTCGCCGCGCACCGCTCTGATCTGTCTGTGCAATCCGCACAATCCCTTAGGCACGGTCTTCACGGAGGAGACGCTCCGGGCGATCGCCGAGACAGCGGATGCGCACGGTGTGCCGATACTCTCCGACGAGGTCTGGAACGAGATCGTCTACCCTCCCGCAGCACATGTCAGCTTGGCAGGCCTGGATGCAGCGGCCGGCCGGAGAATCCACACGGTGATCGGACTGTCCAAGACGTTCGCGCTTCCCGGGCTGCGCATGGGATTCGTGATCGCCCCGAACGCACGTGAGGCGGCCGATCTGCAGCTCGCCTTCCAGCAGCTCGGCGCCGCGTACAGCCTGACGCCCTTCGCCCAGGTCGGCGCCTTGGCCGCGCTCCGCCACGGCTGGCCGTGGCGGGATGCCTTCCTGGAGCATCTGCACGAGACGCGGGACTACTGTGTGGCGCGGCTGAACGCGATCCCGGGCATGTCGTGCAGCCGCCCGGACGGGACGTTCGTCCTGTTCCCCGACATATCCTCCACGGGGCTGGGCAGTCAGGCGATGGCCGAGTTCCTTCTGACGGAGGCCCGGGTCGCGGTCGTGGCCGGTACGACCGAGTGGTTCGGCCCGGGCGCGGAAGGCAACATCCGCATCAGCTATGCCACCTCCCGGGGGATGATGAAAGAGGCGCTGGACCGCATGGAACGGGCTGTTGCGAGTCTTTCAGCAGGGTCGGCCCGGAGAGCCGTGAGCGCCGTGCCCCGCACACATGGCCTTCCACCGGGCACCTGACGAACGGCGTGGCGCCCGGTGGACGCGCCCGGATCAGCGCCTGCGCAGCCATGCTTTCAGCGAGTCCCACCACGACGCGCGCGCCGTGGGAACGGCAGCGGTCGGAGCCGACGCCGAAGGCGCCCGCACCGAGGGGGCCTGCACCGACGGAGCCTGCACAAGGGGTTCGTTCCCGGCGTCCAGGCCGGTGGCGTCCGCGGTGTCCTGGAGCGGACGCGGAACCTCCGCGTCGGTGTCGCCCGGACCGGCAGAGGCGGCGGACGCATCGGACCGGGGCGGGGTGAACTTCACCGGCAGACTGGTCAGATGGCGTGTCATCCAGCCCGACTGCCAGTGCAACTCCTCCTCGGGGACGCTCAGCTGGAGGTCGGGCAGCCTCGTCAGCAGGGTGTCGATGCCGGTGTCGGCGATGGCGCGGCCGATGTCCTGGCCCGGGCACTCCTGTGGGCCGCTGCTGAAGGCGAGATGGGAGCGGTTTCCGTGCAGGGGAACCGAGAGGTCGGGGCGGATCGCGGGGTCGTGGTTCCCGGCGCCCAGACCGAGCAGCAGCATGTCTCCCGCCTCGATCTTCTGCCCGCCGACCTCGGTGTCCACGGCGGCCCACCGACCGGGGATGGTCATCAGGGGCGGCTCGCTCCACAGCACCTGCTCCACCACGTCCGGAAGGGTCATCTGCCCCCCGGCCAGCGACGCGTGGCACCGGGGGTCGGTCAGCACCATCCGCAGGGTGCTCTTGAGCAGGTTGACCGTGGTTTCGTTCGCGGCGATGAGGATGACCCTGAGGTGGTTCCAGACCTCCTCGTCGGTGAGCTTGGAGGAGTGCTCGAGCAGCCACGACGTGACGTCGTCGCCCGGCTTCTCGCGCTTGCGCCTGGTGAGCTGCTGGAGGGTGTCGACGATGAAGTCGTTGCTGGCCACCGACGTCTCGGTGCCCGCCACCATGTCCCTGCTGGCTTCGACCAGCTGCGGACCGTACGCATCGGGCATGCCCAGGAGCTGGGTCATGACGAGCATCGGCAGATGCTCCGCGAAGTCGTCGGCCAGATCCGCTTCTCCCCGGGCGGCGAAGTCGTCGACCAACTGGTGGGTGAACCGGGTGATGTGGCGTCGGATTCCACGCCGGTTGAACCGCTCCAGACTCTCGTTGAGGGCCAGGCGCAGCCGGTGGCGCTCCTCGCCGTCCAGGAACAGGCAGACCGGCTGCCAGGCGATCATCGGGAGCAGCGGGGAATTCTGCGGGACCTTGCCTTCCCTGAACCAGCGCCAGATGCGCGAGTCGCGACTGAACCGGGAGGGCGTGCCGACGACTTCCAGGATCTCCCGGTAGCCGAGGACGATCCAGGCCGGCAGGTCGCCGTCCAGCAGGACGGGCGCGACGGGTCCGTGCCTGGCGCGCAGCCGCTCGTACAAGCCCATGGGATCCTCGGCCGCCTCCGGCCCGAAGAGCCGCGCCAGGCCGTCGGGGTTCCCGGATCGGGCGTGCGCCGGGCACCCGGGGGGCGGCTCGGACGCCGACGTGGTGCGGGGCTGGTGGAACGAAGAGGCGGTCACCGGGACTCCGGGGGTGTGGTGGTGAGGGTGTGCAGATAGCGCAGGAGCGTCAGCAGGGCATCGCGGCTGGAGCCGCGGTTGCGGGCGTCGCAGTCGATCAGGGGCACGGTGTCGGGGATGTCCATGGCCTCTCTGAGCTCGGACATGGGGTACGAGGGGGCGTCCGGGAACGCGTTGATGGCGACGACGAAGGGCACGCCGCGCTCCTCGAGCCGGCACATGACGTCGAAGCTGTCTTCGAGACGCCGGGTGTCGATCAGGACCACCGCGCCCAGCGCGCCCTCGAAGAGGCCGTTCCACAGGAACCAGAAGCGCTGCTGACCGGGCGTTCCGAACAGATACAGCACCAGCTCGTCGCTGAGGGTGATCCGGCCGAAATCCATCGCCACGGTGGTCTCGGTCTTGCGCTCGACTCCGGCGATGTCGTCCACGCCTGCGCCGGCCTGCGTCATGGTCTCTTCGGTGGTGAGCGGCCGGATCTCGCTGACGGCGCCGACCAGGGTGGTCTTCCCGACCCCGAAGCCGCCGACGATCACCACCTTCACCGCCGTGGTGACAGAAGCCGGCAGGGTGTCCTCGCTCCGTGGACCGAGGACGGGTTCAGAGATTCTGGAGTCCATGCATCACCGCCTCCAAGAGTTCGACATCGGGCAACGACGCGGCCGGGATCGGCGCCCTCGCTTCGACATGGCCGCTCTCCAGCAGGTCCGCGAGCAGCACCGTGACCGCACTGACCGGCAGGCGGAGGTATGCGGAGATCTCCGCGACGGACAGCGGGTAGTCGCAAATATGGATGATTGCGGCGTGCTCGGGCTGCATGCCCGAACCGGGGACGTCCTTCTTGGTCACGATCAGGGTGACCACGTCCAGAGGGCCGTCTTCGGCGGGCAGGCTTCGGCCTGATGTGATGACATAGAGCCGTTCGGGGCCGCCTTCTTCCCAGGTTCGGGGCTGGTCGTGTGTCGGGTCGCTCACGGAACCCGCCGGTCGGCCCGAGGCGGGCTGGAGAGATGCTGACCGATCCGGGCGACGAGGTCCCGCATACGCTGCCCCATGAGTCCGGCGTCGACGTCGTCATCTGCCAGCACCGCGAGATACGCTCCCGCGCCGGCCGCCATCAGATAGAAGAAGCCGCCGTTGATCTCGATGACGACGAGTTTCATCTTTCCGTCGCCGTGCGGGAATTCGGTGGCGATGGCCGTCGACAGGCTCTGCAGCCCGGCACAGGCGGCGGCGAGGCGGTCTGCGGTGTCCTCGTCCGTGCCGAACTGCGCCATGCACAACCCGTCGGAGGACAGCACCACGACGTTACGGGTCTGCGGAACGCTGGATGCCAATTCCTCGAGCATCCAGTCCATGTTGAGCCGCTGCTTTGTCACCACTTACTTACTCATCCTTACCTAATGGCTCCGTTACTGCTCGGACTCTTCAGCGCTCAGGCCATGGCGACGATGTGCTGGGGACTCAGCTCGGGGCTCGCCGGAAATGCCCTCCTGGAAGGCGGCCAGCCACAGACCGGCCTGCGGGGGTGGGGCTGCCGACACCGGGGACGCGGAGTCAGCTGTGGGGACTGCGGGCTTGGGCCGCCGCACGGGAGGAGCCACGGCGCGCGTACGGCGCCTGCGCTGCGGCAGACCGTTGACGCCGCGCGGAGCGGGCATCGGCTCCTCCACGGTCGGCGGGGCGGTGCGACGCCCCCACGGACCGGCGGGGTGCCGGGGCGGCGGCAGGCTGGCGGCCTTGGCCACCGCTCCGCCGGGCACCGGGGTCGTGGTGAGCAGGTTCGGCGGGACGATCAGGACCACCCGTACGCCGCCGTACGCCGACGCCCGCAGGGCGACCTTGAAGTTGTTCGTGTGTGAGAGCCGACCGACCACCGCCAGGCCGAGGCGGGGGGCCTCGCCCAGGTCGTCGAGGTCGAGTCCGCTGGTGGCGTTCTGCGCCAGGGCCCGCTCGGCGCGGACGCGGGCTTCATCGGTCAGTCCAAACCCGGCGTCCTCGATCTCGATGGCCACACCGGACTGGACCTCGGTCGCGGTGAGATGGACCCGTGTCTGGGGCGGCGAGTAGCGCGTGGCGTTGTCCAGCAGCTCGGACACGGCGTGGATGAGCGGTTCGACCCCGCGTCCGATGATGCCGACCTCGGCCACCGAGTGCAGATCGACCCGCTGGTAGTCGGTGATCCGGGACATGGCGCCGCGCAGCACGTTGAACAGCGGAATGGTCTTCTGCCACTGACGGCCGGGGCGGGCCCCGCCCAGTACGGCGATGCTGTCCGCGAGCCGGCCGATCAGCGCGGTCCTGTGGTCCAGGTGCAGCAGGTCGCCGAACACCTGGGGGTCATGGCCGTGCCGGTCCTCCATCTCCCTGAGTTCCTGGGCCTGCTGGTGGACGATGGCCTGGACGCGTCGGGCGATGTTGACGAAGGCCCGCTGGGCGGAGTCCCGAAGGTCTTCCTGGGCCTCGACGGCCTGGAGCACGTAGCGCAGCACATCCAGATTCGCGGCTTCGAACCGGGGGCCGACGTGGGAGTCATGGTCGATGCCGCGCAGCACCTCCTCGGCCGGGGTGCCTTGTTGCAGCCGGCCCATGGCCTTGGGCAGGGTCTCCTCGGCCATCCGCACGGTCTCGGACTCCTGCTCGGCCAGCTGCCGATGCAGGGCAGCCTCTCGCTCGGCGCTCTGCCTGCGCAGTTCGTCGATCGCATGTCCCCGGCGTGCGGCCTCTCCGGCCGCGATGGCCACCGCCGCCGTCGCGATGGCGCCCATCCAGGCGACCTGGCCACGTGCCGTCGAGGGCGTCAACGCGACGGCCGCGACCGTGCAGAAGGCCAGTAGAGCGGGTGGCAGCAGCCACATTGAGGTGGAGGCGGACCTCTGCCTCCCGGGTGACGAACCAGCACGAACCATCGGCATCCTCAGAGCGCTAACGGATAGGGCGTCATATACGGCGTATACGGGTGCCGAGGAGGGTCGCGTGATCAAGACCGCCGGCTGTCGACGACTGTCGGGTCACGCTTCACCAGCGCTTGACCACGGCGCGTGTCACGTCGGCGTTCCGCGCGCATGGAGCCGGGTCCCAGGACGCCCGAGCCCTCGTGCGATCGGCGGCACCACGACAGCCAGCAGCGACGTGCTGTAATCGTCGCAACTCGCTGCGCGACAGCGAGCATAGCGGGGTCGGAATGATTATGTGCCCCAAATGCATAGAACACATGAATGCACTCATGTGCGAAATTCGAAAGATCCGTTTGGCGGGGGCCGGTCGGCGAAACGGCGAATTAGATGATCCGTACGTCGATCGCGAAAGCGCCGCTGACCTGCAACGACGCTAGTGCCAAAGCCGTAATGGCGCAGGTGTCGGGAGGCCTGGCGGGTATCGAACACACAATGACGCAAGGCCCCGACCGTTCGCCGGTCGGGGCCTTGCGTCATGGAATTTTCTGTCAGGCGCGTGCGGCCCCACGGCGGCGTATGCCCACGAAGGCGAGCGCGGCGCCGACGGCCAGCAGCACCGCCGCGACCCCGCCGTACAGCGGCAGCGTCGAGGNCGGCGCCGACGGCCAGCAGCACCGCCGCGACCCCGCCGTACAGCGGCAGCGTCGAGGAGGCGCCGGTGCGGGCGAGGGCGCCCGAGGCGGCCGGAGTAGAGGCGTCCGCCCGGGCGGCGGAGACGGAAGCGGGTGCGGTGGCCGCCGAGTCCGGAGCACTGCCGCTCGCGGACCCGGAGCCGGCGGCAGCCGCTCCGGCAGCGGCGGTGGCCGGTTCGGCGTGGGCGGCGGTCGCGGACGGGCCGGGCGAGGAGGGCGCCTCGGCGGCGGGCCCCACGGTGACCACGCCCTCGGTCTCGGCGAAGGCCGGGCCGCTCTCACCCTCCGGATTCACCGCGGCCATCAACGTGACCTTGGTGTCCGCGGTCAGTCCCCTCGGGTCGACCACGGTCAGACGCAGCGGGAAGCTCTCCCGCTTCTCGCCGCCGAAGCCCTTGGGGACCGCGGGAAGCAGCCACTCGCCGGCGCCCTCGTCAACGGCCTTCAGCGGGCTCCAGCGCCCGTCGCGGTAGAGCTCGACCCCCAGCTTCGGGAGCGGTGCGCCGTCTCCGGGCGACACCAGGCGTACGCGGGTCTCCAGCGCCTTGTCGTAAGCGCCCTCGCCGGGGGCGTGCAGATACACATTGATGTGCCGCGCGGGCCCGCCGGGGCGGAGGACGCCCTCGGGCCCATTGCCCCACCACACCTCCAGCGGCTTGGCGTCGACCGCCGGGGAGGCCTTGAAGACCACCGAGCCGGTGCGGCCCACCGGCCCGTTCAGGTCCGCGGCGGTCAGTTTCAGACTGCCGTCGTTGGAAGGGAAGTCCTTGCCGAGCCCGACCGTGACCTTCCAGCTGAGCTCCGACCCGGCCGGCACCGAGAACGGCTCGCCCGCTCCACCGCTCTTGGGGAAGAAGGCCCCCTGAACCCCCGTGCCCTCGCCGAGAAGCCGCGAGGCGGTCTCGGGAGCGTTCACGGCGCTCACATCGAAGGCGACCTGATCGGGCTGGACGGGGCTGGCCCCGTCCGCCTCCCCGACCAGCCAGGGCTGGAAGTCCACTGCCTCGTCCGAGGAGTTCTTCACGGTGAACGAGAACGAGGCCTTCGCCCCACCCCGCTCCAGAGCCCCCGCCGGCGCCGGTGCACCAAGCTCGATGCTGAGCGCCGCAAGCCCTTCGGTCGCGGCCGGCGCGGCATAGGCATGGACCGGAACGAGCGTGGCTCCGACGGTGGCCGCCGTGACGGCGGCGGCTGCGACAAGGCGAGCGGACATGGTGACTCCCCCCAAGGAATCGGTCGGCGACCCGGCGGGCGCGATGGTCGGTCGCGCAAGGGTCGGATCAGAAGACGGAGGTGGAGCCCTACTCGGTCGATGAGGTGCAGAGTCTCCTACTCGAAGTGAACAAGCGCCGGAACAGTGCCCGTTGGATGCTGGCCCTGGCGCTGGGGTTGCGGCAGGGGGAGACGCTCGGCCTGCGGTGGTCCGACGCGGACCTGGACAATGAGTACCTGAAGCTTCGCCGGAACCGGTTGCGGCCGAAGTACGAGCACGGGTGTGGTGAGGCAGCGCAGTGCGGCCGGAAGGCCGGCTACTGCCCGACCCGGGTGCAGGTGCGGCGCGAGACGAAGAACACGAAGTCACGCGCCGGGCGTCGCGCCGTGCCCCTCCCGGGTCCGCTGGTCGTGATGCTCCGCTCCCACAGGGAGGCGCAGGCCCGAGAGCGCGCGGCGGCCGGAAACCTGTGGACCGAGTCCGCGTACGTGTTCACCAAGCCGTTGGGCGGGCCGCTCAGTCCGAACACGGACTATCACGACTGGAAGCGGCTGCTGGAAGACGCCGGCGTTCGGGACGGGCGTCTGCACGATGCGCGGCACACCGCGGGCACCGTGCTGATGCTGCTCGGGGTTCCGGATCGGGTCATTGACCAGATCATGGGTTGGGAGCCGGGCGGCGCCGCCCGGATGCGGGCGCGGTACCTGCACGTGACCGATCCCATGCTCAAGGAGGCGGCCCGGAAGATCGAGCGCGCCATCTGGGGAGCTCCGGAAAACCTCACTGTGGACAAAGACCAGGACAACGAGGCGTAAGGACAACGTCGAAGGGCCCCCTGTTTCCAGGGGGCCCTTCGACATCGTGCCCGGTGAGGCACTGGCGGAGGATACGAGATTCGAACTCGTGAGGGGTTGCCCCCAACACGCTTTCCAAGCGTGCGCCCTAGGCCTCTAGGCGAATCCTCCGCCGACAACTGTACCCGACTCTGTGAGGTGCGATGACACGGCGAGTGTCTGTGCCAGGTGATCTGTGGGTCAAGTCACACCAGGCACAAAGCGTCTCGCCTAACGCGCTGGTCAGACGTGGTCTGACGGGTACGTGGGGTCACTTGCCGTACCTGCCGAATGCACAGAGCGTAGAGCGCAAGCCTGCCTCACGGCTCACAGGCTCTCGCCCTGGCGCTCGCTCTGGGGGGACCCTCCCGGACCACTCACGCACACACGAGACGGACCACAGCCGCATCCCCTGACTTCTGTCCCACACACCCCGCTGAATGCTCAGGCCGCGTCGTCCATCAGGTCCTGCAGATCCTCGTCTGTGAAGGCGACACAACCGGATCGATCACCGTCGAGGAACTGGAAGAACACCACTTCCCAGCTCCACGGGATCACATCCACGCATATCTTGTCTGCCTTGGCGCGGCGCATGATCTCCGCCGAGAACTCACAGGCATCGGTAAAGTCCTCGTCCCGGAATGCCACCCACGATTGCCCCGGCTTCTTCCACTCATCCCACGGAAGACCTGAGTGGTCCCCGCTGCCCTCGGGTGGTAGTTCCAACCTGCCCCAGAACTCCGCGTCGTCCTCAGTCAGAACCTCGTCGGGCCACTTCTCCCAGGCTTCGTTATCGACCTTCGTAGCCATGGCTCATCCCTCCCAGCGCACTTCATGAGTGCCTGTTACCGCCATGGCCCGAGCCTTTCCCGAGCACTTCCCCGGCGACGGCAAAACCATCCCGCCACAACCCTGCTCACGGCAAACACGACCCATCACACTCGGTAATCACCCGTGTGTCACGCCTGATACATGGCTTATGCACGCAACCCCCGGACCTGCGCTTTCCCTCGTCATGTGAGCTGTCCCACACCTCACCCGTTCGACGTATGCGCGCCCGTTCTCGCTCGCTCTCGACACTCGCCCACCTCAAGATCATTAGACCGTAAATCGCACCGTAAATCGCTCCCCGCGCTGAGGGCGTAAATCGACCGTAAATTTACGCTCGTCGTTTACGCCACGTACCGTAAAAGTGAGGCGTAAACGTAAATCGTAAACGAGAGGCGTTTACGCATAAACGTGCAGCTCAGAGGCGTAAAAGCTCTCATTTACGGTCATGCGTGCGTGTGCTCTTTAAGAGCACACCCGCAGACGCAATGAGCTACCGATCATGAGACAGAGAAGATCAAGAGGCTTACGTGCGTGCGGAATACGCGCGCACGAGTAGGACCAAACATCTAGGTGGCCGATCATGAGCTATGCCGGCGAGCACGCGCGACGCTCACGCACACGAGACACAGACTCTCGCTCTCACTTACCCGTTAGGCGTCTCTGAGCACGCCTCAGGAGCGCCAACAGCGCTTGTGCGTCAGTCTGTGCACGCGCGTTCTCTCGGCTCGCCAGACAAGCGCTCAGCGCTTTAGACGCCAAACGGCCCTCGAACTCATCAGAGCCGAGAGCCAGTTGGTTCGGTGTGGAACGTCAGGCAGTACGACGGCGGTAGGGGCGGAACTCCGGTACGCGGAGACCCTTCGCCCTCAGCTTCTCCGCGATAGGCGCGATAGGTGCGCCGAACTCCGCCAGCTCTCGATACAGAGGATCGACCGGGGGGCCGGAGAGCAACCGCTGTCGTGCCGCCTGAATCTCTGCCACTGTCATTGCCGCTCCTTGGTTCCTCACTAGCCTTTACGACTGTGCGCAGCACAGCGTAATTGCCGGAATGCGGCTCAACAACGTATGGCTAATCGCTCGCACCCATGGACGGGATATGCACCCATTCCCCGGCCTCGTTCTTACCCGCCACACCCTTCTTAAGGGTGGAGATAGCCATGCGCATCCGAGCACTGAGAGTGGCTTTCTCGACCTTCGGGTTAGCGGCCGTCAGAGCCTCCATGATGAGCGCTCGCCAATCCGCGTCAGGGATAGGACTCTGTTGCCGGAGGATGCGCTCGGCGATGTCTTTTGCCCCGCTGCTCTCCCGGCTGCTCTTGCGCTCGGCCTCTGTCTTGCCCTTCGGCTCGTCGGTCACGAGACGTACCTCCAGCCGGTCAGGGTCGGCCGTGCTGTCGAGAACCAGGTAACCGACCCTGTCGCCGTCATCCAGGCCGGTCTTACCCTTGTTGTCCTTGCCCTGGTACAGCTCGGAATAGCCCCAGCCCCCTTCCACACCCTTCTCGACCCGTGCGAGGAGATAAGAGGCCCCTTGGAACATGTCCATCTTGCGATGCGGCCCGCTCGGGCGATCCACGTTGCCGTGCCCGACGTGGTCAATGGCAATGCCCGTTACCCAGGGGTTGTTCACCGCGTACGGGTCAAAGTACGTCTCTGCCATCTTGTCCACGCCGTCCGGATCGGTCATCGCATTGCCGCCCATGAACCCGATACAGGGGTTAACGGCGTCGATGATGACGAGAGCAACCCGGCCGCGAACTTCCGGAGCCTGATGGCGCCTGTGGTACGTCAGCAGGAACGTACGAGCCAGGCCCTCGGGAACACCCTGCTTAATCATCTGCGCTCGAACCTCGGCCCCTGTCATCCGCTCGAACGTGAACCAGACCACGTATTCACGGTTCATGACGAACTCAGCCGCGATCTTCAACAGGAGGTTGGTCTTACCGGCCCCACCCTTGCCGAATAGGTAATTGAGCTGGGCCCGGTAGAACAGAGCACGGGTGGATTCCTCGAACCTGCCGACATCGAGACAGACGGGCACCTCAACCTCTCGCGGCTGGTCGTTGTGCCGCTCGTTATAGAGGTCTAGCGCAGCCATGACCTCGGAGTGGGTAAGGCCGCCCCCGATCTCCGCCGTCTCGTAGGTGCCGAGCTTGTCCGGCTTGGTGAACCGCGGAGGCTCAAGGAATCCACCGTCCATGAGTCCCTGCGTTACCTCCTTGTCGAACTCGTCGCGCGGGTCATCGCGGAGTTCTTCACGGCGTAGAGCCATGTCACGGCGGAAGTCATCGAGGGTTTCCCGGTACCACTCTTCCAGCTCTAGGGCCTCATCATGCGCGGCGTTCACATCCGGGTCACGGTTGCCGTATTCGTCCGGGTCCCTGAAGTCGAGTAGTTCCCCAGACCCCCCACCGAAGAACTCTTCCGAGTCGTCGTTTTCCGCGCTCTCGGCACGTGCGCTATCGTCGTTCATGCCGGTTCCTTTCCCGGTTGTTGGTGTTAACCCGCTACGCCTCTCGCGGGTTGGTGTGGTAGATAGGGCGGAGTTCGTGGGCTCCGCCCTATTCCCTTTCCAGCGCACGCCGGACGATCCTGCATTCCTTGATCTCGGCGAACGTTCCGCCGTGGCCGCACTCGCGGTGGTGGGCGTTGAACTCGTCGCAGAGCTGGGCCGCCCGCACAGTGATGGGATGCTTGCACTCCGCGTGCCGATGCTTCAACCGGCACAGCTCACGGGCGTAACGGTCGTTCTCGTGGTCACAGTCCGAGTGGCTAAGGGTTTGCTTGATGACGGCCATTTTGTGTTCCTCCTGGTGCCGTTGAATTGCGGTCACCGACCAATCTACTTGTTTGGTTTCCGACGTCCCAAAATGAGCATGGCCTAATAGCATTTGTGATGTGCGTCACACCTCGAACTCGCCGGTAATTTGGGACCGTAATGAGTGTGGATTAGCTGAGTGCGCGTACGTCTCGTGACTCGACATAGAGCACCCCTTAGGGCGCCAGAAAGCGCCCCTAAGGCTCTCAGCAGTGCTCGCCGGCACGAGTGCTCAGCGATGCATTCTGAAAGCCCTAGAAGCGCTCTTGGTGCGTTTACCTCTTGCCGAGATGTCGGTCTAGCTTTTGCTCCATGCGTCGGATGATCTCCGACGGGTTGGGCTTCTGTTCCTGGCTCATGACTCACCCCCTGACACCGTGACCTTGACGGGGTAGTCCAGCCGCTCAATTTTGCCCTGGATCACGAGGAGTTCTAGGGCATCCTCCACAAGATCACGGTAGTTGGCCAAGAGATGGGGATAGTGAAGTCTCACCCACTCATACGTGAAGCGGTACCAGCCCTTGTACTCCCGGTCGTTCTTCATCCGTACGTGGATGTAGTTAGCCAGGGAGTAGACAGAAGGGCCGCCGCCCATTCGGTCATACCCAGATTGTTTCCGCCACCCGTAGAACTTGCCCTCAGCTTTCAGGCGTTCCACGGACTTCTGCCGCCTGATTGTCTGACGCTCCCGAATCCCGGCCATACCCTCGGGCTCTTCCCGTTCCATGTCAGGAGGAGCAGGAAGTGGGGCGAGTGTCTGTGACTTCTGGGCCGACACCTGCTCAACTTGGTTGAGCCACTGCTCTACCGCTTCCAGCTCGGCTATCTCAAGAAGCGCCTCCTCCTCTTTACGCTCGGCCCTGCGTCTACGGGTCCGCTCGTTCTTCGCTGCCCGTAGCTCTTCCTTGGTCTTGGTGACCCGAGGTGGGCGCTCTGGAGTAGGCCGCTTTGCCCGCTCCTCCCGCCGCCTCTCCCGCTGCCTCTCCGTTCGCCGTTCCCGGCTTGCTTGCCTCTCTTCTTCCGTGAGGCGTTTGGGAGTGCGAGCGGCTAGCTCCTCCTCGGTGACTTCCACACCAGCCGGTGACCACCACAGATACTTGCCGCGACGAGTTGAGAGAATGAGCCCTTGGCTCTCCATGGAGCGGAGATAGCGGGAGGTCTGGTTAGTGTCCCGAGCGGGGAAGAACTTCCGCGTGATGTCAGCGGAATGGACGGCCCGCTTCTCTCGGATGAATGCCAGGATCTCAGGCTTTAGCTCGGGCTTGTAGAGATTCCCCCGGGTCGCTATGTAGTGGGCACTCTTGGGCACGACTTACCCCTGGATGCGGAAGTACAGAACACCGAGGCTCCTGTGGGCGGAGTACGGCACGCCGACCCGACGGCAATACATGGACAGGCGCTTACGGAAGTCGGACATCGTGCACCCGTACCGCTCGTGGATCTCTTCTGCCGTGAGCCGGTGAGTCTCGCCGTCTGCGTACTGGGCCCAATCGACCTTGCTTGCCATCTCAACACCTCCCGCGGATACGGATATGGAGAAGCCGGGCGGCATGGGGAAAGTGAGAAACCCACGCCACCCGGCTTCATGCTCCCGGCCACCCACTCAGGACACCGGGAGTTGAGAGGCTGGTGTGGAACGGCCCTCTGGATAGCCCCGGAGCCCGAGGGTCACAGGCTCCTCGTCCCACACCAGCCAGCTTGTGTGCCGTCAGGAGGCCGCGTTGATGTCGGCCGTGACGGCGGTGATGTCGGCGGAGGCCGTGTTGTGGTCGTGGATCTCGACGGCCGACACGTCGGCAACGGCGGCCTTGCCGTTCTTCACGCGGAGCGCGTTGTAGATGTCCACGCCGCGCGACTTGCGGGCCTGGCCCACGAGGAGCCAGCCGACGACGGTCTCCAGCTCGGTCGTGTCGATGGATGCGGTAGCCATGGTGGCGGTCCCTTCTGTAAGTCCCGCCCACGGCGTGAACGGGCCTGGTAGGTGTGTCGTGCAGTCGGCCGGCTCAGGTGCTGGCCTGGAGCTGGGCCATGAGCGAGGCCACGAGCCGCTTGGTGTTCTCCTCGCGGCGCTGGGCCGTGCTCGCCTTGATGCGGTCGCGGAGACCGGCCGTGGAGTTGGCCTCCAT
Source organism: Streptomyces chengmaiensis (assembly GCF_029846775.1). Taxonomy (NCBI): domain Bacteria; kingdom Bacillati; phylum Actinomycetota; class Actinomycetes; order Kitasatosporales; family Streptomycetaceae; genus Streptomyces; species Streptomyces chengmaiensis. The sequence continues at coordinate 289,775 of NZ_JARWBG010000004.1, forward strand.
CTCGGCGCGGTTGTTCCGAGTCATCGCCTCATAGACGGCGCGGCGCTCGTCCTGCTCCGAACGGCGCTGAGCGGCTATGTGGAGCTCCATGCGAGCGGTCGACTCAGGGTGATGCACACCCTGTGCGCGGAGCTCCTGAGCGCGCTTACGGACAGCCCGCTCGTGCTCCTGCCGAGCCTCGGCGTTGCTCTTGTGGACAGTCGCCGCGTACTGGGCTGTGTCCTCATCCCGTCCCTGCCGGAGCAGAGCCAGAGTCGTTGCGTCGGCCTTGGGCTCCGGTGCCTCATAGCGGGAGTCATCGCCCCGCATGGTGGCCATGAGCCGAGCGGCCATGGTGTCGGCCATGGTTAGTCCTCCTGGATCTGATGGGCCAAGAGGCCCAGTTCTCGAATGGCCCCCATGACATGCGGAGGCAGCGTCACCGTGACTGAGCCGTCCTCATTCACGACGGCATCACCATTGGCGATGGCCCGGTCTAGCCACTCCTTGAAGGTCACGGCTACTCGCACCCCTCGAACTCGGGGGGTGTGGTAGATCCGTTGAACTGTCCTCGGCTCTGACGGAGAAGTTCCGCTAGCTCGGGGTCGAATTTGTTCCACGGTGCTACTGGTGGTAGCTGGTTCTTCTTGCGAGCCTCGCGAACCGCGTCCGCGTGTTCACGACGCTGGCGAATAGCCTCGTCCGAGAGCTTCCGCGTCTTGCATTCTTGGGCGGGTGTGGGAGATTCCTCGGCGCGCTCGATCCGGAGCGCTACGTGCGAGAACAGTTCCACGTCCCGCTTTGCTTGTGCCTGCATAACGGGGTGGTCCGGGTACTTCTTGCAGCAGGGGCCGTGAACGGTACATACCACACCCACCAGCGCAGCGCGTTCCCGGAGAACAATTCCCGACAGGAGGGGAGACATTACCTACCCCCGTCTCCCCATACCGGATCAGGCTGAGTGTGGAGAAGTTCCATGGCGGCGTTCTCCATCTCCAGGGTGAGCTTGGCTGGCTGCTCTAGGCCCAAAAGCTTGGCCTTACGCATCTTGAGGTCGGCAATGGTGCGGATGATGCTGTTCCGCTCCATGACGGTCTCGGCGTTCTGGAGGTTGCGGTGGGATTCACGGATCAGGTCATCCAAGCTGGATTCCGTGTCCGTACGCATGTCGGCCATCGCATCCCCGCCCAGGTTCTTCCGAGCCCGAGCCAGGCGGCGATTGACCACCTCGTACGACATCCCAAGGCGGCGGCTGAGCTGGAGCCGGTTAACGCCCTTCTTGAACAGGCGGTAAACCTTCTCCGCCTCACGGTCCAGTTCCGCATCATTCGCAGCCACGTTATCCGCCTCCTCTCATCCACTCGAATTCCGTCTGTCGGCAATTTAAGAATGACAGAAGCTTGACAAAACGGCAAGGTGCAGTATATGGAATGCCCTCGTGGTCTATCGAATTGCCATGCTGCTATTTCGAAGCCGCAAGAACGCCGATATCGTCAAAATCATGCACGCGAATTGTGACCACGAACATACGAAATCCGCCCGTGCTAAGTGCCGCGCTGAAAGGAAGCGGCTGGGTATCACTGGAGACGGGAAGCGTCGCGCACCCGTCAACCCGAAGAAGCGCGACCCGTCCACTTATCGAAAGGCGGGAGATCCCTGGCCCCGCTTCCTGAGCAAGGTCGAGAAGCGCGACGACGGTTGCTGGGTATGGCAAGGCTCTTTGAACCACAGCGGATACGGGAAGTTCAAGATGGGCGGAACCATGGTATTCGCCCACCGCTGGTCACTGGAACAAAAGCTAGGGCGAAAGCTCGAACCCGACGAGGTCGCACGCCACACATGCGACGTGCCCGCGTGCGTGGCTCCTGACCACCTTGTGCCCGGCTCGCGTTCGGACAACATGCAGGACATGATCCAGCGCAATCGACGGCGGCCAGGCAAGGGCGTCAAGCAACGGCAACACCACGGGCTCACGCCTTATGAGCGGTTCATGTTGTACGTGGATTCCGAGACGACGCCCGACGGGTGCTATCCGTGGACAGGTCGGACTAGCCACGGACGGGGCAAGTTCGGCGCGCGCAAGGATGGAAAGCGTGTTCAGTACGTGGCTACGCGATGGCTCATGGAACATGTCCTCGGGCGTGAGTTGAAGCCGGACGAGGTAGTCCGCCACAAGTGCGATAACCCCATCTGTGTCCGCCGTGAGCACCTGGAAATGGGCACGGCGGCAGACAACGCGCGAGACATCGTGGAGCGCGGTTACCACCGCAACGCGAGTAAGACCCACTGCAAGAACGGCCACCCGTTCGACGAGGAAAACACCTACATCAACCCTGCGTCAGGGGCTCGGCAATGCAGGACGTGCCGCTCAGCCTCACGGAAGAAGCGACAGGACGAGAAGCCGAAGAAGCCGCGCACTGTCGACGATCGCGTAATTCCCCAGGGGTGTGGTCACGTAATTCCCCACCCCCTGGGGCGAGGGGCGGTCACTTGACCGTGGGGTCCTTCGGGTCGATGGGGCCCTTCGGCCGCTTGTTCGGTCGGTAACTGGGGCCGTTCATGATGACCTGGTGGCTGGCGTTGATCAGCCGGTCGAGCAGTGACTCGGCGACGACCGGGTTGGGGAAGAGGGGATACCAGTCGCTGGGCGCCCTGTTGCTGGTGATGATCAGAGACCGGCCCTGCCGCTCGGAGATGAGTTCGTAGAGGTCGTCAGCCTGGGCCGCGTTCATCTGACGCATGGCGAAGTCGTCGAGGATGAGCACGTCGGGGCGGATGAGTTCGCGCATCCGCTTGTCCCAGGTGCGATCCGCGTGACCGCCGGCGAGCTNGATGATCAGAGACCGGCCCTGCCGCTCGGAGATGAGTTCGTAGAGGTCGTCAGCCTGGGCCGCGTTCATCTGACGCATGGCGAAGTCGTCGAGGATGAGCACGTCGGGGCGGATGAGTTCGCGCATCCGCTTGTCCCAGGTGCGATCCGCGTGACCGCCGGCGAGCTCGCTCAGGATGCGGCTGGTCTTGGCGAAGCGGACGTTGGCGCCCTGGCGGACGGCCTGGTGACCGAGGGCCTGGGCGACGTGTGTCTTCCCGACCCCGACGGGCCCGAACAAAATGACGGACTCGCCGGAGTGGAGCCAGCGCAGGGCTGCGAGGTCGCGGATCTGGGCGGCGGGCAGCTTCGGGGAGGCTTGGAAGTCGAAGCCTTCCAGAGTGGCCTGCTGCTCGAACTTCGCTCTGCGCAGGCGCCGTTCGAGGGCGACGGACTCGCGGCGGGTGATCTCGTCCTGGCAGAGGACCTGGAGGAAGTCGAGGTGCCCGAGCTCGCCCTTCTGGGCCTGAGTGAGGCGGGCGTCGAGGGTCTCCAGCATGCCGGACAGCCGCAGCGTCTTCAGCGACTCGCGCAAGGGGGTGGTCATCACGCTCACCGGCCGGCCTCCTCGACATCGGCGTCGGCGTGACCCTGGTCGTCGTGAACCTCGCCGGGGATCTGCAGGGGGACGGTGGCGGCGAACAGACCCTCGGGGCCGTGCAGGAAGGCCGCCGCCCCGGCGTCGCCGGTCTCGGGTTCGGGATCGGNCCGGCCGGCCTCCTCGACATCGGCGTCGGCGTGACCCTGGTCGTCGTGAACCTCGCCGGGGATCTGCAGGGGGACGGTGGCGGCGAACAGACCCTCGGGGCCGTGCAGGAAGGCCGCCGCCCCGGCGTCGCCGGTCTCGGGTTCGGGATCGGTCTCGGTGCCGGCCACCAGGATGCCCTTGACGGTCCGGTAGGACGGGTCACCGACCACGATGGCCTTGCGGCAGGCGGCCTCCAGCCTGGTGTCGCCGTACTTCTTGCGCAGCCCGAGCACTCCCTGGGCAGCCCGGAGCCGGTAGAGGGCGTTGACCTCCAGCAACTGGTCGATCACCTGACGGCAGGCATCACCGACCTGCGAGGCTTGGCCGCGGCACCAGATCGGCGTGCGCATCTGGAAGGCGATCTTCTCCGGCGGGTAATCGTTCTTGTCGGTGCGTTTGCCCTGCTCAAGCGCCGCGTGCGTCTTGACCAGCTCGCCCTCGTGGAACACCTGCACCATGGTCGCGGTGGAGCGGACATCGACACGGCGGCCGATCAGCTTCCAGGGCACCGAGTAGAGAGTGCGGCCGACCTTGATGTGGATGTCCGGACCGACGGTGGCCTGCGACCATCTGGCCAGCACGAACGGCTCCTCGGGCAGCGGCAGCAGGACCTTGGCCTCTACCGCCTCGAACACCGAGATCGGCTTCGCGCCGTCCAGCGGGCGGCACTGCCGCTGACCTGCGACGTTCGTCGCCCAGAGCAGGGCCTCGGCCTGCATGTGCTCCAGCGAGGTGAACGTCCGCCCGCTCCAGAACGAGTCACGGACATAGGGCATGGGCCGCTCGACCCGGGGCTTGTCCTTCGGCTTCGCAGCACGGGCCGGGTCCACCAACGTGCGGTAGTAGGTGGCGAGTTCGGCATACGACTTGTTGATCTTCGGGTCGTAGAGGTCCGGCTTGTCGACCCCGGTCTTGAGGTTGTCCGGCACCAGGCGGCGCGGGACGCCGCCGAAGAAGCGGAACGCTTCGGCGTNACCATCACAAAAGCCCAGATCCGGTGCCGTTTTCCACTGGTGGGGTTGATCCACTGCCCCAGGAAGCCGTAGTCGATCTGGGCCTCCGAGCCCGGCTCGACGTCGTCCCGCAGCACCGTGACCTTCGAGCGGGCCGCCTCGTCGGGCAGGTTCTCGTGCACCCAGCGGCGGAACGTCGTCAATGACACCTTCAACTTGCCCTCGTCGCGGAGCCGTTGGTGGATCGTGGTGACCGTCGTGGTCTTCAGCAGTTCCTTGACGTAGTCGCGGTGCGGCTCGATCTCGCCCCACCTGACCTGGTTCAGCTTCCGGCTCGTGAGCTCCGGGAACCAGCTCTTGAGCAGCTTGGCCCAGTCCGCCTCGCCCATGGGCGGGCCGCCCGGGGTGATCCCCGCCTTCTCCGCCGGCGCCAGGTACTTCCTGATCGTCTTGCGGTCCACCCCCAGCGAGGTGGACACCTGGCTCTTGGACCGGCCCGCGTACCAGTGCACGTAGATCTCGATGATGTCGACCACGGTGAACGTTCTCCTTGCCATCCGGNTCCCCGCCTTCTCCGCCGGCGCCAGGTACTTCCTGATCGTCTTGCGGTCCACCCCCAGCGAGGTGGACACCTGGCTCTTGGACCGGCCCGCGTACCAGTGCACGTAGATCTCGATGATGTCGACCACGGTGAACGTTCTCCTTGCCATCCGGTGCGTCCGTCTCGGCTCGCAGGTCGAGGGACCGCGACGGCTCCGGAAGATCCCTCAACCCGGGCACCGGCATGCCCATGGGGAACCCGGCCGATACGCAAGGAATGACCAATCAATGATCAAACCACCCGAAACAGGGAACATCACGCCAGTTCGAGCATGGTCGGCGGCACCGTCGATGTTCGGCGCCCCGGTGGGGAATCGTGAACACGCGGGTGGGGAATTACGTGGCGCTGATCATGCAGATCGTGGGGAATTACGTGACCGCCGACANCCCGGCCGATACGCAAGGAATGACCAATCAATGATCAAACCACCCGAAACAGGGAACATCACGCCAGTTCGAGCATGGTCGGCGGCACCGTCGATGTTCGGCGCCCCGGTGGGGAATCGTGAACACGCGGGTGGGGAATTACGTGGCGCTGATCATGCAGATCGTGGGGAATTACGTGACCGCCGACACCGGTCCGGCGCCGGCGACTCGATGAACTCCTCGCGGCAGTGCTTCAGCAGTTCCTCACGCACCCGGTCGGCATTCCGCTCCGCGTGTGCCACGTTGGCCGCCAGCCAGGCCGTCAGCTTCTCCGCGTCCTGCACCGAGCACACCCGAAACCCAAGGTGCTCGCGTATCTGGGCACGGTGGTACTCAATCGTGCTGCCGGTCCACTGGTAGGAGTCGAACTCCGCAGCCGACACCTTCATCTGCCTGGAAACGAAGGCGACCACCTCATCCGGGAGAGCCGCCCGGCCCCGGGGAAAGCGTCCGTGCTGTGTGTAGTGCTTCAACAGCAGCGCGAAGCCCAATCGCGTGGCGCCGCGCTTCCCCGCGACAAGCTCCAGCTCGTCATCGAGCACCGTCCAGTGCTCGACCAGCTCGTCCATCCCCACCGGCTGCCAACCCATGGCCACACATCATGCCGGAGAACCCCTGATCAGAACGGCCGATCCATCAAAGATCCACGCCGTTTGGGGCTCGTGACATGGTCGTTAACGGCACCCGTGCTCGCGCGATGAGCCGGGACCGCAGGATCACAAGATCGTCGACAGAACCCGGATCTTCACGTTGATGGCGTCCACGAAGACGACCGGGTAGACGCGGTCGAGGGGACGTGACTGCCATTCGGCCATGCCCTCCATCACCTTGTCCGTGATCGTGGTGATGGTCTGCTTGGACACGTCTGCCCCGTACACCTCGGCCAGATGAGCCGATATCTCCCCGTGGGTCAGGCCCTTCGCGGACAGCGACAGCACCATCTCGTCGACGCCGGTCAGGCGCCGCTGCCGCTTCTTGACGATCTGCGGCTCGAAGGTGCCGGCCACATCCCTCGGCACCTTCACCTCGACCGGTCCGACGTCGGTCAGCACTGTCTTGGTGCGGGTGCCGTTGCGGCTGTTGCCGCTGTTCCGGCCCGCCGCGTCGTGCTTGCCGTAGCCGACATGATCGGTGATCTCGCCCTCCAGGGCGGACTCCAGCACCCGCTTCGTCAGCTGCTGCAGCAGCCCACCCTCACCAGTCAGCTGCAGCCCGTCATTGCGGGCGCGGTCGACCAGCATCGCGATCAACTGCTCGTCCGACACCGCCTCCGCAGCCGACTCGACGACCGGCTCTTCCACGGTCTCGTGCTCGGTGATGGCCTCGCTCATCAGGCGTCTCCTTGATCATCGGATCCGCCGTTGATTAGACACTCCCTCATTGTCGGCGGTCATGTGGTTGTCGGTCGTTCGGGGACGTAGCCGCAAAGCTGCGGTGCGCATTCGGCCTTGTGGTCTCGGCCCCAAAGGGAGGTGTCTCGCTCGATGGAGCGGACACGGTGGACGAGTCGCAACTGGGCGTTGCGGGGCAGAGTCGAAGGCAACGCTGTGAAGGTCTCCGGGCGTACGGCGACCAGGCCGCTGACCTGCTCTCCGTTGCACATCTGCAGCAGCGTGGTGCACTGCCACCAGTCAACGTTGCCGCCGCCACCGTCTGGGGTACCGGGCCAGTAGTAGTGTGAACCTTCCCCTTGATCGTGGACACCTGGAGACTGGGACCTCGAGGTTCCAGAGGAAGTAGCACCAGGTGGGAAGCAAGTACACGAAGCGGTACACCGAGGAGTTCAAGCGGGACGCGATCGCGCTCGTCGACTCCTCGGGCAAGACGGTCACCGCCG
>NZ_JARWBG010000040.1:0-65557 GCF_029846775.1 Streptomyces chengmaiensis
CGTCCGGCACGGTCACGGAGTGCACCCGGTCCTGCTGGGCTGCGTGCAGTGCCGCAGCCGAGGCGCGGCGTGCGCCGAGGGAGTCGGCCGCGACGGAGTCCGGGGTGACGTCGACGAGACGACCGGCCTCGACGGCGGCGTTCAGGGCGCGGCAGTTCTCCGGCTCGACCGCGACGGTGCGGATGCCGTGGTGCAGGGCGGCCGTGGCCACTCCGGCGAACAGGCCGCCGCCTCCGACCGCGACGACGACCGTGTCGAGCCCGGGGATCTGCCGGCGGATCTCCTCCAGGAGGGTCCCGGCTCCGGCCGCGATGAGCGGGTGGTCGTAGGCGTGGGAGGAAAGCGCCCCGCTGTCGGCGGCGAAGTCGGCGCAGGCGCTCGCGGCCTCCGCGTACTCGACGCCGACGAGGCGGACGTCCGCGCCGTACGCACGCAGCTTGGCGACCTTGACGCGCGGCGCGGTCTCGGGCAGGAACACGGTGGCCCGCACCCCCTGCTGCCGCGCGGCCCACGCACACGCCAGCCCGGCGTTCCCCCCGGACGCGATCGTCACCCCGGCCTCCGGCAGGGTGCCCGCCTCACGGTGAGCCTGAAGGAAGTTCTGCGCCCCGCGGGCCTTGAAGGACCCGGTGTGCTGCATGAACTCCAGCGCCAGCCAGANCTCGGGCAGGAACACGGTGGCCCGCACCCCCTGCTGCCGCGCGGCCCACGCACACGCCAGCCCGGCGTTCCCCCCGGACGCGATCGTCACCCCGGCCTCCGGCAGGGTGCCCGCCTCACGGTGAGCCTGAAGGAAGTTCTGCGCCCCGCGGGCCTTGAAGGACCCGGTGTGCTGCATGAACTCCAGCGCCAGCCAGACCTCGCAGGGGTCGGGGTCGCGTTCCTCGATCGGGTCGCAGAAGGCTGTGGGGATCGCCCCGGGGTCGGTGCGGGCAAGGGAGACGGGGCGGATCTGGTCCACGATGCGTTCGTGTGCAGCTTTGATGTCGGTGTAGGTGAGCTGGTGCACGGTGTGCTCCTGTGGAGGGGTGGTCAGGACCAGGCGATGAGCTGGCCCGTGGTGGTCAGGCCGAGGAAGAAGGCGAACGCGATGCGCCGCCCGACGGGTGAGGGCTCCACGGCGTGGAAGTTGGCCGGGTTGAACAGCAGGGCGTCGCCGAGTTCCGGGGTGATGCTGATGCGCTGGCAGTGTGTGACGGCCTCCGGCTGATAGCCGTAGGCGTCGCTGTGCCGCTCGTCGGCCGGCTCCCAGCGGTGCCGCCAGATGGTGGTGGCCCCTCCGCTGGCAGGGACCGCCACCCAGACGTTGAAGGCCAGCTGGGCCACGATCTCCTGGTCGAAGAGCCCGTTTGGGAACTCACGGTTGATGTCGTCGTAGTGGATCAGCGCTCCGACGTTGATCTCCCGCAGGGTGCCGCCGAACACCGGGCGTCCGCCGATGGTGGCGGGGATGACTGCCGCGCCCCATGCCGAGCCCAGGCGCGCGAGGGATACCGCGATGGGGTCCGGGCGCATCCCCGCCTGCTGCCAGGCGGCCCGGGCGGCGTCGGCGTCCGCCCAGTACCGGTCGGCGTCCAGGGTGCCGTTCTGCTGTCGGTAGTCGTTGAGAGCCGGGCCGAACCGTACAATCCGCGTCGGTACCCGGCGGGGGTCGTAGTCGGCGGTGGGAAGCCGGTCGAGTGCGGCCATGGCGGCTTCGCACGTGGCGGGGCTGAGGGATCCTGGGACGCGGGCGGCGGCGAGTGAGCCGGACGCGAGCCGGGCGAGGTGCCGCTCTGTGAATGAGGGAGCTGATGTGGCTGTGAAGAGGGGATCGAGCGTGGCGCGGAGCATGCCGCCTCCGAGTGAGGAGAGAGATACCTACCGTGGTCGATACGGTGTACCGTACGCTGACTCACATGCCTAGGCAATCCGTTCCGACAACTCCCGAACTCATCGCCGAGACCGCGCTTCTGATCGTTGATCAGCAAGGCCCCGAGGCTCTCAGCTTTCGTTCCCTGGCTGCTCGCCTTGAGATCCCGCATGCCACACTGCAGCGCCGCTGCACCGACATGGCCGGGCTGCTCGACATGTGCACCGACCACCTCGCAGGCCAGATGCCCGAAATCCCCGCGGGCACTGACTGGGCGACCGCCACCGAGTGCCGATTCCGCGCCCTCTACGACCTCCTGACAGGCCACCCCGGCCTCGTCGTGCTGCGTGGGCCCCGTCCATGGCTTGGCCCTCAGCTACTCAAACGCCTGGTGGAGCCACAGCTCGCCGACAGCCTCGCGGCAGGAATGACCCCTGAGGAAGCGATCGTCGCGTACCGGCGCATGTATCTGCTCACCCTCGGCAGCGCGAGCTTTGTGGATCACCGCGACCCGAAAGCTGCGCAATCCGTGACCCGAGCCGCCCTTGCGGCGCTCGACCCAGAGGAGTTTCCCGTTCTCAACGGGTACATCTCCACCATCATCCCGGCGGTGGTGGACCACGAGGTTTACTACGGAGCTCTTCGTCAGCTCATCCAGTCTGCGCATCCTGCAGGCTCGGACTGATGCGTCGGAAGCATGCAGGCATGACGAAAGGGCCCCCTGCGCCCGGCCGTAGCCGGTGCAGGGGGCCTGTAGCGTCAGCAGCCAGAAGACGCGGATAGATGAGGCACAGCGTAGAGGCCGGCAGTGACAGCGGCCGGGGGTGTCAGGCCAGCTTGGTGACCCGCAGCCATGAGCCCGCGAGCAGCCTGGTGGGGGTGGCCGAGGGGGTGTCCTGCGCCCACCTGAGTGTGAGCGCGCCCGCGGTCCCGCCGGTGGTGATCCGCCCGGAGGGGGTGACGATCGTGCCCGCGGGGAGGATGCCGACACTGTCCTCCGCACCGAGCCCGTTGCGGGACCGTTTCAGGGAGCCGATGTTGTTGACGTTCCCGAGGGAGATCCCGCCCGGTGTCCAGGAGCCCGTCGCGCCCGCGGGGCCGGTGAACGTCATCCGCAGGTCCCCGGCGGTGTCGCCCTCGGCGTCCAGGTAGGTGTCGAACGCATACACGCTGTTGGCCTCGACGGTGAGCGTGAGGTGGTCGTCGTCGACCACGGCGATGGACGAGGTCACCGATTGGTCCGCGGTCTTGACCGCGGTGCGGGTCTTCTCGACCACCAGCGTGTCGTGGGCGCCGCTCACCGGGTCGGTGATCAGCACGTCCGCCAGCACCACGCTCGGGGTGTCCGCGGGCAGTTCGATGTACCGGGTCCAGCCGGGTGCGTTCGTGAGCCTCGCTTCGACCGTGTATGTCCAGCCCGTGGGGCTGATGCCGGTGGCGTCCGTGGCCACCAGGACCACCGAGAACTCCCCGCCCACCAGCTCCACGGTGACCGCGCCGCCGAGGGCGTAGTCGTCCTCCGCCACGGTCACCAGATCCGGCGCAGCAAACCGCAGGCTGCCGCGGATCGGGGTGCCGTCCGGCAACGTGAGCGGCACCCCACCCGTGCCCACCGTCACGGTCTCCACACCTGCAGGGATCGCCATCAGCCCACCCCCTTTCAGCGTGCGGAGATCTCGTACAGCGTCAGCCCGATCGCTGCCAGGCCCGTGACCGCAGCCAGCGACGGCAGCGGCCAGCGGGCCCGCTTCAGCGCCTCGACTTCCTGCTTCAGCTCCTCGATGTCAGTCTCGGTCTGCGAGGTGCGCTGCAGCGCCACATCGAGGCGGCCGTTGAGCTTGGCGAAGCCGGTGTCCACTGCGCCTCGGAGCCGTTCCAGCTCCAGCGCCACCGACGGCTCCGAGGCGCTCATCTACACCCCCTTGGCCAGGGACGCCGAGTTGGTGACGTCGCGGACGCGGGCGATCAGCCCCTTCACCAGAGCGAGCGTCGCGCCCACACCTCCGGACAGGGCGGCGTACCACATGGAGGCGTCCAGCGGCTGGGTGACGACCACGCCTGCGAGGAACGCCTGCAGGAACGTGGCCAGCACGCGCTCGGCGAGGTCGCGGGCATAGGTGCCGGCGGTCTTGATGACGGTGTCCGAAGACGGGAAAGCAGCCATGAGATGTCCCTTTCTGGATTCAGGGGGTGACGTCGAAGTTGTGGCGCTGGCCGAGGCGGGTGAGGGAGTCGCGGCCGGGGATGCCGTCGGCGGCCTGGCCGGTGTAGCCGCAGCGGCGCTGCCATGCGGCGTAGGCGCGGATGGTGGCGGTGCCGAAGTGCCCGTCGGCGTAGCGGCGCGGGAGGAGGCCTTCGGCGACGAGCGCCGCCTCCACCGTCTCCACGCCGCTGTACGACACGGGGGCGCCGCTCTTGGGCGGGTCCTGGCGGGCCGCCGCGACGAGGCGGGACAGATCCACTGTCGGCCGCGCCGACGGCAGCGTGCCCAGCAGGCGGCGCAGGGAGGTCTCTCCGGGCACGCCGTCGGCATCCGCCCCCGAGTAGCCCAGGCTGCGCTGCCAGGAGGCGTAGTTCCGGGTGTCCGCGTCCGACCACACCGGGCCCGGGCCCACGCGGTAGTGCTCGCCGAGGCCCTTCGCGACCAGCGCCCGGCCGACCTGGGTGACGTGGTCGCCGCGGGCCCCGTACCCGTAGGCGAGCCCGTTGATGGTGGTCTGGTAGCGGGCCACCTGCGGCGTGGGCTCGACCTCGTCGCCGCGCCCTGCCTGCGGCTGGTCCCCGCCCGGCCGCGGCGCACCGGCCTGCACCCACGCGTACAGCGGCTCGCCCGGGCAGGCCGTCGGGTGCCCGTCGCGGTGGCCCAGGACCTCATCGCCCGCAGCGCCGTCGCGGCGCAGCCACTCGATCGCATCCCGCAGCCCGTGCAGCATCGCCTCCGGCGGCTCGGTGAGTCCGGAGCTGCCGAGCAGCGCCATCACCGCATAGTGCTGCTCATTCAGTGCTCGGGTGCCGTTCGCGCCTGACCGCTTGTGCGCCCCGCGGCCCTCGAACACGGCACCGTGCTCGCACACCACCGCGTTGTACGCGATGTCCACATAGCCCTCGCGGGTGTTGGCCAGGTGGGAGGCGCGGATACTGCGCACGTAGTCGGCGCACCGCGCGTGCTCGCGGGAGCTGTACACGGTGCCGAGGTAGTGGATTTTCACCCCGCGGGTGGAGGCGATGGAGGCGGCCGGAGACGACGCGGGCGCGCCCCACTCCGACCGGGGGACAAACTGCATGAGCCTCTCCTTCGGGCAGCAGAAAACCCCGGAGCCGTCAGCGGTCCGGGGCAGCGATATACGGGGCGGGGCGGGTCAGACGGGGTCGTAGATCGACGCGCCGTCCAGCAGCACAAACGACATGCTCGACCCGGCGGCGGACGGCACCGACACCGTCAGCGCACCGGACGTCTGGAACCCGAGGCGCGCGCCGTGGTGGCCGGTGTTCGAGGCGAAGGTCGTGAACCCGCGCTCAGCGGACACCCTGTGCCCGACGTTGAATGTGAACAGCGTGGTGGTCGTCGCCGCGGTGATGCCGGTGGTGTTGATGCGGCCCTTGAGCTCCCACAACTCTGTGCCCATCACCTTGAGTTTCCGCATCTGCGGCGAGGGTGAGCCGGCGGAGCCGTTGCCGCTGTAGCTGCCCAGCGACGCCAGATCAGTCCAGTCAAGGATCACCTCGATGAGGCGGGTGTTGAGCAGGTCAGCGGTCGCCCGCTGCCCTGCCAGGAACGGCACATACGTCACGAGACTGCCTCCTATAGGGGGATGACGACCGGATGGGCGAGCGCGACGCCTGCGCCCGCAGCGTGCGGTTTGCTAATGCCGTTGACGGAACGGGTGACCGTCATGGCCTGCCCCGTCAGATCCGTCACCCCGGACAGCACATACAGGCGGGCCTGGTTGTCGTCCGGGGCCCCGCCGGGGAAGTCGACCTGCTGGGCGCCCGCCGTCTCGACCCGCCGCGCGTAGGCGACGATGCCCGGCGCATCCGCATGCACCAGCGAGCTGCTCGCCACCAGCTGCCAGCCCTCACCATCCGGCCCCGGCGGCAGGCCCGAGCCGCTGTTGTCCCAGCCGTGCAACGCCAGCAGCCACCAACCCTCCTGCGTCCCGGCCGCGGACGTGAGCGTCACCTGCCCCGACGCCCCGTCCACGCCGTCGAGGTGCTCCTCGAGGACCGGTGTCGTGCCCGGCGCCCCCGAGGCCACGATCGAGACCGCGGCCCAGGCGTGCGACACCGTCCGCGTCGCCGTCCGCGTCCCCGTCGCCCCCGAGCCGGACAGCACCTCCGTGGCGTCGGCGAACCGCGACCATGTGCCGGCGGTCTGCGCCTGCTCCGACATGCTCCCCGGGATGGTGTAGACGTCGGAGGGGCCGTCCCACGGAATCCACGCGCACACCAGCAGATCCGCGCCCCCCGGCGCCGACACGGACGGCGCGACATGGTCCGTGGCGGCCGTGGTGGAGGCGTCCCCGTCCCCCACCATCGGCACCGCGCCCGGGGCACCCACGGCCGTCGCCCGCACGACCTCCCCGCCGACGCGCAGATCGATCGGGAAATCGGCCGGGTACGTCGCTGAGTCGACCCAGCGCGGGCCGGCCGTGGTGGCCACATACATCGTCGTATCCGACGCCGTGACCGCGGAGGCCAGCACGGGGCCGGCCGTGTCCAGCACGAAGGAATCGTCATCGACCACGGCGACGGTGTACGGGCCGGCGGGGGTGCAGTTCGCCCGCACGGTCCAGCGCGTCGGGGACAGGACCTCCGCATAGCCCTGCAGCAGCAGGTCTACGGTGTCTGTCGGGTGCTGGGGCGGCAGGTTGACGACCTGTACGCGGCTGCCGCTGTCGACGTCCAGCCACGATTCGATCAGCTGCGGCGCAATCGCCAGCTCGGCGCTGACGGTCGGGTACCGCATGCCGGGCCACGTGCCCAAGTGCACCCGCCACGCGGCCAGCCCGCGCAGCTGCTCATCGGTGGCCGCGTTGAGGCGGATTTCCTCGGGGCGCAGCCCAAGCCGGGCGACCGACGTGTCATCTACAACCCGCGCCGACGAGCCGCCCTCACGCGTCACTGTGACGTCGTTCCGCGCCCGCTGATCATCCAGGATCGGTTCGAACGGATTGGTCAACTCGTTCTCGCCCGCGTCCACCACAAGTGCCGGGGTCTGGTTGTACAGCGACTCGCGGGTGCGGTACCGCAGCCCGCTCTGTGCCCGCTGCTCGCCCAGAATGCCGCCGTCAACGTCGGCAGCTTTCTGGAGGAGTGCCAGCAGAGTTTCAGACTCCTGCGAGCCGATGCGCTCAGTGGCCCCGTCGGTGCCTGCCAGGGTTGCGGGGATGCCCTCTTCAGCGCACAAGCGCAGGATGCGGTGACCGGAGCGTTCCCCGGTCCAGCCGATCGCGGCGCGCAAAGTGTTTGAGAAGGCGGCCAAGGCATTGGCTAGGACGATGTGGCCCACCGACACGTCTTCGAGGCTGCCGCCAGGGCCGATGCGCACTTGGACGATGCGTCCTACGGTGTGCCCCGCGAGGGTGTCCGACCACACCGGGCCCGGGACCAGAGTGTTGATGTCGGCGACACCGTCGTAGTTCTCCGCAATGATGCGCCAGTCGACGTCGTTCCCGCTCTGGGTGAGTTCCAGGACGATGGACCGAAGGCTGTCGTTTGCGTTGAAGTTGACGGTGAAGGTGAGAACACTCGTCCCTTCGCCGTCGAAGGCGCCGACGGCCAGATCGCCGTCAGTCTTCAGCGTGATGGTCCATCGCCTTGCGGTGCCGGTGGTGAGCAGCTCCACGAGGACCTGGTCACTCGACACGCCGCCGGACGGGATGTGGACATACGACCGCAGCGCCGTCTCGCCGGTGACGGTGTAGGTCGGGACATCGCCGGAGAACGTGCCGGTCTTCATGACGGGGAGGTCGTCTGAGCCGAGCCATCCGCTGAAGGAGGAGAGATCGGGTTCGCCGGACACGGACATGGGGGGATGCCCGGCGATCGCGGACGCGATCTGAGTGGCACCCGAGTCGTCCTCGCACGGCCAGTAGGCGACGATGCCCGTGCGTGTGGGGTTCTCCAGTTCGCGCCGCAGCGCCGACTGCAGCGCCTGCGGCCCCTGGCCCAGGCGCCGCAGGATGCCGGATGCGGTGATCGCCACGCGGGCTTCGCCCTCGTACCCGGTGTCCTTGTCGGAGAGGTCGCCGTAGGGCCAGGTGGGGGCCCACTCGTCGACGGTGCCGAAGAAGCGGCGCTGCCACCTGGTGATCTCCGCGTCTCCGGCGAGAGTCCACGTGCGGCCCGCCGAGTCATCGAACGACGTGGTGCCGGATGTCTGAGCGGTGAAGTCCGGGGCAGCCACGATCGTGCCGTCGATGCCGTCGCGCAGCTCGAACCGGTACACCTTCCCCGATGGAGAGTTGAATACCAGGCTTGATGCGTCGCCGATCTCGACAGGGGTGGTGCTGCTGTAGATGGATGTGGCCCCGGCGGGCGTGCTGGGCGCGCCGAGCTGCGTCCAGGGCCCATCGAGGGTGGGGGCGGTGTAGTGGGTGATGACACCGGCAGACACATCCAGGGTGGAGCGCAGTGCGATCCTCCCGGACGTCGGTGCGGGCACGGGCTCCGTGGAGGAGAACTGCAGATTGCCGGCGCCGTCGCTGGACCAGCGGAAGGTCAGATCGCGGTCAACCTGCCCGTAGAGCAGCAGCCAGGACCGCTGATTCCCCGTGGTCTTGTACTTCGAGGCGAGTTCCACATCGCTTGAGGACCAGTCGTCGAGGGCGACCTCGATGCGGACGTCGATGTCGCCGGTGATGTCCAGGCTGGCGTGGTCGGGGGTGCTGGCCCGGTCCGGGCCGCCGGGCAGCGCCAGGTACGGGCGTCCGGCCTCGACTGATGCGCGGCAGGGGGTGCCCAGGAGCACGTTGGGGTAGTGCACGGAGAGGGGGTTGTCGGGGGTGTAGTTGCCGTGGGGGTTGTCCAGTTCCAGGGACATGGACGTCGGCTGCGCCTGGCCGGACTCATCCGCGCGGCCGCGGGTGATCTGGATCTGCTGCTGGTGGACGTCGTCGGAGACGTCTGCCCAGGTCCAGTCGGCGGGGTCGGAGTCCGGATCCGCGCCGAATGCCATTTCGACGCGGATCGGCAGCCTCCCCTGGGGGAAGTCGGCCATGGTCACCCCTTTCGTGGCTGGCCGAGGAGCGTCTGCACGCTGCCTTGGCCGTCGATGCGGACGGAATGGCGCAGCCACTGCAGCAGGGCGCGTGGCATGGCGGTGCCGTCGATGACGACGGTCGTGCCGGCTGCGGGTGCGGTGCGGGGCGTTTGTCCGGCGTGGCCGGGCAGCATGACCGCGGCGGCCAGCTGGGTGGAGGCGGAGACGTCGGCGGTGCCGGATTCGATGCCCTGCTGGATGCCTGCGGGGATCCAGCGGCCGATCTCGCGGGCCATCACCTTGGACGGCGAGGCGATGCCGAGGGCTTTGGCGATGGGGCCGGGGATCTTGCTGCGGGCGAAGCTGATCAGCTTGCTCTTGAGCCAGCCGCCCATGGACTTGATGCCGTTCCACAGGCCGGAGATCAGGTCCATGCCCTTGTTGTAGAGCAGGCTGCGCAGGGAGCCGATCGCCCTCAGGATGCGACCGGGGATGCCGCGGACCCAGGAGATGAAGCCGAGGACTTTGGACGCTGTGCCGGAGCGGATGCGGTCCCAGTGCTGCAGGAAGAACCGGACCAGTGGCATGCCGAGGATGAAGCCGAGGATGGCCTTGCCGACGCTCTGGATCTTGCTCCAGACCCAATCCCAGGCTTGGCCGGTCCACTTCTTGATCTTGTCCCAGTTTGCGAAGATCAGCAGGCCGAGAGCGATGATCGCGCCGATCACCCAGCCGATCGGGCCCATCGCGATGAACCACGAGGCGGCCATCCGCCCCGCCTGCACCAGCGCCCGCCCGGCCATCAGCACCCACGCCCCGGCGACCCGAGCTCCCGCGGCCGTCTGCGTACCGGCGCTGGATACAGCCGCCGCACCGGCAGTCACCCAGGCCGTCACGGTGGTCGCGGCCGCCACCGTGGCGTTGACCGCCATCAGCACCAGCGCGGGCACCAGCACACCGGCGATCGCCACCGCGATGCCCTTGACGACGTTTGGGTTGTCCCGCGCCCACGAGGCGAAGTCCTCCAGGACCGGGATGACCTTGTTCCCCAGCACCTCGACGAACGCCTGCTGCAGCCCGTTCTTGAACTCGGTCAGCCGTGCGCCGGCGTTGTCGCGCAGACCGTCGCCCAGGGCGTCGGCGGAGCCGGACGCGCCGTCCATCGAGGCGCGCGCCTTGTCGACGTTGAGGGCGAAGAGGGACGCGCCGAGGTCCTCGCCCGGGCCGCCGAAGAGCTCCTTGATGACGTTCGCCCGGGCCGTGGTGGCGGGCATTTCCCGCAGCTTGTCCAGGACGGTGCCGATGGCGTTCTCCGCGCGAGTGCCGCCCGCGGCCACGTCTGCGCCGATCTCCTTCCCGGACAGGCCCAGGTCCTTGAACGCGTCCTGGACCGCCTCGCTGTCCTCGGTGGCCTTGAGAGAGAACTCCTTGACCGCGTCGGCGATCTTGTCCGTGTCGCGGGCCCCGGCCTGCAGCCCCTGACGGATCAGGCCCATCGCGGTCTGGCCGCTGACGCCGACGGTCTTGAAGATCGTGCCGTACTCGGTGATCGTGTCCAGGGCGTCGTCGGCGCGGGCGTCGGTGCCGGACAGCCCTGCGGCCACCAGGTCGAGCGCGGCCTTGGCGTCGGGGGCCATGCCGTTCTTCATCAGCTGCCCGACAGCAGCAGCTGTCTGGCCGAGCTCGAGGTCGAAGGTAGACGCCAGGTCGGCGACGTTGGTCGCGATGCTGTTGATCTGGGCGTTCGTCGCGTCCGGCGGCAGCAGCCCGGCCGCCATCGTGGCGCGGACCGCGTCGGCGGCTTCCTGGAAGTTCGCCGTCACCCCGGCGGCGAACAGCTGCCCGGCGATCTGCCCGTACCGCTTCGCCTCGGATGTGGTCGCGCCGAGCTGCGCGCCCATCTTCGCCGTGATGCGGCCCTGGTCGAGCGCCTCGCCGATCCCGCCGACCAGCGCCGCACCCGCCAGCAGCCCGGCGCCGAGCAGCGCGGTCTTGAACGCGTCGCCGAACCGGCCGCCTGCCTCCTGGCCCGCAGCGGCCGCGGGCTGGGCGGTGGCGTCGTTCAGCGCCCTGCTGGCCTCCGGCCCGAACCCCCGCATCGACGGGACGAGGCGTACGAACGCGACGCCGACCTCTTCAGCCACGGCGACCCCTCCTATGCGGTTGTGGGAGCGGGGCCGAGCCCGGCCAGGAGCTGCTGTACCTGTGCAGGCTGCAGATCGGTGCGGCCGGTGCGCTTGCCCGGCCGGCGCGCCAGCGGGCTGAGCGGCTTGGGCCGGTTGCGGCCCTTGGTTCCGTCTTTGGAGCGCTGCCAGTTCGCCTGCCGCAACTCGTCCACAGCCAGATACAGCAGGTGCTGCTCACGGGTGTGGCCGTCGCCGCCGAACACCTGGGCCGTCACGCTTGCAGGGTCGTGCCGCAGCGCCTCATGCAGGGCCGAGATGCGCCCTACCGTGAGCGCGTCGACCTCCTGCGGCGAGCCGCGGAGGATGAGGTCGACTGCGAGCGCCTCGCGGGCTCGCGTCGACGCGGCGACCGCGAGGCCGCTTTTCCCGGCTGGCCCCCGTGCTCCACCCACGCGCGGGAGAGTTCGGCCTGCACGCCGACGGGCATCTCGTCGATGGCGTCCATGGTGTCGGGGTCGGCGATTTCCTCGAGGACGGACTCGTCGCCCTGGCGGAAGCGGCGGGCCTGTTCGCCGGTGAGGGTGTTGACGTTGGGCAGTTCGTACTCGTCGCCGTCGAGGCCGATGAACACGAACGGTTCGGTGTTCTGCGTGTCTGCGATCTTGCGGGCGTCGAAGGCCATGCGCGGATCTCCTTGACGGTGGTGCGCGGACGGCTGGGGCGCCTCGGGGGCACTCCGCGCGAGATGCCCCCGAGGCGGTCTGTTGGCTCAGGACCCGATGTCCTCGCCCCACGCCGAGCTGTTGGAGAACTTCTGCATGAGGTTGCCGTTGTCATCCGGGTAGGCGGTGATCGTCACCGGGTACATGACGGCGTCGCCGGACTGGTACGGCACCTCGCCGCGTTCGGTCAGCTCGCCGTTGCCGATGTAGATGCGGATGATGTCGGAGCCGTCGACGACGTTCAGTACGAACGAGCGAGGGTCGCTGGTGGCGGGCTTGACGTCGATCTTCCACTCGGTGAGGTTCGCCTCCACCTGCGAGCCCGGGTAGAACAGCTCCAGGTTCGAGCCGCGGGTCTGGATCAGCGAGCAGGCGAGCGTCAGCGTCGACTCGGTGCGGGCGGCCCGCACGGTGGTGGCGTTCTGCCAGGCAATGATGTTGTCAACGCTGTCGTCCCAGTTCTCGGTCACGCCGTCCTCGGACACGTAGCCGTGCCCGACGAACGCGGCGTCCAGGGCAGAGCTGGCGTCGGTGGGGGCGGTGGTGCCGCGGGGGGCCGAGAACAGCTCCCCGGTGATCGCTACGCGGACTTCTGCGGCGTCCAGGGCCATGGTGATCTCCTCACGGTGAAAGCACAGGGGTCACCCGGGCGCGCGGACATCACCGGGAGAACAAGGGGTCAGGGGCTGGGCGGTGCGGGGCTGATGACGTCCTCAGCCCGCAGGTCGAGCTGGTAGGTCGCCCACGCCCGCGGGCTGTTGGTCACCGGATCGTCGGCCAGGCGGGGCGCTAGGAACTCCTGCACCCGGTAGCAGACCGGCCCCAGCAGCGTGGTGCCCGCCAGCTTCCAGACTTCGGAGCGCACCGTCAGGGCCAGGGCCATGGCATCGGCGTCGGTGGGCGCCCACGTCCAGATGTCGAGGCGGGCGCTGTCACGCACCGGCGGCGCGGCCGATCCGCCCACTCGGCGAACCTGGATGAGCTGCTGAGGGCGCGGGTCGGGGACGCGGGAGACTACCGCGACCGGGGCGTGCAGCGGGGTGATGTAGGCGATGAGCAGGGCGTTGGCGTCGGGGAAGGACATCAGATGCCCTCGATCTCGATCGGCCCGCAGATGGTGTGCACGGGGATCCACACCACCCGGGCAGGGGAGGTTTTGACGATGAGGCAGCCCTCGGCCATGCGGGGCGCGTCGATGGCCTCGGTCCAGTCGCTCCAGCCTGCCCACTGCTTCCAGCGGACGCGGAACTTGGCGTCCGGCCCGCCCGGCCCGTTCTGCATACGCCCCCTCCTTTGGCTACTCGGCGGCCGCGCTCATCGCGCCGCGGAAGTACGCGTGCTCCTGCTCGACGCGCAGTGACCCGGGATGCACGGCGATCGCGGTCGCGCCGGCGCGGGTGCGGCCGATGTAGGAGTCGGCGACCATCCGCACCGGCTCCGGGGCGTGTGAGTCGGCGAGGGCCTGCTCGAAGTACGGCCCGGCCCAGTCGACGATCGCCTGGGCGCGGCGCTGAAGGTCCGCCCGGACGCCGTCGGACTTCAGGAGCTTGTCGGCCCCGCGGGAGCTGATCTGGAAACGCTCAACGGCGCGCGCCATGCCATCACCCGTCCACGATCTTGAGGGTCAGTTCCGTGTGATGCGGCCCGCTCGACCCGGCCGTAGCCATCGCGAGCGGGTTGTAGAAGGGGCCCGGAGGCCCGTCCAGTTCGAAGACCAGCAGGCCGGTCGGGCCGGTCCACTCGATGCGCGCACGGCGGTCGACCGGACTGTGGTTGGTGACCATCAGCCACCGCTGCTGCAGCGGGTCCGCTCCCTGGGCGGTGACCTGGATGCGCTGGTCCTGCTGCATCCACGCCGCCACGCTCACGCGCGTGGCGGCCGGCCCGTAGTCGTAGACGGTGTTGCCGTAGGAGTCGGTCGTCGTCGCCGGGGTGACGACGGTGACGGCGTGCGGCAGCAGCCGCCCCGGAACGGCCGGCGTCATCCCGCCGCCACCTGGATCGTGCCCGCACGGCGCGGGCCCCAGCGGGCGAGCGCCTTCTCGTCCGCCGCCGTCATCACCACCGTCGCCCCCGCGGCGCCGGAGCCCTGCTGGAGCTGGTAGTTGTACGAGCCGATCCGCTCGGCCACCATCCCGGCCGTCATCGACGGGGACAGCAGCGTACGCAGCACCATGGCGCACACCACCGCCACCACCCCCGGCGGCACGTCTGCGTCCCCGTGGTCGTAGGTCACTCGGTAGGTGTTCGGCCACGGAGACGCCCCCGGTGCGGGCGGTGTGGTCCAGGTGGCCTGCGTCAGGTCGACCTTGTCCCGTCCGTCCCACGTCCAGCCCGACAGCGCCGCGGTGGAGGTGCCGTCGCCCAGCACGGCCTCCACCGCGGTGACTGCGGTCACCGGGCGCTGCGGCAGCCGCAGCAGCGCCCCGACCGGCCGCAGCACGATCACGTCGCCCGCCACGGTCGTGAATTCCTGCCGGGTGAAGTCCCGCACCAGCGCACTGGCGTCGGCCAGCAGCGCCGCGGCGCGGGCCTGCTCGTCCTCGGTCAGGACCCGGCCCAGCCGGGCCACCAGATCCTCAACGTCCGCCAGATCCGGCATCGGTCACCTCCTTGGGCATCTCGTCGAGCAGCGTCCGCATCGCCTGCGGGTCGGCCCGCGCGGCGTGGTAGCGCTGCCACAGCGCCCTGCTCGCCTGGGAGCCCCATCGGCGGCTGGTGCGCACCTGCGGCGGATGCCACAGGTGCCACAGCCGAGCGCGGCCGCGCCAGGGTCTGCCGGCCAGGCAGAGAAGCGCGAGGGCCCATGCCTCGTCCTCCTGCCCCCAACCGGCGAACCGGGCATCCAGCGGGACGTCTTCGTACGTGGCGCGCGGCAGGACGGCGATGCCGCCTCCGGCGAAGCCTGTGTACGGGCGCTGCACCGTGGGCCCGTCCAGCGGTCCGCCGCCCAGCACGGCCGTGGTGGCTGCTTCGGTGAGCCGGTGCACCTGGCCGTGCGGGATCGCCCACGGCGCGCCGTCCTCCACGGCCTTGACGGCCTGGGGCACGCCGTCGCACCACACATCCGCATCGGCCACCACCAGCACATCGCCGACAGCCTGCGGCAGGGCGGCCGAGACGGCTGCGGCCTTGCACCACGGCCCCGGCGGGGCCTTGGCCACAAGGGGCGTGTGACCGCTGGCGCGCCACCGCCCCGCCACCCACTCAAGGGCCGCCTCTCGGTGAGGGCAGCCGCCCCGCCACGGAATGACCACCGACACGCTCACGGCTCCCACCCCCTGCACAGCCTGCGCCACTGCGAGCGGGCCGCGGCCCTGTCCGCCGCCGACATCGACCGCGAGTACGACCCGTTGTGCTGCCGGTAGACCGCCCCTGCCCGCCTCGTGGGCGCGAACCGGGCCCCCAGGTGAGCCAGGCCCACCCAGAACGCGCTGTCGATCCAGTCGTTCGCTGTGATCCACGGCCGCCGTTGCCACAAGACTCGGCGGAACGGCGCGCAGGAGTAGCAGCCCTGCCGGCCCCGCAGCACCTGCCGCGCCGACACCTGGGGGAAGAGGTGCTCGCGGCCCTCGCGCCACATGCCCATCGCCACCACGTCCGCCCGGTCCGCCAACGCAGCGGTGTCGGCCAGGGCGTGCGGCAGCAGCACATCGTCCGCGTCCAGGTGCATCACCCACGGCACGGGGGTGGCCGCCACTGCCGCGTTTCTCGCCGCGCCCATGCCCTGGTAGGGGGCGGTGACGATCTGCCAGTCCAGGCCGGACGCGGCCAGCGCCGCCCGGGCCGGCGCGAGGTCCTCGGCGCCCGCGTCGAGGATCGTGACCGCGGCCGGCGGGTGGGTCTGTGCGGCGACCGAGCGCACCCAGTCGGGAAGGTAGGCGCTGTAGGGGCCCCACACGGTGGTGACGACGCCGATGTCCACCGGCTCATCCCAGCGAGCCGACCACGCGCAAGGGCCGCTGCTTCTTCGACTTGTAGCCGTGGGAGCGGCAGATGATCCGCCCTGCTAGATCCTCTACAGCGGCGGGGATCTCCGGGCAGTGCGCGCGGGCTTTGGGCAGCACCTCGTTCGCGGTGGCGGTCTCGATGAACAGCACCCGGCCCTGCTCGCTGATCATCTCCAGCATGGCGCGCCACCACGGCACGTGGTGCAGCACGCTCAGGCACAAGATCACATCGAAGTCGCCGAGCCCTGCCAGCGACTCCGGAGTGAGCCGCCGGTAGATCCCGGTCACCCGGCTGTCGGCGGCCTGCGCCAACGCCGAGGGCAGGCCCCGGTAGTCGTCCACCGCCGTGCACCTCGCGTCGAAGTCCTCGGCCAGCCGCAGACTGAAGTACGCGTTGTAGGCGCCCAGGTCCAGCACGCTGAACCCCGTGTGCCCGGTCAGCTCGGCGGCGATCGCCTCATAGCGGGGGGCGGCCTTGCGGATGCCCTCGCCGACCTCCCGGCCGCCCACCCACCTGGGCTGGTACTCCGGCATTCCCCCATCTCCTTCCGATCGATGCGGCCTGCGGCGAGCCCCACCACTGAGGCGTCAGCCCGGTGTGAATGTCGGGTACCGCGATCCCGGACGCGTGCGGTCCGTGCAGGTCGTACGACAGCGCGGACGGCTGCCACAGGCCGGTCTCCCAATCGATCAGCAGCGGGCTGCCGTCGTTGGCCTGGACGATGTTCCCGACGTGCACGTCCCGGTGGTGCACCCCCTCGGCGTGCACAGCGGCCAGCAGCTCCCACAGCGCCGCGGCAGGCCGCCATCCGGGCAGCGACCGCGCCGTGGGGAGCGTCTGCAGCACCAGAACGGGGCCGTCGACGTTGAGCAGCCGCGGCGCGGCCCACGGCAGCCGCCGGTACCAGGCCGCCTCGGCGGCCGCCGCCTGCGCATCTGCGTAGCGTTTGACGGTGTGCGACCGGCCCACCGTCACGGCCGCACGCCGCCCCATCAGGACCCGGTTCCGTCAGCCAGGTTGATGATCTTGCCGTGGGCCTTCTCGTTGCCGTACTTCAGGCCGATCTCCCCATAGACCTGGTACCGCTCGGCGGAGCCCTGCCGGGCCAGCGGCTCGACGAACAGGAACCCCTTGCCGGGCACGAGCATGAACGCCGGCGCGCACTCCTCCAGCGAGACGACGGCGACCTCGTCGGTGGGCATGTACCGGTTGAGCATGATGTTCAGCCGGCCGAAGTCCGTCTCGATCGTCGTCACGGACACACCGCCGACCTCGCGGGACATCTCCTGATAGTTCCGGTCGGTGATGAACGCCTTCGTCAGCTTCCGCTTCTGGTAGGCGTTGCACATGATCGTCGCGGTCTCGGAGACCATGATCCCGCCGTTGGCCCACACCGACTGCAGCAGATCGAGCAGCAGATAGCCGGGCTCCTCCGCGCCGCCGTTGTCGGAGTCGAGCTCGGCCCCGGCCGCGTCGACGACGTTCGTGGTGATCGCGGCGAGGATGCCGCGGGTCTTGCGCGGAGTGAGGTTGTCCGCCGGGTTCTGGAACGTGCCCGTCAGGAAGGACTGCTCGACGTCCCGGGCGATCTGGATCAGGTGCTGGCGGGTCTGCCAGTCCACCTCGTTCGTCACCGGGTTCGCCCCCGAGATGCCCACGCTGCCGGGGTGGTTGGAGCCGGTGGAGTTGAACTGCCCGGTGGCGGCCTGCTTGGTGTAGGAGATCTCCAGCGCCTCCTGGTGGATCTCCAGCACGTTGGTCACGTTGAACCTGGTGCGGGCCTCCGCCGTCGGCGCGTTCGCCCCTTCCAGGCGCTGCCGGTCGTCCGCGGCCGCGCGCAGGTCGTAGCCCTGCCACTGGAACAGTGTCGCGGTGACCTGCATCCCGCCGGACAGTCCGCCGATCGCGGACAGGAACGGGGTGTCGGTCGGGGTCTCGGCGAACAGCTCGCCCACATAGTTCGGCAGGTCGAACGTGTCGCCCTGCCCGGTGATGCCTGGCATCGGTTACCTCCCATCGGGCAGCGCGATACGGTCGCCTGCCCTCGTTCAGGTCTTGTTCTCCTGCAGCTGCAGCAGCCGCTGCGCCTTCAGGCGGCGGGCTTCGGCCCACTTGCCGCCCTGCTCTGCGGCCTTGATCTGCTCGGCCAGCGTCGGCTCGGGCGGAGTGGGCAGCGCGCCGGGCTGCAGCTTCTGCACCGGTGTACGGCCCTTGTTGCCCGAGCCGCTGCCCTTGCCGCCGCTGGTGTCGCCGGGGCCGAAGGAGGCCAGGAGCTCGTCGGCGTCCGCCTCCAGCTCCTCCTTCGTGGTGCCGACGAGCCGCTTGGCCTGCGCTTGCGTGAGCCCCTTGGCTGCGGCGACCTCCAGGCGCAGCGCCTTCGACTCCGCCTCCACCGCGCGCTTCTCGGCTGTGGTGAGCTTCTCGCTCAGCTTCTCTGTCTCGGTCTTCTTGGAGTCTTCGAGCTGGGCGAGCTTCTCGGCGGCGTCCTTGTTCGTCTTGGCCAGGCGCTCCCACTTGCGGGCCTCGGCCTTCCAGTCCGGCTCCGCGGGCTGTGCAGCCGGTGCGGACGGTTCTGGAGCGGCCGGAGCCGGTGCCGGGGCGGCAGGCGGCGGGCTGCCCTCCGGTGGCGTGCCCGGCGGCTGCTCGGGGGGCGTAGGTGTACTCATGCGTCTTCTCCCGTGCGGGATAGCCCGGCCGGCCATGCGGCACTGCGGGCGGGCGGAATGGACCAGTTGAGCAGGTGCCGGCCATGCGGCCGTACGCCGTATCCGGGCCTCGGGCCCGGAAGCTTCTTACTCGGTGCGCCCGGCGCGCTGGCCGGTGACGTACCTGCGCCACGCCTTGATCGCGGCCTTCCCGGAGTGCCCGGCGGTGGCCTGCGACCACTGCTCCGACAGGCGGCGCACCTCGGGCGGTTCCGGCTCACGCCGGTACAGCAGCTCGGGCTTGCAGGAGCAGCGGTCGTGCGACTGGAAGCGGGCCGTGGCCTTGGAGTAGACGGCGCCGCGGCCGATCAGCATCAGGCAGAACGGACACGGCGAGGAACGCCCCGCCACCCTGCGCCAGCCCTCCACTTCGTCTCGGGCCTGGAACGTCTGCATCGTGGTCTGCCGGTCACCTTCGAGGACCAGGCGCGTGGCTGAACCCTGCATCTGCGAGGCCATGGTGCGCACGGAGGCGGTCTCGGAGCCGGAGTCGGCCATGTGCGTCTTGAACGCCACCGGCCCCGACACCCGCAGGGACGTGGCGATCTGCTCGGGGTCCGGCTCGACGACCGCGGCGACGAGGCTGACGCCTTCGAGGCGGGCGTGCTGGGCGAGGTAGCCGCGGGCGAGGCGGGCGAGCGCGGACTGCCCGGTGAGGATCTCCTCCTGCACCTGCGGAGCAACCTGGTCCCACCAGCCGTCGATGTCGTCGACGTCTGCCCGCATCGCCGTGATGCGCAGGCGGCGGGCGATGAGCTGGGCGACGTTGAGGACTTGCTGCTGGTACTCGCGGGTCAGGGTCTGCGCCTCGACGCCGGGCACCGCTACGCCTCTTCCCCAGGCACCGTAACGGCTGCCGGAACCTCCGGCGCTCCCTCGGCGGGAGCGCCCTCGCCGTCGTCCTCGGTGCCGGGTACCGGCGGTGTGTCGGCGCCGGCGGCCGGGGCGGCCAGCAGTTGGCTGATGTCGCCGAGGGCGTCGCGGTCCTCGGCGAGCATCTCCCACCGCTTGATGTCCGTCTCCGTCACCCCCGGGATGCGTTCCCACAGGGCCCGCGGGGGCACGTCGAGGAGCTGGGCCAGCTTGCCCAGTGCGTCAGCGACCTGGGCCAGCGAGCGCGGGGTGGTGTCCCGCCACACGACCTGAGCGGCCGTGTCCCGCCAAGTCTCCTCATCATCCATCGCCAGCCCGGCGAGGCGCAGCATCTGCTCGATGCTCTCGCCGAAGGCGGTCTTGTGCTCGCCGATGTCGAGCTGATGCCCGGCCTCCAGCGCGGCCAGGGCTTCGGCGGAGACGTTGGAGACGGCGTTGCCGACGACGAGGGTGTGCGGCGGGATCTGCCGCGCCGAGGCGATGTAGAGCAGGGTCTTGTCCCGGCTGTTGAGGTAGCCGTTGAGGTCGGCCTGGCTGAACTCGCCGAACTTGGTGTCGGGGCTGTCGGACTGCCAGACGCGGTTGACGGCGGCGTTCCACGGCTCGATGGGGTTGCCGTCGGCGTCCTCGGCGATCGCCATACCGGTGACCCAGCGCTGCTTGAACGCCTCGTACTGCTGGGTCATCAGCAGCCCGAACGTGGTCTGGTTCAGCTGCCGCTGGGCGGGCAGCATCGGCTCGACGATGCCCGTCGGCCCGTCGTCCAGGTCCTCGTACGACTCGCAGAACCTGACGACGGGGCACACCCCGAGCCCGTGCTCGGCCGTGGTGACCTGCTCGGTGTTGATGGTGATGCCTTCCATCGGCAGCGGATCGGTCCACTCGCCGTTCGCCAGCGGGTACACCATCGCTGCGGGCACGTCCGTGGTGTAGGTGTGGGTGTCGTCGTACACGGTGACCGTGGACACCATCGTCGTCGGGCTCTCCGCATCGATCACCGGGTGTGGCAGACCTACGGTGACCGCGTACATCGGCCACTCGTCGTTGATCGAGTCCTCGTACAGAGCGGTCAGGCGGCGCGGCGAATACGGAGTGATGACCGGTACCGGGTCACCGGGCAGTACCACGGCGTAGGAGTACCCGTACGACAACGCGGCCCGGTAGATACCCGACTGCCGGGCGTCCATCCGGTTGGGCTGCCAGACGGCCTCCCACACCGGGGAGTTGTCGACGGTGTCGGAGGGCCGGTAGCCGTCGACGAACAGGCCCTGCGCGACCGAGCTGACGAGGAGGGGCAGGATGTTGAAGCGGGCCTGGTCGACGAGCTTCTTGTACTCCGTGGTCGCGGACTTGGGCACGTAGATGTCGCAGACCCGGTTCTTCAGGTACTCGCGGATCGTGGAGATCCGCCCCGCCTCCGCGCGCCGCGCGGACAGCAGCCACGGCAGCACCCTGCCCAACTCCTGGGCATCCATCGGCTCCGCCATGTCAGGCCCCCTCCCTCTCCCGTAGCAGCGCGGCGACGCCCAGCCACGAGTCGGCGAGGCCTTCAAGGCGTTCCATCAGCGGCAGGTTCAGTTCGGTCTCGGCGGCCTCCAGCAGCCGTACCGCGTTGGCGATCGCCTCCTCGGAGGTCACCGGCTCACCCCCATCCGACGACGCGGCCGGCCCGCTTCTTCGGCCCAGCCTTGTACTTCGCCCACTGCGAGGACACCAGCAGCTGACGGCGCACCATCCGCGCCCCGATCACACACACCGCCGCGTCGATCTTCTTCGGCGACGTGCGCGACTCCTTGCCGATCGACACCCCGTACCGGTTCGGACGGCGCCGCGCGTTCGCCACATGCCGCGAGGTGACCGCCGCCCCGTCGTGCGTGAACTGCCGTTCGACGATCTCCGTGTGGCAGGCCTCCGCCGCCATGGTGAAGTCCCGCACATGGGAGCGCATGTCCCACGCGATCGGCGAGGCATTCCGCCCGGAGTCCTGCGCCCACAGCACCAGCTGCTCCCGGTACAGGTCCGGCCAGGTGGTGTGCACATAGGACTCCCACTCCTTCACGTCGCCGAAGAACGCCACCACCCGCCAGGTGCGAAACGCCCTCGCCACCGCGGCATCGACCTCGTTCACCGGCACCTGCCACGCCACCGGCTCGCCGTCCTGCGTCGGGTCGACGAGTGGCTGCTCCCAGGTGTCGATCTCGAAGACGTGCCCATCGCTCACGCGGCAACCGATCAACGCGGTGGCGTCACGGGACTTGGAGCCGTCGAAGAACATCACGACCTCGTCGCCGTCCGCGACGACCACCGAAGCGTCGGCGCAGGCCGGCCACTCGTGCGCAGCCAGCCATGCATCCGCCGCTGCCGTGGGCTGGTTCAGGTACTTCCGCCGGGAGTCCTCCGGCGCACTGCGCGGGTCCCAGATGCGGTTCATGATGGCGCGCCGGTCCGCCCACCAGCAGTCGTCGTAGACGTGCTCCAGCGCCGCCGCGAGCGACTCCGGATCGGCCATGTCGGTCTCCGGCGGAGCCACCCGCGCGTCATACAGGATGCGCGACTCCGCGCGGACCCGGCCCTCTTCCTGCGCGACCCAGGCGTCCCACGACGCCTCGGCGACCGAGCCCTCCTCCGGCACCCACGCATTGGACGTCTCCAGCATGCGGCTGCCGGACTTCGCCAGGTTGTCTTCCAGGGTGGAGGCCAGCTCGGGGCCGCCGTTGTTGGGCTTCCAGTGCTCCGTCTCGTCCCCGACGATGAACGTGGCCTCGGCACCCTCCGCCGCGGTGGCGCTGGAGGTGATGACCTCCAGCTTCCCCTCCGGCAGCATGTAGTACTGCGTCTTGCCCGGATCCAGCTGGAAGTCGGCCACCAGACGCGAGCCCTTCGGGGCCATCGCCCGCACCATCCGCATCGTGTTCGCCGTCTGGCTCTCCGCGGTAGCCGCGATCTGCACCAGCGGCATGTCCACCGACTTGCCGACACAACCACCTGCCGCCCTCGGGTCGAAGTCGAGCAGCCGCACCGGCGCGGTCAGCTCAGCCAGCGCCAGCAGCGCAGCGAACGGCGACTTCCCCGAGCCCTTCGCCAACCGCCGCACCCCGTGGTGAAACAGCCAGTGCCCATCCGCGTCGACCGAGTACCACCACAGCAGGAACCGCACCTGGCTATCGACGAACTGCCACCGCTGCCCAGCCCGCGGACCGTTCGGGTGCTTCAGATACTTCGACGCCCACTTGACCACCTCCCAGCCCAGCGTGAGCGCGGGCACACCGTCCGGGAGAGTGACGAGCCGATCAGCCGGAGAGCCGGGCCCGGTAGTCATCCAGCGCCGCCACAGCAGCGTCCTCATCGGCGTCAGCGGAGCCCGCGCGCTCCAGCTCCAGCCGCGCCCGCCGCCGGGCGCCCTCCGTCGTCAACAGCTCGGTGGCCGCCGCCGACCACGCCGCAACCATCTGCGCCGACGGCCGCTCCGAGAACAGCTGCCGCGACAGCAGGTCAGCCCACACCCACGCCTGCGCCCAGTCCGACGGCTCGTAGAAGCGGGACTGCCCGGACTCCGCGAGCGAGGCGTACCAGCGCGCAGCGGCCGGGTGCCAGTCGCCATCGGCCGACGGCTGCTCCGGCTCGGCAGCGGTCCCGGACTGGGCAGTGGCCACGGGCCCGCCGTCCTTGTTGCGCCTCCTGCGCTGGTCCGTGCGCTTCGGCACGGGGCCGCGTGCACCCACGGTGACCACCTCCCCTCACAACCTCACAACCCGTACAGACCCTGGGGCGCTATGCCGCACCGTGGGCCGTGGGACCGGGCGGAGGGGGTCACCCCCCACCCTGCGACGACCGCGCAGGTCAGAAGCCTGGCTTGTCGTCCGGAGTGTGCTTGGTCTTCGGCTTGTCGTTGGTGATCAGCCCTGGATGTGCTTCGGCCGGTCGACGCCTGGGGGGCGTGTCGCCGCGGGCTGCGCGTGCTTGGAGTGCGGTGCGCTTGCGGTGGTGGTAACGGCACAGTGTGCGCAGGTTGCTCAGGCTGTGGTCGGTGGGGTCGCCGATGTGGTCGGCGTCCGTGCCAGCTTGGGCGCAGCGCTGGCCGTCCTCGACCCAGGTGCACTGCTGCCCGTCGCGCTCCAGAGCTTGGGCCCGGAGGGTCTTCCACCCCCGGGGGCGGGGCGTCGTACGCCAGGCCCCGGGGCCTTCGTTCCAGTGACCGTCTGCAGAGGACATGGTCACCACCTCCGCTGTGCGCCTACGTGGCGGGACAGATGCGATCGTCGACGACTTCGGACTCGGTCTCTCCATCGTCCAGGCTTGTGCGTGCGCCGCCCGGGAGCCCCACTTCCCGGGCGGCGCGCTCCCTTCCGCCCCGGCCTGGGTGGTCTTCTGCGGTATGGGGGGTCAGGCCGGTTGGGTGCCGATACGCTCTGGGATTCCCCACACCCATGTGTCCCTGGCCCCACTCAGGGCGCGTTTCATCCCGGCATGGCGGAGGAGTGTCCTATGGCGAAGTTCGATGTACGTCCCGACATCGATGCAGCTGCCGAGAAGCTGCAGAGCACGTTTGGCGCGAAGCGGGAGATCCAGCGGTTGCCGGAGATCCTGTGGGAGGGCGAGACGGTGGAGATGCTGGCGACCGGGATGTACGGCAAGGGCAACGGGCTGGTTGTGATGACGGACCAGCGGCTGATCTTCTTCATGCACGGGATGATGTCGCAGCAGGTCGAGGACTTCCCGTACGGCCGGATCAGCTCGGTGCAGTGGGCGGGCGGCATGCTCACCGGCGCGTTGATCGTGTTCGCTTCGGGTAACAAGGCTGAGATCAAGCAGATGCCGAAGGAGCAGGGCAAGGCGCTCGCGGACGCACTCAGGGCGCGCCTTGCAGATGCGGGTGCTGTATCGGGTGGTTCAACCGCCCCTGCTGCCCCTGCAGCTGATGTTGCGTCCCGCTTGCAGACGTTGGATCAGTTGCGGGCTTCCGGTGCGATCACGGACGAGGAGTACCGAGACCGCCGGGCGAAGATTCTCGACAGCCTGTAGAAGGGACGGCCCGGGAATGGCGAGAGCCCCGCAGCGGTGGCGGGGCTCTCGGTGGTCGCGGTCAGCCTGCTTTCGGGCATGGCTGTACTCGCAAATCGTGGCGCGTGTCGATCAGCTGTGTCAAGCGGCGCGGTTGCTGCGCTGTCCGGGGCGGCTGGGTTTGGCCGCTGCGCGGGCTGCTTGGACGTCTTCGATGCGGTAGACGGGGCGCTTGGGGGTGCCGCCGCAGGGGGTGAGGATGCCGCGGCGGACCCAGTCTCGGATGGTGGCGGGTTGGACGTCTGCGGCGAGGGCGGCCATGGAGGTGGTGAGGGTGCCTCGGGGTGGCGTCAGGTACTCCATGAGGCCAGTGTCGCTCAGTGTCCGCAGTGGGGTTTGGTCCACCAGCCGCAGACGGAGCAGTAAGTGAGCGTGGCGACGGCCTGGATGAGGGCGCGGATGTGGCGGGTCATGTCCTTCTCCTGGGTGGTCTACAGCCGCTTCTACGGCTGGTCTACGGCCTCTTCTGCGCTGCTCTGGCCTGCGTCTACGCGGTCGGGAGGGGTGTTGGCGGGGGTGGGGGAGAGGAGGGCTCGGATGTCGGCGGCCTTGATGCCGCTGCGGCCGGTCTGGTCGCCGATGCGGACGCTTTTGTGGATGGTGATGCCGCAGTGGAGGAGGACGGCGCGCAGGCGGGTGTCGTCGAGGTGTTGGGCGGCGGGGCGGGCTTGGAAGGCGGCGTACACGTCGCGCAGGAAGATCGCGGGCTGGTCGCTGATGAGGGCGTGGACGCCTTCGATGACGCGGCGCTTGAGGTCGTCTTCGGTGGGCGGGAGGGGGCGGCCGGTGCGCCAGGCGGCGACGGCGTAGGCGGCGGTGGCCGCGGCGAGGAGCTTGGGCTCGTGGTTGGCGGTGCGGGCGGCTGTGAGGGCTCCGGCGCCGAGGAGGGCGAGCCGGCCGGGGGTGTTCTTTGCCGTGGCCCAGTGGCGCAGGCGGCGCAGGAGGGTGCGGTTGCCGCGGGCGATGCGGCGGGGGTGGATGCGGCGTGCTGCCCGCCGGGGCCTCCCGCGCCCGAAGGCGGGCACGGGAGGCAGCTCGAGGGTGTCGGCGTCGGGGTCGGCGGCCACGGGTTCAGGCGTTGCCGATGAAGGTGGCGAGCATCTGGCCGACGCTTCCGAACAGCGTGCCGAGCATGGTGCCGACCTGGGTGCCGGACAGGGACAGGCCGAGGCCGAGGCAGACGAAGCCGGGGAGCAGGTTGAGCTTCTTGGTGTCCTTGCCGTGCTTGTGCATGTTCCAGGCCCAGATGCCGAGCACGATGATCAGCAGGACGCTGACGGGCACGGAACCGTCCGGGGCGGGGGCTTGGGGCGCTGCGGTGATGGTGTGGTGGGCGGCGGTGTCGATGGCGGTGCGGAGGCTGGTGGTCACGTGCGTGTCCTTCAGTACGAGAGGCCGACGATGGCGGCGACGATGAGGAGGCTGAGGAGGGCCGCTCGGGAGATCAGGCGGTGGGCGTGGGAGTCGCGCGGCAGGATTCGCAGCAGGAGGGCGGCGGCGATGAGGGCGGGCAGGCCCCAGTAGCCGAGCGCGTGGTACGTCAGGCTCATGGCTGGGTCTCCTGGTCGAGCAGTGCGCGCATCCGCTGGGCGCGGGCCTGTCCGATGCGCAGGCCGGATTGCAGCGCGCGCAGGGATGCGGGGCGGCCGTGCTCGGCTTGGTGGGCGGCCTCGACGCGCCGGGCGTCGGGAAGGAGGGCGCGGTCTGCATCCGCATCCGAAGCGGCCGCATCCGCATCCGGCGGGGCCGCATCCGAGGCGGCCTCGGCCGTCGTCGTCCCGGGGTCGGCGTGCCAGCGGGCGTGGACCGCGAACGAGGGCTGGTCTGCGGCGGATGCGCCGTTGAGCACGCGCGGATGCGCGGGTGCCTCGAGGCGCATGGCCATGCGGACCTGGGTGTCGGAGACGACGACGCCGTGGTCGCCGAGCACCTCCCGCAGCCGTTGCGCATCCAGGTCCGGGTGCGCACTGGCCACGGCCAGGACGGCGTCGAGCGGGTGCATCTCGCGCAGTTCCCGGCAAGCTACCGCGGGCGCCGCGCGGCGTGATGACACCGGTTCGCGCATCTGCCAGGGGGAGGGCAGGTCGAGGCTGGCGAGTGCGCCGGAGTGCAGCCGGGCGGACAGGAGTTGCAGCAGGGCGCGGCGCTGCTCGGGATGCGCGCCGACCTGGGCGCGGCCCACGGCGCGGGAGAGCCTGCGCTGGAGGCGGGCGGTGTGCCAGGCCCAGCCGCCGTGGCGGTGGGCGAGGCGGGCGGCGAGGTCGACGGCGCGGGCGGTCCAGCGGTCGCGGGTGATCTGCTCGGCGCTGCGGTCGCGCACGGCGAGGCCGAGCCGTGACAGCAGCCGCTCTCGCAGCTCCCGGGCGATGAGGGCCGGCAGGGAGCGGGAGTTCGCGCCCGGCCGGGCGTGCCGGAGCTCGATGCCCATGGCGAGGTGCCACAGGACGGCAGCGAGGATGGGGCCGACGAAAGCGCGTACCGTGCCGCCGATGAGGCCGGATTCGGCGTAGGCGGGGATGATCTGCACGCCGGTGATCAGCCAGACGAGTATGCCGGGCGTGCCTGGGGCGCCGGTGGTTTTCAGGTTCTGCCGGGCCATGAGGGCGGTGGCGAACAGCGCCATCTCTCCGGCGGCGAACATGGCGGCGCGTTCGGCCGCGGAGTTCATGTCGAGGTGGTCGGCGGCGAAGCGCCAGGAGGTGTCGGCGCTGTAGGCGGTGCATGCCGCGGCGGCGACCGCGGCGGCGATCACGGCCGCGGGAGGGCGCGTCCCGCCCCGCCGGGCCCGGGCGGCTGCCCACCCGAGCCCCGCGAGGACAACAGCGCCGCCGGCCGCGACCAGGAGCCAGGGCTGCACTGCCGCCCACGTCATCGGCGGCGGGGTCATCGTGCACCGTCCTCGGCGTCGAGGGCGTCGAGGAGGTGCCGCAGACGCGATTCGAGGGACACGGCGGCGCGGATCATCGCGGCCGGGTCGTGGATGTCCGCGCTCTGGCACTCGGCGAGGGCCTGCCGCGCCAGGTAGCGCGCCAGGTCCAGGGGCGGGGTCCAGCCGGAGGCGTCGCGGACGGCGTCGTACAGGGCCTGCGGGCGGGGCGTCATCGGCCGTCACCCCCGTACCGGGCCGGGGCGCAGATGACGCACACGTGCTCCGAGCCTGAGTCGTGGCAGTTGTCGACGCACTGCCGGCACCACGGCGTCTCGCGGTGGCGGGCACGTCCGTCGAAGCGGGCGTCGGCCGGATCGAACGGGGCGCGGCAGCGCCGGCACCGGTTGTTCTCACGATCGGCCGCCTCGGCCTGCTCGTCCGCGAGCTTGCGCTGGAGGTAGTCGGCGTCCCACTCGAGATCGGCCGGGGCCTCGGCGAGAGCCGCGCTGGCGACTGTGTGAGCCAAGGTGGCGCGGTTGAGGAGCCGCTGGTCGTAGTCGGGCGTATCGGGCGGGAGGGTGAGGGCGTCGACCACGGCCTGGAGGAGGTCGCGCATCGGGTCGTTGCTCACAGGTGCTCACCTCCGGCGATGCGGTGGAGGATGAGCGCGTACTCGCCGCGGGTGATGTCGCGTTCGATGCGAGGCGTGTGGCGGAGGACGGAGTCTTCGACGTCGCGGGCGGTTCGGGTGTCGACGCCGTGGCGGGTCTCGGCCTGGCGGCGGGCCAGGGTGAGCCGGGTGGCCTCGCGCATGGGGTCGCCGGGGCGTTCGGCGGTGAGCCGGTCAGCGATCTGCAGCAGCGTGGCCCGGGTGTTGACCCAGGTACGCAGCTGGGCGCCGACGCGGGCGGATTCGGGGCCCCACAAGGGCTGGTTGTGGTTCACCGGGCCGCCCCCGTGCGGATGGTGCCGGTGACGCCGGCCGGGGTGGCGCGCACCGTGGTGGTGCGGCCGCCGCAGCGGCGGATGCAGCCGACGGCGACGAGGCGCCGCTGGGGCGGGGGCGCACTGGGGTGCGCGGGCATGGCAAGGTTGGCCATAGCCGAGTCCTCCTGGTTAGGTCAGGTGGTACTTCGGTCAGGGAGTCGGGCGGCGCGCGCGCCTCGTCGGTGTTCCAGCACCGCCGAGAGCTGCCGTCCGGCTCCCGCTCTGCGTTATGCGGTTGTGTCGGGGCCCGACTTGCCGGGCCGGTTCTTCTTGATCGCGTTGTCCACGGCGGTCCAGCTCTTGCCGAGGTCCTTGGCGACCTTGTAGACGCTGCCGAGTTCAGCAACCCCTTCGGCAAGGGCGGCCGCGCGGCGTTTGGCGGCCTGCGACACCTGTTCTTGGAGCTGTTCCAGCAGCTCATCCTCCAGGCGAACACGTTCCCGCCAGGGCTTCCTATCCATCATGAGGAACATATCACACGGGGGGTGTGATAGTCGCGGGTTCGCCGCCTTCGGCTTCCGCCTTCTCGTCCTCGTCCATGAGTCCCTTCAGCTCCATCCAGGCGGCTGGCGGGAACACGCACCCGCACCACCAGCAGGTGACCGTCTTCTCTCCTGGGTAGTGCCGCAGCATCGCGCCGCAGACGTTCCCGCTCAGATCCACAGCCGGACACGTCCCGAGACGGCGACCGCGCTCCGCGGGGTCCGGCGGACTCACGATCGACGCGACGTCCCGCTCGAGGTCCCGGATCTCCTCTGCGAACGCCCCGGCCATCGGCCAGCTGGCAGCGATCCAGTCCAGGTTCATCGACAGCGCCCTGGCCGCCACCGCGATGCGGCGCTCGACGGTGCCGCTCACGGCCGGCTCACTCCACCCGCGGTCCGCCTGCATCGCCGAGCGCCAGTCCTCCAGGACGCCGACGATCCCCCCGAGGCCGCGGAGGCTGAGCACCGGCTCTGAGACGGGCAGCGCGGCATCCACAGACTGTGTGCGGCCGTACCGCGCGGAACCACGCGCCCCTGGCTGGAGAAACGCAGCCAGCGCCTCGTACAGCCTCGGCATGCGATCTAGTCTGCGGGCCGTGGCCAGCGCGCAGCCGGGACACAAGAAGCTGTGGGTCTCGCTTCGCTCACACAGGCCGCAGTCGGTCGTCGGCGCCATTGGGGAGCTCCTCCATCAGAACGGGGGCTCGTCGGAGTAGCCCGGTGCTTGCTGTGACGCGGCCCGGGCAGGCGGATGCTGTGTATCGCCCAAGCCGTTGCTCGCGGAGGTCTGCTGTCGTGCAGGCCGTGTTCCGGCCCGATGTGCGTCGCTGTCTGGGGTGCCGCTGCCGGTGGTCTTGGTGACCTTGGCGGTCGCGTTCCGAAGGCTGGGGCCGACCTCGTCGACGTCCAGTTCGAAGACCGTGCGCTTGATGCCCTCGCGGTCCTCGTAGGACCGCTGCTTGAGCCGGCCCTGAACGACGACGCGCATGCCGCGCTGGAGCGACTCGGCGACGTTCTCCGCCGCCTGACGCCAGACCGAGCAGGTGAGGAAGAGGCTCTCGCCGTCCTTCCACTCATTGGTCTGGCGGTCGAAGGTGCGGGGAGTGGACGCGACGCGGAACTTCGCGACCGCTGCACCGGACGGGGTGAAGCGCAGCTCGGGGTCGTCGACGAGATTGCCGACGACCGTGATGACGGTCTCGCCAGCCATCAGATGTTCTCCTCCATGGGCGTGTGGGTCGTCTGGTTGCGGCAGCCGTTGCCCCAGCAGTGGCGCGGGTCTTTCCCGTCGACCTGGTAACAGGACACGCAGAGCTCGGCGGCTTGGGCGTTGCGGACCATCTCTTGGGCGAAGCGGGCGCCCTCCTCGATGGCGGTCCAGTCGTCTCCGTCGCCCTCGGCGGGCTCCGCCGTGGTGCTGATGAGCCGCAGGTGTGTGCCCACTGGTTCTCCTTGTGTGGTGTGCTGGGTGATGGCCAGGCCCGCGGACATCGGGCCCGGCCGCGGGCTCGGCTGGTCAGTCAGAGATGCCGTTGAGTTCCCGGAGAATCTGGTTCGCGGCCTCGGGGGAGAGCCGTTCTACACGGGCCCCGTATCCGGTGATCAGGGCGGGGCCGGAGAGGCTGTCGGTGAAGCCGTACCGGTTCATGAGGGCGTCGGCGAGGGCGTTGTACCCCCACCGGCCGTGGCCCTCTTCGTCGGTCCAGATGACCACGCCGGTGGTGACGTCGAAGGTTTCGACGGTGGTGCAGCGGAGGACGGCGGCGGCGTACTCGATGAAGTGGCTGCGGTTGGCGGGGAGGTTGAGGGTGGCGATCGTTCCGTCCTCGGTGATGAGAATGGCGTCGTCGTACTTCATGAGTTCTCCCGGTGGTGTGTGGGTCAGCGGACGCCGGCGGCGGCGAGGAACTCGGCGCGCTTGGCCGGGTCCTGTAGTTCGCGGGCCGAAGCGACCCACGCCTGATGCATGTGCGCGGCGCCGTCCAGGTGCTCGGCGCACACGGTGACGCGCATGGTGCTGGACTCGGCGGGTCGCTGCTGGTCGATGGTGTTGCGGACGGCGAGGACGCCCGGCTTGCCACAGCTGTCGTGTCCGTGGCTGCAAGTGCCGGTGTCGACGGGAACGGTCTGCACGGTGTGTGTGGTGGCGCGGTCGTCGCCGAGCCGGATGATGGTCGTGGTCACTGGTCCTCCTTGGTGGCGTGGAAGTTTTCCTGGGGCCCAGGAAGTTCTTGGCCGCCTGATTGCGGAGCTTGACGGCGTGCCTGCGGGCGAGGCCGCGCTTACGGCTGGCGTTGATGGCGGCGCGGGCGGCGGCGATCTTCTCGGCCACGATGTCGTCGACGTTCACGAGGTCGGCCCGGGGGTGACGGGTGTAGGCCCCTTCGGATACTCCGGAGTGAGCATGGGGGCTCCTTCTTGGTGGGACGACGTGGACAGCCGATGTGGACGTGGACAACGTGGACGCTGTCCACATGGGCCCGTCTCGCGTCGCGGGAGTGAAATTGGAAGTTTGTTTGTCCATTTATGTACTAATTGGGGGCTCGCTGGATCTCGGAACAGGTGGACGTGGACGGCCGTCCACATGTCCACATGTCCACATCGCTCACTCCGTCTGGACACAGACCCGGTCGCCCTCGACGAACACCCACTCGTGGGCCTCCGCAACATCCACAGCGCGGCGGAGAAAGTCCCGGTCGCTGCTGCGCAGACGGCGGTTCAGCTCACCGAAGGTGATGCCACCGACCGCAGACGCGTGCTTTTTCACGAGCCGCGCAATGCGCTCGAGCGTGCGGTCGGTGTCTGTCTTCGCCTGGTGAGTGCGAAGCTCCTGCGCAACCTTTGCGTCCTGCTCACGGCGCCGGGCTGCCTCCGCTTCCCGCTCCGCGCGTTGGATCAGCGTGCCGCGCACGGCGCACGAGGAAGCCCAGACGACTTCTGCCAGCTCCCAGTCCTCTTCCGTGGCGTCTGTGCGTCCGCCGTCGAGGAGGGCCAGGAGCGCCGAGAGCTTCACCTTCATCAGGTTGGCGTGGCCGTCCAGTTCGTCGATGGCCAGTTCGCCGCGGTTGCGTGCGACGTGCTCGGCCCACAGCATCCGGCGGATGCGCTCAGGGAGCACGATGTCCAGCGAGTCGCCAGGCTGGAGCGTGGCCGGGTTCACGGGGAGCGGGCCGGGCGTGGGCGGCGGCTCGTCCGGAATGGCCGGGTCGGCCGCCCATGCCCACAGGAACCGTTGCGGTGTGCCCGTGCTGGCGTCCGCGATGACCGGCATGGCTGTCGACGGCTGGAAACCGACGACCATGCCGAGGCTGTAGGAGCCCGCGGCCACGTACCTGGTCCGCTCCTCCGAGGCGTTCGTCTGGCCGAGTGTCTCGCCAATGGCCGCGCGCCGGAGTGTCTCGCCGAGCACGCTGCCGGCACGTTCAGCGAGACGAGCGAGGGTCTGGCCCTCGTCGACGTAGAAGTAGGCGTTGTGCCGGACCTGTTTGCGTACCTTCTTGGTGACCGGGTCGCCCTTGAGCGGGCCTTTGGCGTGGATCTCGCCAGTCTCTTCGTCGACCGTGCCCATGAAGGCCTCGGCGATTCCTTCGCCGGAGCCGATAGGCAAGCCGTCGCGGAACTCAGGGTCGAGCGGGGGGAGCAAGGACCGCGCGACCTTCGTGCCGATGGACTTGCCGCCGCCGGAGGCGGCTACGATCGCGACGAACAGGTTGAGGGAGGCGCGGCCGCCGATACCGGACACCGCGGTGATCCGGTGGGAGATCATCGCCGACATCCGGGCGAGCAGCGAGTAGAACAGCACGTCGCCGCTGGACCCCTCCGCGTGCGCGGCCTGCCGAATGTGCTGGTGCACGGCACGGCGCGTCCAGAACTCCTCCGGCAGTAGTCCGCGGGGCCGCCTGGCAGCCTCGTCGTCCTCCGGTTGACCTGCCGGTGTCGCATCACTGAGTGGGTCCCCCGCCCACATGTCGTCCGGCGGCGGGGACGGTGTGTCGCGGCGCTGTGTCGGCGGGCGGCAGTGCTGCCGCACGTGAGCGAGTACGGCTGCGGGAAGGGCGCGGGCGGGCGCTTGGGCGTCCTGGTCGAACGCGGCGCGCAGCACGTCGCGGGTGGCCTCGCGCTCGTCGCCGCCGTAGTGCAAGTGCGACCACAGGGTGGGGACGGTGAG
Source organism: Streptomyces chengmaiensis (assembly GCF_029846775.1). Classification (NCBI taxonomy): domain Bacteria; kingdom Bacillati; phylum Actinomycetota; class Actinomycetes; order Kitasatosporales; family Streptomycetaceae; genus Streptomyces; species Streptomyces chengmaiensis. The sequence continues at coordinate 33,001 of NZ_JARWBG010000040.1, forward strand.
TTTCCGCCCGGAGGACTGCTGCCCGACGGGCAGGCCGGACCGTTCGGACCAGTTCACGGCCACGTGGTCATCGCAGACGAGGCTGTACTCGCTGTCCGCTGCGCCCTCGGCGCCGGCGGGGCGGAGCCACTTCTCCCTGCCATCGGCGGCCGTACCGCGGTGGGTCCAGCCTGCGGGTTCGAGGATGTCCTGGAACGTCAGTTCGGTGGCGAGGATGTCGAAAACGCTCGCGCCGCCGCCGGAGCGAGGGAAGGAGGCCCGGCGGGGCCCCGGCGCGACCACGGTGGTGCGGCCCGTGCGCGCGTCGTGCCGTGCCCGCTTCTCCGCAGCGGCCTTCTCCAACAGGGCACGAGCGTCGGGTGCCAGGCGCTGGACGGCTTCTTGCATCACGGCTAGGTCGACGGGCTCGCCGGTACCAGGGAAGCTGCCTGTGTACCGGGGCTCAGCCTTACGGTTGACGGTGCCGGGAATCCGCATGAGCCGGTCGAGGTTGCCGATCTGCGTATCCCAGGAGCAGCCGTGGGAGTACGCGCAGCCGCCGAGGACGGTCTGCAGGCCCATCGTGAACTGCTCGACGGCTGCGCGGCCCTCGTCGTCAGCGATGATGTAGGGCTCGGCGAGGACCCAGATCGGGTTGTAGCCGCCGCCGGACAGCCACCACCCCGATGGCTCGGGCAGGCCTGAGGCGAGGACGATCTCGCGGACGTGGTTGGCGTCGACGGGGTGAGGCATGTCGTCCAGGCCGGGCTTGTGGCCGGTCGTGCCGAAGTCGCCGTCTGCCCACAGGAACGTCAGTCCGTGTGCCAAGTCCTTACCGCCGCGGCCCTTGGAGGGGTGCTCGCGCAGGGTGGTGACCTGGGTGTAGATGCCCTTCGGTGAGCGAGCGTCGAGCTCGGTGACGTACTGGGTGGCCGCAGCGATGCCAGCATCGTCCGTGGTGAAGCGGCGGCCGACCCACCGGTCTGCATCCGAGCAGATGCTGAGCAGCCCGGATACGTCCTGGAAGTGGTAGGCCAGCGAAGCGTGGACGAGCTGTTCGTCGACCACGAGGCGTTCGGCGACCGGGACTTGGGTCACTGGTGCACCGCCGGGAAGTAGTACGTGCCGGTCGGTTGGCCGACGCAGCGCGATCTGCGGGGGCAGACGCGCGGCGCTGCGGCAGCCCCGGCGGGGTGGATGTGCTGGTGGTCGCAGAAGGGGCAGTCGACGACGAGGAGGGCGTGCGGCTGACCGTCTCCGTGCAGAGAGTCCTCGTAGGGGACGAGGTGGGCCGCGGCGGTGGCCATGCCGAAGTGGACCTGCGGCTGGGGTCCCGTCTCGGTTTGCTCGGTGTCCTCCCCGAAGAGCGGGAGGTTGGTGGTGCTGTTCACGAACGTGCTCTCTTCTACGAGCGGGGCCAATGCGGTTCGTGAGTGCGTACGGCGGCCCCGGGCCGGGCCGCCGTACGCTTCCCGGGTCAGCCGGTAGGCCGCAGGTCGGCCAGCATCCGGGCGTGATCCGCTGCGAAGTTGCGGAGATGCTGCTGGACTTCGCTGGCGAGATGGGCCCCCAGGGGGCCGGCCGGGACGTGGATCTCGACGGTCTGAGCGGAGAGGAAGAACCGGGCGGCGATCGAGTGTCCGAGACTCCCGCAGCACCGCAGGGCGTCCTCGCCGATGCGGACGATGGCGGTGTGACAGTCGGTGGAGTACCGGGTCTGCTCGTGCAGGTCCGCGGCGACTTCCCGACTACTGGTGTACGGCCCCGTGAGGTCGACGGTCACGACGAGGCGGACCTTCGGCGCGGCTACCTCGGCGCGCGACGGGACCTGGGGCTGCTGCTCTGAGGCCGGAGGTGCCGGGACCGGGCCCACGGGCACGGGGTTGGTGACCGGCCACTGGCCGGGACGGTGCGTCGTCACGCGTCGTCTCCGTTGTCAGAAGCCTTGGCCATGACCAGGCGGTGGCGGAGCAGGTCAAGTTCGTCGAGGACGTTGGCCAGTGCGGAGGCGCATACTCCATCGACGACCGTGTCCGTACCGATGCCGCTGGGCCGGACTTCGTTAAGTGCGGAGTGGAGGAGGTACTCGTCCTCGCCTTCGAGGTACGTCTTCACCTCGGCTGCAGCAGCATCGAGCGCGGCGGCGCGCTCCTCGTCGTGGAGGCGGCAGATGTAGGCGACGAACAGGTCATCGAGTGCGCGGGCCTGCTGGAGTGGCGTCAGCTGCTTCCACGCCGCGTGGCCGATCTTGGCGACGTCGATGCCGCGGGGGTGTTCGCGGTGGAGGCGGCCTTGGGCTTCTTGTACAGCGGCATACCAGTCCGTGGAGCTGGTGAACGCCGAGGCGATCTCGTCGAAGGTGCTCACGCTGCCTCCTGGCGCGGGATGGTCTGGTGGAAGATCGTGCGGAGCCTGGCGCGCTGGTGGTCGGTGAGCGGCGGGGTCTGGCCGTCGATGCGGTCGATGCGCTCCCAGTAGCCGACGGGCCGGGCCGGACGGCCGGGGACATCCCCGGCCGTCACGACGTTCTGCTTGGAGGTCACCGGCCACGCTCCTGCTCGTCGTCGGTGTCGTCGTAGCCGTGCTCCAGCCAGCCGCCCGGGTGCGGGCGCAGCAGGGGCAGGAACGGGGCGGTGCCCTCGGCGGTCACCAGGACCGCCCCCTCGGGCCCGACCTCCAGGACCGCGGTCTGGGCCCGGGCCTTGGCCTGCTCGATCAGATCGGCCTCGATCTCCTTGCGGGTAAGGTCCTCGCCGTCGTCGAAGTCGGTCGGCCAGCCGGTGACTGCGAGGAGCCCGAGCATCGGCTCGGCCCACGAGGAGCAGGTTTCGCAGACGGGGATGCACCGGCAGGTCGTTGCCCGGGATCCGGCCGGGCGCCACCCCTCGGGTGCGCCGGCAATCGCGAGGGGGTCGGAGCAGCGCGGGCAGACGCTGGAGTCCACGGCGGTCGTCACGCGCTCGGCGATGTGCATGGCGAGCGCCTCGGCGTCGGGCCCCGCGAGCACCTCGCCGAGGATCGCGCGGGCGCTGTTGAGGACGCACTGGGGCCGGTACGGGTGCGCACCGGAGAAGGTGAGGATGGGCCCGCTCATGCTGTGACACCTGCCGTGCTGAGGGCGGCGCGGAGCCGGGCGAGGGTGCCGCGAGGGCTCTCCCCGGCCGGGACGGCGAACAGGCGGAGACCGTCACCGCCGGGCTGCCCGAGAGCGCCGATGGGGAGGTGGGCCGCATGCGGGCCATCGGCGGCGACGAGGCAGACCTGCGCGGTGATGAGCAGGTCGTGCAGCCTGTCGAGGTCGAGGGCATCGAGGATCTTCCGGGCGACGCCGACGGGGTTGCCGGTGCGGTCGAAGTCCTCCAGGAGCACGTCGAGGAACTCGGCGTACTGTCCGGTGGCTGTGGCTCGTTCGGCGCGGAAGGCCGTCACGAGCGGGTGCTCTTCGTCCTCGTCGTTGGTGTTCGTGCTCTGCCCGAGGAGGAGAAAGGTCCGGCGGGCCTCGGTCTCCGTTATCTGCCGCGGGTCGTAGCCGACGCGCCAGCAGGTCTCGGTCTCCTGGAAAGCGACGACGATGCCGTGGTCGAGCTCGACCGCTTCGTACTCGGCGGGCTTGCGGGATTGGATGCTGCCGGTGTCGATGAGGGTCTTGGCCATGATGTTGCCGAGTTCGGCAGTGCTGATGCGGCGGGCCAGCAGCGGCATCTCGGCCAGTACGTCGGCGCCGATCGCAGCGGCGTCCGGCAGGACAGGCACTGTCGGCTTCTCGGGGGTCTGCTGGCTCATCGGGTGACCTCCGAGAACGCGTGCTCCAGGACCAGGACGGGGTAGACGTTGACGACGCCGAACGTGGCATCCTGCCGCTGGTGCGGTTCCCGGCCCTGCTCGCGCATGATCCTGGTGGCGCGCCTGCCGACCTGCGCCAGGTACGGGCGGCCGGTGGGGTGGTCGTGCAGCTTGGCGTAGCCAAGCGCAGTGAATTCGTCGTGCCGTCCCTCGAGCGCGGCGACCTTCGCGGCCGTGGCGGCCTGCGTGGCCTCGATGGTGGCCAGGCGCTGCTCCTGGGCGACGAGTTCCTGCGCCATCTGGAGGACCAGTTCCGCGCCGGACTTCGGGCGTACGGTCTCCTGTGCGGCCAGCTCCGCCTCGCGGGTCTTCGCCGCGAAGTAGAGCTGGGCGGCGGCGACCTCCGGCTTGTTCGGGTCGCCGTTCATGGCGAGGAGGTACGCGGCCGTGCGGCTCAGCTCGTAGTCCTCGGGTGCGGGACCGCTCTGACCAGCAACTTTGCCCGATCGGGGAAAGTTCGCTGCCACGTCCAGGCCCTGGTTCTTGGCGGTTGCCATGGCGCGGGTGAGCGGGGTCTTGAGCTTGCTCCACTGGCTGTAGCCCATGAGGGGCTGCATGTCGCGGGCGGGCCAGTACTCAGAGCCGTCCGGCCGTACGCGGCGGATCGCGTCGAACGGGGACTCGGGCGCGGTGGGGTCGCGCTGTTCGGTCGGAGTCGACGGCAAAGCCGAAGACGTGGTTTTCTGATGCATAGAGCTTCCGTTTCTTACTTGCGCGTAGGTGCGGATTTGCTCGACAGAGGCGGCCCGGCTGGTACCCGGGCCGCTTCGTCGTTTCCGGCGTGCTCTCCCGGCTGGTACACGGGAGAGGCGCCGTTCTCCTCGGTCAGGCCGAGGAAGTCGATGAGGCTCTGTCGTCGGACCTTGATGGACCGGCCGATGCGTACGACGGGTACGGGAGTCTCGCCCTTGGCGACGAGCCCATACCAGACGGTGCGTGAGATGCCTCCGCAGGCGGCGGCTGCGTCGGGCCAGCCGTCGACCATCGCGGGCAGAGCGAGGACTTCGGCGGCGGAGAGAGCCTTGCGGTGGACTGCGGTGCGCTCGGTCATGCCGACACCTCAGCGAGGCTGTCGAGCCACGCGTCGACATTGGTGCGACGAGCGCGGAGGTGTTTGCCGACACGAACCCATGTTGGGCCGAGGCCGCGCGTCTTCCAGCCGTAGATCGTGGACTTAGGGATCTGGAGTTCGTCGGCGAGGTCGTCGACGGACACCCAGCTGTGGTTGCAGGTCGCGCCCTGTATAGCAGCGTGGATCTTCTCCTGAGTTGGCATCGCTTGCCGTCCTCCAGAGTTTGGTTCCTGTCGCTGCACAGCCTGCAACACGCGCATCTGGCGCGTCAAGCGTTCAGAGCCTGTCTCTGCAAACCGGCCAAGCGGGGGTGCGGCGTCTAGCGCCCGACGCTCCATCGCCCGTACCGTGGCGCTATGACAACCGACAGCAAGCGACGGCCATTGGCTGCGATCGTGGGCGAGAGGCTGCGCATGCTCCGAGAGGCGAAGGGGCTGCGCCAAGAGGACGTCGCGGACGCCGCGCGTGAATTTGGGCTGAACTGGGGGCGCAGCAGTATTGCTGCCCTAGAGCAGGGGAGCCGGAATCTCGACTTCGAAGAGCTAATCGTTTTGGCTTCAGTGCTGCGCAAGCTTGGAGGGTGGGAGGAGCCGCTAATTCCCAGCCACGAAGTGATTGCGCTGAACGAGCAGTTCAACGTCTACGGGTATCAGTTGCCCGCGTTTATGATGAATCTAACCCTCCCGTCGGCGCGGCCTGCTGGGTCCGGAGAGGAGGGGCGAACACTTAATGAGGAAGAGGCTCTAGGCTCTATTGAAACCGAGCCGGCAGAGACAGAAGAAGAGCGGCTGAAGCGGGTGGCTCGCGACGTCAAGATTCATGACTACATTCTGTATTCACTGTGGCCCGATTATGAGGAACCTAAGCGGCGGCGCTCGAGCGAGATGCGGGGGCTTGAGCTGTCCAGGAGGATCGCGGAACGCATCACCTTGCCAGACGGAAGCAGTCTTTCCGACTGGTTCCTCGTCGTGACGTTTGCCCAAGGGCTGTGGGGGCGCGTCCCGGCTGACGAGAGGGATGCCCGCACTGAAGCAAGGGGGGATTATGCAACGAAGCGGGCTCTGCAAAGTGCACGAGGTCATGTAACCCGCGAACTGATTGAAGAACTACAGGAAGCGTTTAACGCGCGTTGGTCGGAGGTTCAGGCGGCCTACGATGAGCTGGAGTCTGTAATTGATGATCCCAAAAAGCTTAAGCAGTGGATTCGTCATGTGAATTCTCTTGAGGATCGCGCCAAGGGGATAGAGACTCCCGAGAGGAAAGCCCGGCGCCGTGTTGTCGTGCGGCGAAAGTGGAAGATCGAGGAGTAGCGATGCCTGCATCTCGCCGCGCTGGCGGCATCTCGAAGCGGTGTGAGTGCCGCGGCCTGGATGGGAAACGGCTCGGGGCAAACTGCCCGCAGCTCTCGAAGCGCAATCACGGCAAGCACCGCGTCAGCCAGGAACTGCCTGAGGACGCCGAGGGCAGGCGCCGCCGCTTCCAGCGCACCGGCTACACCGATGCCAAGGACGCGCAGAGGGACCTCGACCGCATCCGGGCCATCCTCGATCTGGCGGGCGACGACGAGGATGCGCAGCGCCGTGTCGGTGACCTCCTCGCGGGCATTCAGGCGAGCCGAGCCTCTATCCCTGACGCTGCCGAAGTATCCCGGCGCCTGGGCGTCGGCGTGCCGCTCAACGGAACCATGACTGTCGGCGAGTGGCTGGACACCTGGCTTGCCTCGAAGAAGACCAAGAAGAAGACGAACGGCGGCTACGAGTCCCACATTCGGGTGCATCTCCGGCCGGCGCTTGGCCACCTTCGTCTCGACCGGCTCACAGTCGGGCACTGCCAGGAGTTCTTCGACGCGATCGACGACGCCAACGAGGTGATCCGCGCGGAGAACCAGGCGCGCCGTGAGCAGCAGGCCCGCTGCACGCGCGGCCGGCCAGGCGTGCCGAAGGCGTCCGAGCGCGCCCAGCTGGCGGAAGAGCGGGCGAAGCTGGCGGATATGAAGCCGTACCGCCGCGTCACGGGGCCGGCGACGAGGCAGCGGATCCGCGCGACATTGCGCACGGCGCTGAACGCTGCCATCCGCCGGCAGCTCATCACCTTCAACCCGGCTTCCCACGTGGAGCTGGCCTCGGGCAAGCGGCCGAAGGCAGTGCTGTGGACTGATCAGCACGTGGCCAGGTGGCGCGAGACGGGGGAGCAGCCGAGCGCCGTGATGGTGTGGACTCCCGCCCAGCTCGGCGAGTTCCTGGACGCGGCCGCGGACGACAGGCTGTACGCCTTCTTCCACCTGATCGCTTTCCGTGGACTCCGGAGGGGCGAGGGCGTCGGCCAGGACTGGGTGAACGTCGACCTCGACGGCCAGTCCCTCACAGTGGCCAAGGAGATAGTCGTCGACGGGTGGACCCCGGTCGAAGATGTGCCGAAGACGGACGGCAGCGCTGCCGCTATCGGCCTGGACCGCGCGACCGTGCAGGCTCTGCGCGAGCACCGGGCCCGCCAGTTGCAGGAGCGCGACGCGTGGAATGCGCAGGCCGCCGAGAAGCGGGACGCGGGCAAGGAAGCCGCGGACTGGGTCGACACGGGCAAGGTGTTCACGGCCGAGTCGGGCGAGTGGCTGCACCCGGACGTCGTCTCGAAGACGTTCCGCCGGCTGTACGAGTCGGTAGGTCTGCCGCCGATCAATCTCAGAGACTTGAGGCACTGCGCGGCCACCCTGATCCACGCCGGTGGCGGTGACCTTCATGCCATCAAGGAGACGCTGCGCCACTCCACGATCAAGCTGGCCTCTGACACCTACACGTCACTCCTGCGCGAGGTCGACCTGGAGATCGCGGAGAAGGCGGCCGCCGTGGTGCCGCGTGCTAGGAGGGCAGGCAGTGAACCAGTCCCGTCGGCACCGTAGGCCGGTACGATGGATGAGGAACGAGTAAGGCTCCGTCACTGCAGGTGGCGGGGCCTTTTTGCTCAGCCAATGCTCAGCCGAACGTCACGGAACGAGGCGGTACGGAACGACATGGAGCAGCATGGCGAGGCTGCTTCAAGTGGCGGGCCTGAGCCTCTGAACAGCATCTTTTGGTTTTGTGCGGCACGACGCGGCATTGGGCGGAACGGAGTGGTCCGATAGGTCCCCGGACTTTTAATCCGTTGGTTGTGGGTTCGAGTCCCACACGGCCTACTGCTTCAGGCGCTGGGGAGGCTTCCCCGGCCTGCTGCGAAGCGCCCGACCGGTTCAGCCGGCCGGGCGCTTCGCCGTTCCCGGGCCTGTGTGCGGCCTCGTGCGTGCACTGCACATCGCCGGGGTCGGCAGGACTTCCCCACGCTGGCCGTGTGGCGCAAGGCGACGAGGCAGGAGGAGCGGCGTGCCAAGCCGATCGGCGCCCACACAAACCCTTGCAGCCGGCCGCCAAGGCCCCGGTCAGGTCACCAGCGCGGACGAGGGGGCGTTCGCGCTGGCGCCGGGGTGTTCGGGGGGCGTGCCGGGGTGTTCGAGAGGCGCGCCGGGGGACGTGGACTACTTTGGCACGCCTCTCAGCGCCTCGCGGTCGCCGGGCGCTGTCCAGTCCGCCGACGCGCCCGCGTCGCCTCCCGCCATGTCACCCGCGGGGTGACGGACGGCGGCCGCGGGGTGCTGGCCGGGGAGCAGGGACGCCGCCGGGCCGGCGGCGCCGCCGGGTGTCGGGCGGCCCAGGGTGCGCACGGTCCACCCCGCCGCCCGCCAGCGCGGTGCGTTGAGGGCGTTGCGTGCGTCCAGGATCCTCGGGGTCCGCACGAGCGGGGCCAGCGCGGCCGGGTCCAGCGCGCGGTACGGGGCCCACTCGGTCAGATGCAGGACGATGTCGGCGTCCCGGACCGCGGTGGCCGCGTCCGGCGCGTACTCCGGCTCGGGCAGTACCGCGCGGGCGTTCTCCGCACCTTCCGGGTCGTGGATGCGCAGCTGTGCGCCTTCGAGGAGAGCCGCCTCCGCCACGGCGAGGGCGGGTGAGTCCCGTACGTCGTCGCTGTCCGGCTTGAACGTCACCCCGAGGATCGCGACCCGCCGCCCGGAGAGGTCTCCGCCCACGAGCTCCCTGGCGATGTCCAGGGTCCGCCGCCGCTGCCGCAGATTGATCGAGTCGATCTCGCGGAGGAATTCCACGGCGTTGCCCACCCCCAGTTCCCGGGCGCGGGCGGCGAAGGCGCGGATGTCCTTGGGCAGGCGTCGGCCGCCGAAGCCGAGCCCCGCGGACAGACAGCGCCGCCCGATGCGGGTGTCGTGCCCGATGGCGTCGGCCAGGGTCGCCACGTCCGCCCCGGCCGCGTCGCACACCTCGGCCATCGCGTTGATGAACGAGATCTTGGTGGCGAGGAAGGAGTTCGCCGCGGCCTTCACCAACTCGGCGGTGGCGGGGTCGGTGCAGAGGTACGGGACGCCCGCGGTGAGCATCGGCGCGTACACCGCGCGGAGGGTCTGATCGGCCTGGGCGGACAGGACGCCGGCCACCAGCCGGTCGGGACGCAGCGCGTCCTGGACGGCGAACCCCTCGCGCAGGAACCCCGGGTTCCAGGCGATCTCCGCGCCGCCGCCCTCCGGGGCGAGCCCGTCGACCAGAGAGGCCAGCCGGACCGTCGTGCCCACCGGGACGGTCGACTTTCCCACGATCAGGCAGCGGCGGTGCAGATGAGGGGTGAGGCCCGTGACGACCGCGTCGACGTGCCGCAGATCCGCGGCGGGCGAGTCGTGCCGCTGGGGCGTGCCCACGCAGATGAAGTGGACGTCTCCGAAGTCGGCGGCCTCCCGCAGGGAGGTGGTGAACCGCAGCCGCCCGGAGCGGACGTTCCTGTCGAGGATCTCGCCCAGCCCCGGCTCGAAGAAGGGCGGGCTGCCGGCGGCGAGCTTCTTGATCTTGGAGGCGTCGGTGTCGACGCCGAGGACGTCGTGTCCGATCTCCGCCATGCACGCCGCATGCACGGCGCCCAGGTATCCCGTGCCGATGACGGTCAACCGCATGTCTTGTCTCCTTTGAACCGTTGTGAAGCAGGTCAGTCCGGATAGCCGTCGGGATTGAGGTCCTGGAAGCGCCAGGCGTCGGCGCACATCGCGGCCAGACCGCGGGAGGCGGTCCAGTTCCATGCGTGGGCCACCGCGCCCGGGTCCGCCACCAGCGCCGCCACGTCTCCGGGGCGGCGGCGGGTGATCTCGTACGGGATGGGCCGGCCGCAGGCGGCCTGGAACGCGGCGATCAGCTCCAGGACGGACGTCCCCACCCCGGTGCCCAGGTTGAAGACGCGCATCCCGCGGTCGTCGCCGAGGTGTTCGAGGGCGACGCGGTGGCCGTCGGCGACGTCCACGACATGGATGTAGTCGCGCACTCCGGTGCCGTCGGCCGTCGGATAGTCGTCGCCGAAGACGCTCAGCCGGTCCCTTCTGCCGACGGCCACCTGGGCGAGGTACGGCATGACGTTGCCCGGCACGCCGTGCGGGTCCTCGCCGAGCAGACCGCTCGGGTGCGCTCCGACCGGGTTGAAGTAGCGCAGTGCCAGGACGCTGAGCTCCGGCTGGTGCCGACAGGCGTCGGCCAGGAGCTGCTCGCAGAGCCATTTGGCGGTGGCGTACGGATTGGTGGGGGCGGCGGGGTCGTTCTCGGTGAGCGGGATGCCGACGGGGGCGTCGCCGTAGATCGAGCAGGACGACGAGAAGACCAGCCGCTGCACGCCGTGGACCCGCATGGCGTGCAGCAGCGCCGTTGTGCCGCCGAGGTTGACGTCGTAGTACTCCGTCGGCTTCTCCACGGACTCGCCCACGGCCCTCTTCGCCGCGAAGTGCACGACCGTGTCGATGCGGTGGGCGGCGAACACGCGGTCCAGCGCGGCCCGGTCCCGCAGATCGGCCTCGTACGCGGCGGCGACGGGGCGGCCGGCGACCTTCGCGACGCGTTCCAGAGCGTGGGGCGAGCTGTTGGAGTGGTCGTCGATGACGACGACCTCGTAGCCGTGTTGGAGCAGCTCGACGCAGGTGTGGCTGCCGATGAATCCGGCGCCGCCGGTCACCAGGACCGTTGCGGACATGGAGCGACCTCGTTTCGTGCCGCAGGGAGGGAGCCGCCGCCGGTTACAGCAACGCGCATGAGATATCTCCAGCGGTCTGATGGGGAGCGTTGAGTTCTCCGGGACCGGAGACGGTCTCGGTTCTCGGACAACCGCAGAAAAGCGTATGGACGTTCATAGGATCTTCTGCGGCGGTTTTCGGCGGTGCTGAGCTGATCGGCGGGCATCCGGCGGCCCGCGGTTCGCGTGGTTCGCGTGGTTCGCGCGGGGGCGTCCGCGGGCGCGCTCACTCGGGCGTGTGAAAGGGCCCCGGGCGAGTCGTCGGACCCGGCGGCCGGAAACCGTGTCGTCGGCAGCCCTTCGGATGGCGTAAGGTGGTGTGCACCGACGCGGGGTGGAGCAGCTCGGTAGCTCGCTGGGCTCATAACCCAGAGGTCGCAGGTTCAAATCCTGTCCCCGCTACTCGCAGCACGGCGGCCCGGCACTTCTCATAGAAGTGCCGGGCCGCCGTCGTCGTACCTCCGGTGGCTTCGCGGGTGAGCGGCAGGGCATCGTCCGGTCGGCCGACGGCCGGGTCGCCGTGCGGCGCGGCTCCGGCCAGCCTGGAAGGGGCGCGGTACGGTCCGCGGCCTGACGGACTGGGCAGGAGAGCACCGGTGGGGCAGCGACGGCACGACGGCATGAGCTCGGCGCAGCTCCTCGTCCGCCTGCTGCCCGGTCTGATGATCCTCGGCGCGATCTTCTTCGACCTCGCGACGCCGGCCAAGTTCACCGCCGTCCCCATGTTCGCCGCCTCCCCGCTGATCGCCGCGCCCTTCTTCTCCTGGCGCGCCACCGCGATCACCGGCCTCGCCGCGGTGGTCGGCGCCATGGGGATGCACGCCTACAACGAGACCGCCGCCCAGATCACGGCACTGACCGAGACCACCACGCTGGTGACGGTGGCGGCTCTCGCGCTGCTCATCAACGACGTCGTACGGCGCAGCAACCAGCGGCTCGCCTCCGCGCGGGTGATCGCGGAGACCGCACAGCGCGCCGTGCTGCCCTCACCTGCGGACCGGATCGGCGGGCTGCAGGTCGCCGCGCGGTACGAGGCGGCCCAGGAGGACGCGTTCATCGGCGGCGACCTCTTCGCCGTACAGGACACGCCGTACGGGGTGCGGCTGGTGGTCGGGGACGTACGGGGCAAGGGGCTGGGCGCGGTGGAGGCCGTGGCCGTGGTCATCGGGGCGTTCCGGGAGGCCGCGGAGCAGGAGCGGTCGTTGGAGGGCGTCGCGGGGCGGCTGGAGCGGGCGCTGGCGCGCGAGGGGACGCGGCGCAGCGGGCTGGATGCGGTCGAGGGGTTCACCACGGCGGTGCTCGCGGAGATCTCCCGGCCGGTGGACGCCCTGCGGGTGGTGAACCGGGGGCACCCCGCGCCGCTGCTGCTGTACGCCGACGGGCGCGTGGACATGCTGGAGCCGTCCGAGGCGGCGCTGCCTCTGGGCATGGGGGACCTGGGGAGCTGGCCGGACCGTGCGGAGGAGCGGCCACTGCCCCCTGGGGCGACGCTGCTGCTCTACACCGACGGGCTGTCCGAGGCGCGCGACTCGCACGGCGTCTTCTACGACCCGGGGGAGCGGCTCAGCGGCCGGATCTTCCCCGGTCCCGAGGAACTGCTGGACGCGCTGGTCGCGGATGTGCGGAGGCACACGGGCGGCGGCACCACGGACGACATGGCGCTGCTGGCCGTGATGCGCCCGACGGAGCGGCAGCCGCGAAAGCGCAGGACCGTGCCGGTCGTCCGGGCCGGGACGGATGACGACCGTCCGTAATCGAGAGGGAGCCCTCCGCATAACATTTGACACACAGTCAGATACTGGACCAGTCCAAGAGGGAGCTCGGAAGAGTCTGAGAGCCACTCAACTCGCCCGCTTCCATGGCCTTGTGTCCGGTTATGTCCCGCGCAAAGAACTTAAAGATCAGACGGAACAGCTTGGATTCCCGTGCGGGTGTCTATTAACGTTCGATAACGCAACGCGGTCGTCCCAGCCGTCGCCAGAGGCGGCGCCGTGCGTGTGCGCCGAATTCCGAAAGGGAGCCGGGGAACCACTATTTGGGGTGAATCGGACGCCTTCGCAGCCTGCGGAGGGCCGTAGGAGACCTTCCTGCTCCGAACCCGTCAGCTAACCCGGTAGGCGAGAAGGAAGGAAAGGAGTACGCCTCCGTGGCGTCCAACACACCTGCCCCTGAAGCACCCTTCGAATCCGCCTACTTCGGTGAGCGGGCTGCAGAGCGGTCTTGGGGGGAGTGGAACCCCACCGAGGACTCCGTCCGTCCGGTGCGCGGCCGGCACCGCGTCGTCAAGCAGCGCGGGGGACTCGCCCGCAGCTCCACCGTGCTCGGCGTGGGCGTCATCGCCGCGGTCGGCGCGGGCGGCCTGGCCACCGCCCAGGACAAGCCCGCCGTCTCGATCTCCCTTCCGGACCTCCCCGACGCCGAGTCCCTCCCGGGCGTCGGCGCCCTGATCGGCGACGCCGAGGACTCCGGCGACGCCGACGGCTCGGGCGACTCCGGGGGCAGCGAGGTGTCCGCCGAATCCGGCACGGCCGGCCAGGACGGTGCGGGCAGCGGGCCCTTCGCCATGCTCGGCTCCGACGCCGCCGAGTCGAGTGCGGGCGGCGCGGGCGAGGCCCTGCGCGCCCGCATCCTCCAGCAGGCCGAGCAGCAGCAGGCCGCGGCCGAAGCGGAAGCCAAGGCAGCAGCCGAGCAGGCCGCCGCAGAGAAGGCCGCGGCGGAGGCGGCGAAGCAGCAGGAGGCGGCCGAAGCCAAGGCCGCCGAGGAGAAGCGGAAGGCGGAGGAGGCCGCCAGGGCCAAGGCGGAGGCGGAGCGCCTCGCCAAGCTCGCCGCGAGCTACTCCCTGCCCACCTCCTCGTACACCATCACCTCCACCTACGGCCAGGCCGGGTCCATGTGGTCCTCCGGCCAGCACACCGGCCTCGACTTCGCCGCGCCGACGGGCACCCCCGTCAAGGCCGTCCACGGCGGCACGGTCAAGTCCGCCGGCTGGTCGGGCTCGTACGGCTACCGCATCGTGCTGGAGCTTGAGGACGGCACCGAGGTCTGGTACGCGCACCTCTCCTCCATGACCGCGAGCGCCGGGCAGAAGGTGACGACCGGCGAGACCATCGGGCGGGTGGGCGCGACCGGCAATGTGACCGGCCCCCACCTCCACCTCGAGGTGCACACGCCGAGCGGGGCCGGCGTCGACCCGATGGCGTGGCTGCGCGACAAGGGCCTGACGGTCTGACGCTCCGACCGCTCCGACGAACTGCAACGGCCCCGGACGACTCCGGACGGCCCCGGACGCCCACCGTCCGGGCGGAGCGCCGCGCCGCACAGGCACGCCGCGCCCGCGTACGGTGGCAGAGCGTCCGCACCCCGAACCCCGGCAGCTCTGGCGCACACCCCCCGACGCCAGGGCTGCCGGTCCTGCGGTGGAGCAGCTGCCCGATCTGCTCGCCGCCGCCGAACTGCCGGCGCCGGGGCCGCCCGCCATGGCTCAGGAGCGGTACGGGTTGTAGCCGCCGTAGTCCCGGTGCGGCGGCGGGGACCACACCCGGCCCGACGCCCGTGCCGCGTACGTCAGTGCGGGTCCGGCCACCTCCCTTCGCTGCCACAGATGGTGCAGCAGCTCCCGCTCCCGCTCCGCGAAGTCCTCTCCGGCAGTGCCCCGGTGGGCCCGGTGGCGCAGAAACGCCAGTGTGGTCGCCAGCGACTCGTACTCCGACACCGCGTCCGCCGCGGGCCTGCCGAACGTATGCCGGGCGAAGTCGCGTGCCATCGCCCTCGCCCGCATCGACGACAGGGCGGGCGGCTCGTCCGGGGACAGCCACCCAGCCGCCGCATACGCGGGCAGATGCCTGGATATCGTGCGCAGCTCACGCTGCCGCGACCAGATCGTCAGCCAGGTCAGCAACCCGAAGGCGGGAACCATGAACGCGCCGTAGACGGCGTAGAAACCCCAGGGGCCGAGGAGCGTGGCCGAGCCGTTCCACAGCGCGTGCACGCCCATCGCGAGCAGGAGGCCAAGGACCGGCAGCGCCGTCCTGCGGAACCGGCGCTGCCGGGCCGCGAGCGCGGCGATCCCGAAACCGAGGCCGGTGAGCACCGTGAAGAGCGGATGGGCGAACGGCGACATCACGATCCGCACGAAGAAGGTCGCGGCGGTCACCGACTCCAGACCCGAGGTGCCGAGCGTCTGGTCCTCGCCGAAGGCGCTGCCCAGGTACAGGATGTTCTCGGTGAAGGCGAAGCCGGTGGCGGTGAAGCCCGCGACGACGACGCCGTCCACGATCCCCGTGAAGTCCCGTCTCCGAAAGAGGAAGATCAGCAGGATCGCGGCGGCCTTGGCACTCTCCTCGACCACCGGGGCTATGACCGTCGCGCCGAGTGTGTCCGCACTCGCCGGGTCCGCGGTGGCCGTGGCTATCCAGCGCGTCGCGAACGTATTGGCGATGATCGCGACAAGGGCGGCGGCGCAGGCGCCCCAGGCGAAGGAGAACAGAAGGTTCCGCCAGGGGCCCGGCTGCACCCTGTCCAGCCAGCGGAACGCGGCCATCAGGAGGGGGACCGGAAGGGTGGCCAGGCCCAGGCCGACCAGAAAGCCACGGGTGCCGGTCTGCTCGCGCACCAGCGCGAGGATCATCAGCCCGCACAGGGCCAGCAGGGTGATGACCGCACCGGCCCGGACGGCCTTGCTGCGCCACAGGTGTGAGACCCGGCGAGGCTTGTAGCGCCACCGGGAGCGCTCGGGCACGGCGGCGAGCAGCTCTGCCAGCTGCTGCGGGGAGCGCAGCGGAGGCGGCGGCTGCGGCGGCGACTGCTGAGGCTGCGGCGGGGACTCGGACACCACACGACCCTAACGAGGGGTACTGACAGTGTGCGACCGTGTTGTAGCTGCGATCAGGAGGGTGATACCCGGCGGAACAGCAGGTCGTGCACCACATGGCCCTTCTCGAGTCCCTGGCCCTCGAATCGGGTCAGCGGCCGGAAAGCGGGGCGGGGGGCGTACCCGCCGTCCGGCTGGGTGTTCTGGAAGTCCGGGTGCGCGGTGAGCACCTCGAGCATCCGCTCTGCGTACGGCTCCCAGTCCGTGGCGCAGTGCAGCACGGCGTCGGGCTTCATCCGCTCGGCGGCCTGCGTGAGGAACTCGGGCTGGATCAGCCGTCGCTTGTGGTGCCGCTTCTTGGGCCAGGGATCGGGGAAGTAGACGCGCACGCCGTCGAGCGAGCCGGGCCGCAGCATCTCGCGGAGCAGGATGATCGCATCGCCGTTGGCCACCCGGACGTTGGACAGGCCGTTGCGCTCGGCCAGGGCGAGCAGGTTGCCCTGACCGGGGGTGTGCACATCGACCGCGAGGATGCCGGTGTGCGGGTCCTCCGCGGCCATCTGAGCGGTGGCCTCGCCCATGCCGAAACCGATCTCGAGGACGACGGGCAGCCCGTCGAACATCTCGTCCAGGTCGAGGACGCGCCGGCCGTCGATGTCCAGACCCCAGACGGGCCACAGCCGCTGCAGCGCGTCGGCCTGCCCCGCGGTGACCCGGCTCCGCCGCGGCTGGAAGCTCCGGATCCGCCGTTCGTGGTGCGATCCTGCGGGATCGGCGGCGGGACCGCCGGGGAAGCGCGGTTCCCCCTTGGCCCGGTGACTCACAGGGGTGGCGCCGGACGGTGCGCGGTCGGGGCGGTCACCGGGCACGGCGTTTCGAAGCTGCTCAGACACAATGCCCCGATTCTACGGCCCGGCGCATCGGGCCTGCGGCGGCAGTTCAGCCTCGCCGGCCTCTGAGGCGCGGGGGTCCGGGGCGGAGCCCCGGGGGACGGGGTCTGGGGCGGAGCCCCGGCCCCTATCCCTCCGCCAGGGCCGCAAGCGCGCGGGTGGCGATTTCGCGGCCGATGGGGAGGGAGGCGGTCGCCGCGGGGGAGGGGGCGTTCAGCACATGGACCGTGCGGGGGGACTCATGGATGAGGAAGTCGTCCACGAGCGTGCCGTCGCGCAGTACGGCCTGTGCGCGCACACCCGCCGCGGCGGGCCGCAGATCGGCTTCGGTGATCTCCGGAAGGAGCCTCCGCACCGCTGCGAGGAAGGCCGGCTTCGACAGAGAGCGGTGCAGTTCGCCCGCCCCGTACCGCCAGTGGCGCTGGGCGATGCGCCAGGAGCCGGGCCAGGCCAGGGTGGCGGCCAGCTCGGCCGGGCGGACCGTGGACCAGCGGTAGCCCTCGCGGGCCAGGGCCGGGACCGCGTTCGGCCCGACGTGGACCTCCCCGTCGACGCCTCGGGTCAGATGGACGCCGAGGAAGGGGAAGGCCGGGTCGGGGACCGGATACACCAGGCCGCGCACCAGCGCGGGCCTGGTCAGCTCGTAGTACTCGCCCCGGAAGGGGACGATCCGCATGCCGGGGTCGTCGCCCGCCAGCCGGGCCACCCGGTCGCAGTGCAGCCCCGCGCAGTTCACGAGGACGCGGGCCCGTATCACCGTGCCCGCGGTCGTGCGCACCGCCACGCCCCAGGCGCGCCGGTCGACGGCGGCGACCTCTTCCCCGTACCGGATGTCCGTGCCGGAGGCCTCCGCGGAGGCGGCCAGCTGGGCGGCCACCGCGCGGAAGTCGCACACCCCCGTGGTGCCGACGTGGATCGCGGCGAGGCCCCGCACCTGCGGCTCGTGCTCCGTGATCTGCGCGGCGCCGAGCTCCCGCACCGGAATGCCGTTCTCCCGGCCGCGCTGCACCAGGGCGTGCAGCCGGGGCAGCTCCTCGCGATCCGTGGCGACGATCAGCTTCCCGGTGACCGCGCAGTCGATGCCGTACTCCGCGCAGAACTTCACCATCTCGGCCGCGCCGCGCACCGCGAACCGCGCCTTCAGCGAGCCGGGCCGGTAGTAGACGCCGCTGTGGATCACGCCGCTGTTCCGTCCGGTCTGGTGGCGGGCCGGTCCGGGCTCCTTCTCCAGGACCGTCACCTTCGTGCCGGGCGCAGCCCGGGTGAGCGCATACGCGGTCGACAGGCCGACGATCCCGCCGCCGACCACCAGCACCTCACAGTCGTACGCCCTCAACGCGACACCTCCCACCCCGATAGTGCACTGGCCCACTGACAATGCCGTTAAACCAGCTCAGACAGTGGTGTGCGCCTCCCCGCAACCGCGGGCGGCTGCGCGCAGGCTACGCCGGGGCCATCAGGAGCGGCCGGGCCCGCTCCCTGAGCTCCACCACTCTCGGCTCGTCCCCGTACGGCTCCAGTCGGTGCAGCAGATCCCGCACATACTCCGTCGTACGGGCCGAGGAGATGCGCCCGGCGACCTCCACCGCGCGCGTGCCCGCCGCGCAGGCCGCGTCCAGGTTCCCCGACTCCAGCTCGGCGACCGCCGAGACCACCAGCCGCAGCCCGTGGGAGCGGACGAACTCCTCCGTGGGCCGCGACAGCGCCTGCTCGGTGAAGCGGCGCACTTGCCGGGGGGCCTTCAGATCGCGGTAGCACTCGGCGGCGTCGGCGGCGAAGCGGTCGTACGAGTAGAAGCCGAGCCACGTCGGGTCGGGGTCTCCCTCGCGGGAGCGCTCCAGCCAGCCCTCGGCGGCACGCAGGGCGGAGCCGGCCGCCGAGGCGTCGTTGGCCTTGGCGTGTGCGCGCGCCTCGACCAGCCGGAAGAAGCTCATCGTGCGGGCGGTGGCGAGGCCGCGGTTGCGCTCCAGCGCCGCCTGGGCGAGGTCGACGCCCTCGTCGGCGAAGCCGCGGTAGATGGCCTGGAGGGACATCGAGGCCAGCACATAGCCGCCCAGGGGCACGTCCGCGGCCGCGCGGGCGAGCCGCAGTGCCTGGATGTAGTAGCGCTGCGCCGCCTCCTGCTGCCCGGTGTCGAAGGCCATCCAGCCGGCCAGCCGGGTCAGTTCCGCGGTCGCGCCGAAGAGTCCGCGGCCCACCTCGTCCGAGTAGGAGCCGAGGAGCAGCGGGGCCGCGTCCACCCTCAGGCATTCCGGGACCATCGACGAACGCCAGTCCCCGCCTCCGTATTTGGAGTCCCAGCGGCGGGCGTCCTCGGCCGCTTCGCGCAGTTTCGCCACGTCGCTGTGGCCCACGCGAGCGGGAGCCTCGTCGGCGCCGTCCGCCGAACGCTCGACCGAGGAGTCGGCGGGCGTTATCAGCCAGCGGGACGCGGGGGTCGCGTAGGCGCTCACCGCGAACGATCCGGCCAGCGACTGCCAGATCCCGCCGCTGCCGGTGCGCCGGCCCGCGAGGTCGAGTCGGTACAGCTCGGTGGCCGTCTTCACCGCCTCGCCGACGTCGCGCGGGAAGGCGAGACCGACCTCCGGGGCCGGATCGGCGTCGGCGAGGCCGATCTCGTGCAGCGGCACGGGACGGCCGAGCTTCGCCCCGATCGCCGCGGCGATGAGATGGGGCGCGGCGCCTTGCGGCACCATGCCCTTCGACACCCACCGTGCCACCGAGGTCTTGTCGTAGCGAAGGGTCAGACCGCGCTGCGCCCCGAGGTCGTTGACCCGCCGGGCGAGGCCGGCGTTGCTGATTCCCGCGAGGGCGAGAACGGTGCCGAGCTTCTCGTTCGGCCCGCGTTGCTCCCTGGACATGCGCCACCCCTCGACACACAGACGGCCGCCGCGTCGCTGCCCGGGCGCGCGGCTTTCGTGCTGAGTCCTCCTGGTCCACACCCCCGGGATCACGGCTGCAAAGGCTTGTGGCCGAGCCCCCGGGAATATGCGCCCCCGCGGAGAACATCAGTAAACCCAGCGTAGTTCGCCGCATCCCGACCGTTAAGGGGCGGTGTTCCGTATGGCGAGATTGTTGTGCGTAGCGCGCGACGGGTTTCTGGCGACGGGCAGTTGGCCGGTCGGCGGCCGGTCCGCCGAGGGTGGCCGGCCGGCGGGGCGGGCGGGCGGGCGGGCGCGGGGAGGTGCGAAGGGGCGGGGTCCGGCCCTGCGGCGCGGCCGGAACGCGAGGCGGCGGGCCCGCCCCGTCCGCCCCGTCCGTCCCTTCGCGCCCCGTGGGGCCGTGCTCCGGGCGTGTGGCCGTGCGCCTGTGCGTGCGCTCTGGCCCGACTGGTGGGGGACCGCTTCCATGAGTGCTGCGTGGGTCGGCCCGCCGTGGACTTCACCGGTGGGCTGGGGGATGCCGCCGCCTCAATCCCCGCGGGCGGCGGACCGGTCCGGGGGGCGTGCCGCGTCTCCCGGATCGTGCGTCGAGTCCGCCCCGGGTCGTCTCGGGGCCGCCCGCGGGGTCGCCGCGCGGGGATCGGCGACTCCTCCCGGCGGCCTGCACAGCCATCCGTACGGACGTGTGTGCGGCCCGCGTTCCCGTCGCAGATTGGCCGAATGTCGACGTTCCTGCATGGGCCAACTTCCCACTCCTGAGGGCTTGTTCGCGTCCATTGAGGTGAAGTGCGGGCGCACTTCCAGGGGCGTGAAGGGGGCGCGCAAGGGTGCGTCGGGGCGGTAAGTGGCCCATGCCAGGGGCGCGTTCACATTTTGCGTGCGCTACCCGCAGCCCCGCGTGCGCGCCTCCTTCGTGGCAGCATGTCCCCCAGATGTGAAGCGGCGGATGTGGTTGTCCACAACCTGTGGAGGCGGCGATGCGGTGGCTGGTGGGTTGGAGCAGTATCGCCGCGCACTTCGGCACGGCCGGGGCCGTCGAGGACCCCGCCGACCCCGCCGACGCGTCCGACGAAGCCCGCACCGTCCACCCCGTCGGCTCCCAGCTGCTGTGGGGAGACCCGGATCCGCTGTGGGCCGTGGGCGACTGGCGACCCGACGAGATCCGCGTCGTCACCGCCGACGCTCCCCCTAGGCCCACCGGGGCCGCCCCCATCGCCAGGCTCGCCGTCCTGGGCTGCTGCGGGGCCGGCGACGAACAGCTCAGACTCGGCCTCTTCGCAGCGCGCGGGGGCGCACTGCGACATCTCACGGCCTGGCCCGGCAGCTACACGGCCGTCGTTCAGGTCGGCCGCCGCATCACCGTGATCGGCGATCTCGCAGGCGCCAGACCCGTCTTCTACACCCCGTGGGCGGGTGGCACCGCCTACGCCACCGCCGCCCTGCCGCTAGCCGACCTGATCGAGGCCCAACTCGACATCGGGCACCTCGCGGCGCTGCTCGCCTGCCCGGAGAGTCCTGAGGCGCTCGGCGACTCCACCCCGTACGAAGGGGTCAAGCGCATCCCGCCCGGCCATGCGCTGATCCTCCGCGAGGGCTCGCGGGAGATCACCGGATACGAGCCGGTCGCCTCGCTCGCCGTCGCCGGACCTCAGATCGACCCGGACCGCGCCGTCGACGGCGTACGGGACGCCCTGATCGAGGCCGTACGGGCCCGCCTCACCGCCCCCCGGCACGCGCCCGAGACCCTGCCGCCCGATCCGGGCCCCGTGCCGGGCATGGGCCCGGCCGACCGGCGCGCCGCCCGCGGACGCCCCGGGCCCGCGCCCGGCATCGGCGCGGACCTGTCGGGAGGCAGCGCGTCCGGCACGCTCGCGCTGCTCGCCGCCGGGCTGCCCGGCGTCCCCGGGACCGTGCTGGGACACGGCACGGGAGCGGGCGAGCGGCTCCTCGCCGTCACCTTCAACGATCTGGCCACCGGCGGCCGCGAGGCCCGCGAAGCGGAACTGGAACGCGCCCGCGCCATCGCCTCCAACCCCCGGCTGCACCATGTCGTGGTCGCCGCAGGCGAGGAGAACCTCCCTTTCGCGGGACTCGACAGCGGGCCGCTGACCGATGAGCCAGCGCCCTCGCTCGTCACCGCGGAACGCCACCGCTCCCGGCTCGCCGCGGGCAGCGCCGACCACTTCACCGGGGCCGGAGCACGACAGGTGCTGGACGCCCATCCGGCCCGGCTCGCCGATCTGCTGATGGACCGGCGCCGCCGCCATCTGCTGCGGCCCGTCACTGCCCTCGCGCGCGCCGAAGGGTCGTCGCCGCAGTCGCTGTTCATTCCGCTGACCGTCTACCGCGCCGCCCGGCGACTGGCCCGCACCTCCTACCGCACCGGCATGGAGAAGGCCGCCGGGCGGCTGCTGGAGGCCAACCGCGTGCCGGGCCGCGGCGCGGGCAGCGGCGGCCCGGGCGGTCGGGGTACGGGGCGCCGGCAGGGCGCCGCACGGGACGGCTTCGCCGACCTCATGGACGCCGACGGGCCGCTCAGCGCCTCGCTCGCAGCCCTCGCCTGGTCCCGGCCGGGGCCGGCCGCACGCTGGCTGACCGGTGAGGCGCTGGCGGAAGTATCGGTTCGCCTCAACGCGGCGGCGACCCGGCCCGTCTCCGTGCAGCGCCCCGGCGAGGCACGAGCGCGCGCCGCCCTCGCCCGCCACGCCGTCGACCAGCGGATTCTGGAGCAGGCCGCGGAGATCCGCAGCCAGCGGCTGCACGCCCCGTTCCTCGACAACGCCGTCGTACGCGCCTGCCGCGGACTACCCGAGTCGCTGCGGGTCCAGCCGGGCGCGCGTGCCGCGATCCTGCGCGACGTGCTCGCGGGTGCCGGCATCCACGACCTGCCGCCGGGCTGGGGCGCGACCACCCACGCCTACGCCGCCGCGGCGGCGCGCGCGGGGCTGCGCGCCGCGCTGCCGCATCTGATGGCGCTCTTCGACGCCCCGCTGCTGGCGGACGCCGGACTGGTGGAGGCCCGGGTCGTCCGCAAAGCCCTGCGGGCGGCCGCCGACGGGGAACCCGTCCCCCTGGACGGGCTGGCCGAACTCGTCTCGACCGAACTCTGGCTCAGACGGCTGCTATCCCGCCGCGGCACCTGCTGGACGGGCGCGGCCGCCCCGCGCCAGCGGGCCGTCGCAGCCGGCGTCCCGCCGCGCCGCACCCTCCAGGCCTGACCGCCCGTCGCCGGAAGCGGCCGCCCGGAGCGCGTCAGCGGCAGCTGATCCGCGACTCGGCCCAGTCCGCGAGCGCGGCGGCGTCGAACGGCGACTGCGGCTCCACGACCAGCCGCAGCGTCTTGCGGCCGATGAGCGACACATTCACCGGCACCGCCGGATCCCCGCTGCGGATCACCGGCGAACGCCACAGCCGCGCCCCGTCCCCGTAGACGGAGAACCGCACCGCGCCCAGCCCCAGCATCATGTCGTCCACGCCCGCCCTGGCCTGGTAGGCGGAGCAGGACCGGTTGAGGTCGATGGTCACGGAGGACTTGCCGTGCACGGTGACCCCGTGGGCGTAGTGCGTGCCGGCGATCGACATGCCCCAGCGCTGCCAGAGCCAGCTGCTCCCGCCCAGCCGCACTTCCGGGCCCGTGTGGTCGCCGAGGACCGTGTAGCGGAGCTGGTTGACCTGGTAGACCTCCGGGGCCGGAGGCGGAGGTTCCGGTGTCGGCGGGGAAGTGGGGGTCGGAGTGGGCGTCGGGCTCGGCTCGGGGGTGGGGGTCACAGAAGCCGGGGTCGGCGTCGGCGTCGGCGTGGGCGTGGGCGCCTTGGAGGGTGTGGGCGCGGGCGTCGGCGTCGGGGCAGGAGGCGGCGTTGCCGAGGACGACGGCACGGCGGGCGCCGCCGCGCGCGCGGCAGGCGGCTCGGACGGCTCCGGGGACGGCGACGACGGCGCAGGCTCCGGAGGCGGCACCGGCTGCGCCGCGGGCGGCTTGGCCTGTGGCGCAGACTCGGACCGGATTTCCCGGTCACCGGCCATCGCCCAGACGACCGCCGCCGCGGCTGCGGCGGCCAGCGCCGCCGCGACGGTCGCCTTGGCGGCCGCCCCTACGCCCTCGCCCGCTGCACCGCCGGCCGCTGCCGAACCGGTCGATGAACCGCCTGTGCCGCCTGCGCTCGCAGCCGCCGAACCGCTGGCCCCTGCGGTACCGCTTGCGCCGGCCGCTGCCGAACCGGTCGATGAACCGCCTGTGGCACCTCCCGCAGCCGCCGAACCGGCAGCCCCCGATGCTCCGGCGCTCCCGGACGCTCCGCCGCCGGCAGCCGCACCCGCAGCCCCGGCGGCCCCTCCGGCCGCCACGCCCGCGGCCTTGAGCGAATAGCCGGCGGCGAACCAGCCGATGACCGCGACAGGCAGCAGCGCCGGAATGCCCGCGTTGACATGCTCCAGCTCGCCGGCGGCCAGCCGGCACCTGGCGCACTCCTCCAGATGTCTGCGCAGTCCCCGCTCCGCCCGCATCCGCAGCCCCCCGCGGGCATACGCACCCAGCCGGTCCGCATACCGCGCACAATCCCCGCCCGAGGTGAGAGCGGAGCTCACATGGGCCTGCAGATATGCCTGCTTGAGCCCTTCCCGTGCCCGACTGGCCAGCACCGCCGTGGCATTGGCCGTCAGCCCGAAGAGCGGCGCGACCTCGCTCGGTGACTCCTCCTCCACCGTCGTATGCCACAGCACCGCCTGCCAGCGCTCCGGCAGCGAACGGAACGCCTGCAGGGCCAGCGACTGCTCCGCCTCGTGCATCGCGCGGACGTCCGCGCCCAGACCGAGGGCATCGTCATGCGCCCCGTCCGCGCTGCGCGCCGCCTCCACGGCGAACACCGCGAAATCATCGACCAGATGCTCCCGTTTCGCCGTCTTCGTCCAGGCCGCGGCAACCCGTCGCACCGTCGTCAGCAGATACGCCCGCACCGCCTGCTCAGGGCCAGCGCCGCTGCGGACGGCCTGCAGCGTCCTTGCGAAGACCTCCGCCGTCAGATCGTCGGCGGTGTGCGCATCCCGGCAGCAGCTGCGCGCATAGCGGCGCACTGCCTCCGAGTGGCGGCGGAACAGCTCCTCGTACGCGCTGTCCTCGCCGTCCCGCATCCGCTGGACGAGATCGGCGTCCGACGGAGGGGCCTTCACGGGCGGCGGCAGTACGGACTCCTCCCGCCTGCCGCCCTGGCGTTCGGCGTGCCGGCTGCGGGGCTCCTGGCGTTCGGCGTGCCGGCCGCGGGGCCCCCGGCGTCCCGTACGTCCCCACTGCGGCGGCACGGAATGCCCGCCGGAAACCGCCTCCGTGCCGGAAACCGCCTCCCCCTCCGGGCCCCGGACGTCAGACGCATCAGGGTCCGCACCCACGCCGGGCATCCCTGACGCGCCACGGGGCCCTCCCTGGCTCGGCACCTGCCTCGAGGGCAGACCGGCTGCCTCAGCCCCGCCCGCACTGTCGAGAGACTCGTCCCGTCTGTCACCCCGACCGTCACCGCTCATCGCGGAAGCTCCCGTACGCACGCGCGGACTCGAACACCGAGCCAGAGTGCCACAGAGCCGCAATACGCCGGCCCCTCAGGTCCCGCAACCACCCGTCCGGGGAGACTCCCCGAAACCAGGCACGAGCTTTCACCCGTTCGGGGAATGTCGCGACGGCACCACCGAGCAGACCGGTTGACCAGCCGTTGCCCAGTAGTTCGACTACGGCTCGACAGCGTCTCACCCGCAGAGCGAACGCAGAGCGACCATGGGCCCGACCAGCCGACCAGCCGACCAGCCGACCAGCCGACCAGCCGACCAGCCGACCAGCCGACCAGCCGACCAGCCGACCAGCCGACCAGCCGACTGACGCCCGGCCCGCAGCCGGAACGTCACACGGCCCGCGGACGCAGTCCCTCCAGCAGGATGTCCAGCAGCCGCTCCGCAGCCGCCGCCTGCTGCGCCGCATCCGGCAGGGAAGGCGCGGCCGTGGCTATCACCAGCAGCACATCCGCCACCGTGACGTCGGCACGCAGCTCGCCGGCTTCCCGTGCCCGCTCCACGAGCTGCCCCACGACCTCCAGCAACTCGTCAGCACCCGACTCGGCCTGCTCCTCCGCCGGCACCCCGCGCGGCCCGACCACCCGCGCCGCAGCCGGCCCGCCCGCCCGCGCCGCAGCCGGCCCGCCCGCCCGCTGCTGGGGCACCCGGACCTCTTCGCCGCCGTCACCCGGCTGACCTCCGCCGTCCACGCGCACCCGCAACACATGAGGCGGCAGCAGCCGGCCCGCGCCCGACGCCACCGACGTCCGCAGGAAGCACGCGAGCGCCGGCCATGGCTCCTCCTCCTGCCCCAGCGCCGTCCGCGCCTGCTCCGTCAGCCGCGCGGTCTCCTCCTCGGCTATCCGCCGCACCAGCACGTCCTTGCTGGGAAACCGGCGGTACACCGTGCCCACGCCGACCCTGGCGCGCCGCGCCACGTCCTCCATCGGAGCGCCGTAGCCCAGCTCGCCGAACACCTCGCGCGCCGCGCGCAGGACATGCTCCAGATTGCGCTGGGCATCCACCCGCAGCGGAGTCTGACGCCCGGCCCCGACGGACCCCGCGCGTGTGGCGATCGCCGTCGGCGCGCCCTGCGCGGATGCCGACGCGGTCGAGACGTCGGCGGTGTGCCAATGCGAGTCCTGGATGTGCATATGTGTTCCCCCGGTCATGACGTCTCCCCCCGGAGACTTTCCCCACCCTGGTCTGCCGGGCGTGCCGCGTCCGGACACCCCGACGGGATACGAACATAGTTGAGCCCGGGTCAATTCAGAAGGGGGTGGTTCCGCACGGAGCGCCCCCCGATCGGAGCAAGGGCCGGAAGGTTCCCTATGACCCCCCGTCCCCACACCCCCCAGGCCTATCCTGACCTGCACGCCTTTGATCCTCCACGGCCGACGGACCGCCCCGCCCCCGCGCGGGCTCCGGTCACACAATTTGCCGGGGCTGTGGACAAACGGCTGAGCCCGTTGCGTCATGGGATGGTGAAGGCTGCGAATCCCGGCGGGACGACCCCCGGACGACGACGTCCGGACAGGCGCATCCTCGTCGTCGGCGGAGGCTATGTCGGCATGTACACCGCGCTGCGCCTCCAGCGGATGCTGAAGGCCGAGCTCGGCCGCGGCGAGGTGGAGATCCTGGTGGTCACACGCGACCCGTATATGACGTACCAGCCGTTCCTGCCGGAGGCGGCCGCAGGCAACATCTCCCCGCGCCATGTCGTGGTCCCGCTCCGCCGGGAGCTCCACAGGTGCGCCCTGCTCATCGGCGAGGCCACGGCCATCGACCACGCCAAGCGCACGGCCACCGTCAACACCCTCGCCACGGAGGAGGAGGGCGCAGGCCCCAAGGAGATCGCCTACGACGAACTCGTCCTCGCGCCCGGCTCCATCTCGCGCACCCTGCCCATCCCCGGCCTCGCCGACCACGGCATCGGCTTCAAGGCCGTCGAGGAGGCCATCGGCCTGCGCAACCATGTCATCGAGCAGATGGACATCGCCTCCTCCACCCGCGACCCGGCCATCCGCGACGCCGCGCTGACCTTCGTCTTCGTCGGCGGCGGCTTCGCGGGCGTCGAGGCACTCGGCGAGCTCGAGGACATGGCCCGCTATGCCGCGCGCTACTACCACAACATCAAGCCCGCCGACCTGAAGTGGATCCTCGTCGAGGCCACCGACCGCATCCTCCCCGAGGTGGGGGAGCAGATGGGCAAGTACGCGGTACGCGAGCTGCGCGCCCGCAACGTCGACGTCCGGCTCGAAACGCGTCTGGAGTCCTGCGAGGACCGGGTGGCCGTGCTGAGCGACGGCTCACGCTTTCCCACCCGCACCGTCGTGTGGACGGCGGGCGTGAAGCCGGCGCCGCTCCTGACCGCCACCGACCTGCCCCTCAACGGACGGGGACGCCTGCGCTGCACCGCCCGGCTCACCGTGGAAGGCGTCGAACACGCCTGGTCGGCCGGCGACGCCGCCGCCGTTCCCGACATCACGGCCGACGAGCCCGGCACGGAGTGCGCGCCGAACGCCCAGCACGCCCTGCGCCAGACCAAGGTCCTCGCCGAGAACATCGCAGCCTCGCTCAGCGGCCGCCCCCTCAGGGAGTACTCCCACAAGTACGCGGGCTCCGTCGCCTCCCTCGGCCTCCACAAGGGCGTCGCCCATGTCTACGGCCGCAAGCTCAAGGGCTACCCCGCGTGGCTGATGCACCGCATGTACCACCTCAACCGCATGCCCACCTTCAACCGCAAGGCCCGGGTACTCGCCGAATGGACCCTCGCCGGCCTGTTCAAACGTGAGATCGTCTCCCTCGGCTCGCTGGAACATCCCCGAGCGGAGTTTGAACTCGCGGCCGGCGGCAGACGTACATCCCAAGGGCCTGACGGGCCCACCGGATCCGGCGACTCCGAGGACGGGCGCGGCAGCCCCAAAGACCGACCGAAGGACGGTCCGTAGCGGCAGGACTGTCAGTCCGGTCGGTCACACTGGACGTGTGACCATAGGTGGGCTCACACCTGCGCAGAGTGACCCTTGGCGACAACCCATTGAGGCTAGAAAGTCAGTGAACTTCACGCGTTGGAGCGCAAGGCTCCCGGGTACGCAGCGTCGCGCCGCAGCGCGGAGGACCGACCATGGGCGCTCCCCGGCCCGGCGGGGGGAAGGCTCGGTGCCCGCGGCCCGCGGCGAGTACACCCGGCAGCCGGAGGCCCCGCCCGACGCGCCCGCCCTCGACGACTTCTCCGTAAGCGAGATGCTCGGGAGACTCCCCGCGCTGGTCGCCCTCGTGTACGGCCCGGAACACCGCGTCGCGTATGTCAACGACGCCTACGCCGCGGTGTTCGGCCCCCGCCAGGCCGGCACGGCAGCCGCCGAGAGCTGCCCCGAGCTGGCCGAACTCGGCCTGCTCCCGCTGATGGACCAGGTGCTGCGCAGCGGTCGGCCCCGGACCGTCAAGTCCCGCAAGGTCCGGGGACACGGCTCGTACACCATCACCTGCCTGCCCGCCGAGCACAGCGGCGACGCCGCCGCGCCGCACACCGGACCGGTCGTCGACGGCACTGACTCCCCCCTCGGCACAACGGGCGGCGAGCGCGCCGACGGCGCCGGGAACGTCGCGGGCGTCCTCGTCTTCGCGGCCGACGTCACCGACCAGGCCGAGGCGGCAGAGCGACTCCGCGCCAGCGAGCGCCGACACCGCGAGACCGCCGTCACCCTCCAGAGGTCGCTGCTGCCCCAGGAGTTGGAGCAGCCCGACGACCTGCGGATCGCCGCCACCTACCAGCCGGGCGGCACGGACGCCGCGGTGGGCGGCGACTGGTACGACGTGATCACCCTCGGCGCGGGCCGCACGGCCCTCGTCATCGGCGATGTCATGGGCCGCGGGGTGCGCGCCGCCGCCGTCATGGGCCAGCTCCGCACCGCCGTACGGGCCTATGCCCGCCTGGACCTGCCGCCGCACGAGGTGCTCCAGCTGCTCGACGGGCTCGCCTCCGAGATCGACCCCAGCCAGATCGCCACCTGTGTCTACGCCGTCCACGACCCGAACGAGGGACGCCTGGTCTACGCCTCCGCCGGCCATCTCCCCGTCCTCGTCAGGGACGAGGACGGCACGGTCCTCCGGGCGGAGGAGCCCACCGGCCCGCCACTCGGCACCGGAGGCTGGCTGCACACCTCGGGCTCCATCGCCCTGCCTCCCGGCGCCAGCGCCGTCCTCTACACGGACGGGCTGGTCGAGCGCCGCGGCGAGGACATCGACAAGGGCGTGGCCGCGCTGGAGTGCGCGCTCGCCGGTGCGACGGGCGGGCCTCAGGTGGTCTGCGACCGGCTGATCCGCGCCCTCGGGGTGACCGCCGACCACGACGACGACGTGGCGGTGCTCGTCGTCCAGCACCCCACCCGCACAGGCGGGGACGCGGAGCTGTTCCACAACGCCGCCCTGGACCTCCTCGGCGGGGTGGAGGCCGCCCCGCGCGCCCGGGCCTTCGCCTCAGGGGTGCTGGCGTCCTGGCGCTTCTCCCCGGAACTGCACGATCTGGGCGTGCTGGCGGCGAGCGAACTGGTCGCCAACTCCCTGAAGCACGGCACGCCGCCCATGCGGCTGCGGCTCCGCCGCACCGACCGCCGGCTGACCATCGAAGTGACGGACGGAGACGACCATCTGCCGCGCCGCCGCCGCGCCGAGACGGAGGACGAGGCGGGCCGCGGAATCTCGATCATCGCGACGATCGCCTCGTCCTGGGGGAGCCGCCGCACCCCGGGCGGCGGCAAGGCGGTCTGGTGCGAGTTCGCCCTGCCGCGCTGAAGGGGCTCCGCCCGGCCAGTGCGCGCCGCCGACCCAGCGCCGGCAGCCGGTCGGCCGGCGGGCGGTCGGCCAGGGGCCGTCAGTGGGCAGCCCGCCGGCGTGTGGCCGTTCAGCGTGCGGCGCCCACGGCCCTCTCCGGCGCGGGTCTGTGCACCGCCACCACGCGCGACGCCGCGGCAAGCGACGGCTGGTCCTGTACGGGGGTGAGCCGCCGCCCCAGCCGCAGCGCCAGCACGCTGATGCCGAGGGAGAAGAGGATGAAGGTCACGATGTACGGGCCGGGCAGCATGGCCCCCATCGGACCGCCCACCGCCGGGCCGACCGCCAGCGCCAGCTGCTTGACCAGTGCGAACGCGGAGTTGTACTGCCCCACCATCGACTCGGGCGCCAGATCCGCGACGAGCGGTGCGACGGTCGGCGACAGCATCGCTTCACCGAGCCCGAACAGTGCGTACGTGGAGATGAAGGCGGCCGTCGCCATGGCCTGGCTGCCGTGCCCGAGACCCGCGTACCCTGCCGCGATCCACGCTGCCGCCCACAGCAGCCCCACCCCGGCGATCACCCGGCTCCGCCTGTGGCGCTCGACGAACTTCAGGACCAGGAACTGCGCGACCACGATCGCCCCGGTGTTGGCGGCCATCGCCACGCCGAGGGTGGAGGCGTCGATCCCGGCGGCTTCCGTGCCGTATGCCGTGAGACCGGACTCGAACTGCCCATAGCAGGCGAAGAACAACACGAATCCCAGCACACACAGCTGCACCATGGAGCGGTGCCCCAGCACTGTTCGCAGCCCGCTCTTGGCCTGGGCCTCGGCGTTCTCCGGCATCGCGTCGCGCAGTGACGGCGCCTGCGGCAGCCTGATGGTGAGTGCGAGCCCCGCCAGCACCAGGAACATCACGGCCTCGATGGAGAACAGCAGCGTGAAGCTCGCCGGCCGGCTCTCATCGACGATCTTCGAGCCGATCAGCCCGCCGATGCCGAGCCCCAGGTTCTGCAGAAAGAACTGCGTGGCGAACGCCCGGGTGCGGGTGCCGCTGTTTGAGCACCACACGATCATCGTGGCCAGGGCGGGCTGCATCACCGCCGTGCCGCCGCCGAGCAGCG
This sequence comes from Streptomyces chengmaiensis, assembly GCF_029846775.1. Taxonomy (NCBI): domain Bacteria; kingdom Bacillati; phylum Actinomycetota; class Actinomycetes; order Kitasatosporales; family Streptomycetaceae; genus Streptomyces; species Streptomyces chengmaiensis. Next base: position 63,991 of record NZ_JARWBG010000040.1, read on the forward strand.
CCGCGGACAACACGACGGCGTGGACGCTGCCGGACACGCCCAGCGCCGCGGCCCCTACGGCGGCCAGCAGGACGGCCCCCAGGAGGACGGGCAGCGGCCCGCGGCGGTCGATGATCCGCCCGGTGAAGGGGAGGGCGACAAGGGCGGCGACGGCGAACACGGCGAGCACCACACCCGCAGCCGTCGCGCCCAGCTGTCTCACCTGCGCCACATAGACATACAGAAAGGGAACGGTGAAGCCGAGTCCGAACGCACTCAGCACGTTGCCTGCCTGGATCCGGCGCATCGCGGCGCCCATCGCCCTGGTCACACTCACCTGCCTCGGGTCTGAAGATCACGGAGATCTGGAGGGATGAAGGTATGAAGCCCTCAGGCCTGAAGACTTCAAAACTAAAGTTCGAAACTAAACAGTACATGTCCAAGGACTTCAATGCCAACGCGCCGCGTGCGATACTGCAGTGCATGCCAACTGCGACCCCTGAGGGCCCCGAGACGTCTTCCGAGCCCCAGGAACCGAGCCTGGACGAACAGATCGCCGCGTATCAGCGAGAGTTCGGCGATCTCGACCCGCAGGTCGAGAAGGTGGTCTCGGCTCTGGGCCGGCTCAATCGACGGATGAACGTGGCGTACGGCCGCCAAGTGGCCGACCTGGGCATCAGCAACGCGGAGTGGGAGGTCCTCAAGACCCTCGTTCTCTCCGGCGCCCCCTACCGCATGGGTCCCGGCGACATCGCCAGACGCCTGGGTCTCACCCCGGCGGCGATGACGCACCGCATCGACCGCATGGCGGGCGAGGGCCTGGTCACGCGCGACCGCGACGAGACGAATCGCGTGCGCGTCATCGTGGAACTCACCGACGAGGGCCGAGCGAAGTGGCTCGAGGCGATGCGTATGGCCACGAGCTTCGAGGAGGATCTGCTCCAGGACCTGTCCGGAGGGGAACGCGCCCTGCTGGGCGAGCTGCTGATCCGTGTGCTGCGCAGGGTTGAGGACGCCCAACCGGACGCGGGCGGCCGGCTGACCGATCTGGACTGAACTCACTCGACTGATCAGCGGCGCTTGACACGCACCTGCGCGGTCCGTAAAGTTCTTCGGGTTGTCACGGAGCCGGAACGGTTCTGCGGCAGCAGTTCACGTCGCCTGGAGCGGCAACCCAACTCACGCACGACCTCCCAACCGGGATGAATTTCGGCATGCCGAAATTCATTTCGAACGCTCGATTATGAGCAGCCCGGGAAATCGGCTACAGTTTGGGCGTCGGAACGGCCCGCAACGGCCGGAAAGGCAACTCCCGCTGACTGGGAATCAGGCCCGAAAGGATCTGGTAGAGTCGGAGCCGCCGGAAAGGGGAAAGCGCGAAAGCGCCGGAACCGGAAGGCGAACCCCTTCCGACGGGGAATCGGACGCGAAAGAGTCTGATAGAGTCGGAAACGCGAAAAGCGAAACACCGAAGGGAAGCGCCCGGAGGAAAGCCTGGACCGGTTGGTCGGGGTGAGTACGAAGGAAGCGTCCGTTCCTTGAGAACTCAACAGCGTGCCAAAAGTCAACGCCAGATATGTTGATACCC